>JBGTLU010000001.1:0-25423 GCA_041743935.1 Sphingobacteriaceae bacterium
ATCTCTGTTTTTTGTGGTGCTGCCGATAAAGATGCATATGACCAAGTTGCATTGGTATCTAATACTACCACACACCATGTTCATTACGATGAAAACACCTTGAAACTTCATTCTCTTTACCAAACAGTAAGAAATAATAGAGAAAATGAAGTAAATGCTGCTGAATTATTGAATGTGTGGCAACAGATTCGCAAAAATTTTGCGAATGATTGGTTGCTTTCCATGGAAATTTTAGAAATACTCTACAAATCGGATATAGAACAAGAAACAGCCGAAGAAATTAAAATGTATCTGGAAAATAAAGCCAATAGTGAGCCTGCCTACACAAAATTAATTCGGGATGGACTAATGGTTTTAGAGAATCCATCGGTATTAATGGTAAATTCTTGATATGAACATTTTTATCAGTGGTGCAAGCAGTGGAATTGGTTTTGAAACGGCAATAAAACTATCCGAAAATTCTTCTAATACCATCTACGCAACTGCCAGATCTGCAAACAAGCTTAATCAGTTAGCTCAAAAAGCTAAACACAACAATATCATTGTATTTAACTTTGATGCTTTACATTGGGAAAACGAAAACCCCATTATACAGGCAATAAAAAAAGAGTCCATTTCTTTTGATGTGGTTATAAATAATGCCGGCACGTTAATCAATAAATCTTTTTTAAATACCACCGAGCAAGATTTTGAAGCACAATGGAAAGGAAATGTTTTAGTTCACATAAAATGGATTAAATTTTTGTTTGAGAATTTAAAACCTGGGGCACATATTTTAAATATTGGCAGTATGGGTGGATTTCAAGGAAGCTCAAAGTTTGCCGGATTAGCCGCATACTCCACAGCAAAAAGCGCATTGCATGTACTAACAGAATGTTTAGCTCAGGACCCCGAGTTTATTGCCAAAAACATAAAAATAAACTGTTTGGCATTGGGAGCAGCACAAACCGAAATGTTAGAAAAAGCATTCCCAGGTTATAAAGCTCCGGTAAGTGCAAAAGATATGGGTGAATTTGTGGCCGACTTTGCAATAAACGGTCACCAGTTTTACAATGGAAAAATCTTACCGGTATCTTTATCTACACCCTAAATGAAAGTCATCCGATTAAGACAAAGTGAGATTTTTTTACCGTTAATACAACTTTTCATAGTATTTACTATGCTTATTTTTATTTACAACACCGATAGCAAATCTTACTTTTTTGATTTCATGTTTTTTAAACATGATGTGTTTTTAGCTGTATTAATTTGGATTTTTATCTTATATGCCTTGTATCAATTCAAAGTATTTTGGGGATACAGAAAAATAAGCTACAACAATAATCAAATAATTTTCAACTCATTTGCGGATAAAAATCTTGTCTTAAACTGGGAGGATTTAAAAAGTTGGAATTTTGATGAATACACTTTGTTTAATCTGAAACACAATCGGATTTTAATACGATTAAAAAACAAAACGATTAAACTTAACGGCCATCAATACCAAAAAAATGAGCTATACGATTTGATCTCATTTTTGAAAGAAAAAAAGACACCCCACAATTTATAGAAGCTTTGTCTCTATCTAATCTAAATTATAGCAAGTTCTGCATCGTGGCTCGTAGCTTTCTTTTTCACCGAGCATAATTTTATCGTCATTGCTTACCGTACGGTAAGAGTGAGTGGCAGGAGAACCGCACTTCACACAAATGGCTTGTACTTTGGTTACGAACTCAGCAATGGCAAATAAATTGGGCATCGGACCGAAAGGTCTACCTAAATAATCCATATCTAAACCTGCAACCACTACTCTTATTCCTTTGTTAGCTAATTTTTCGCAAACCCAAGGTAATTCATCATCAAAAAACTGTGCCTCATCTATACCCACAACTTGTACATTAGTCCCTAAAAGTAAAATGGAAGCAGCATTGCCTACAGGTGTAGATTGTATAGAGTTTAAATCGTGAGAAACTACAGCGGTTTCGTCATATCTTGTATCAATTGCAGGTTTAAAAATCTCAACATTTAATTTAGCAATTTTTGCTCTTTTAAGCCTTCTAATAAGCTCCTCGGTTTTCCCCGAAAACATTGGCCCACATATAATTTCGATACTGCCTTTTACTTTTTGTGCGTTTTGTACTAAACTCTCGTTAAACATTCGGGATAAATTTTTCTGAAACTAAAGTAGTTATTTTTCGCTTGGTAGTTTAACTTTGAAAGGAATAGAATTTTAAATTATGCAACAAGAAAACGTATTAAACAAAATTGGGGTAGTACTCAGAGAGCTAAATGAACAATATGAGTTTTTGAACAGAAGTAGAGAAAGAATAAACGATATTGAATTGGAGCTTTTTGCGGCAAATGCAAAATATCTGATAGAATTTATTGAATTCTCTAGAAAAATACATGCAAACCAACCGCCCAAAATAGAACAATACGAGCCAATTGCACCTACAGTTGAGGAAATTGCACCCATTAAGGAAGAAGAAAAAATTATTTACACATTAGATATTGAGGAAGAAATTGAGGAAATGGATACTCCAGAACCCGAAGTGAAAGAAGAAATTGTACGTGAACCATTAATAGAAGAAACAGTATTTATTACTGAAGAAGAAGTAGAAGAAGTAAAAATCATAGAACCAGAAAAGGAAATTATACCCGAACCAGTTTTAGATGTAAAACCAGAAACCTTAGCAACACCATTTACCACTTTAAAATCGGGGGTTGATTTAAGAAATTTGATAGGATTAAACCAAAAATATTTATTTACTAGAGCTTTATTTAAGAACGATGCCACCGCCTATGAAGATGTGTTAACTGTACTTAATACATTTCAGAACGAAACTAGAGCAATGATTTTTCTTAAAGAGAGGGTAATTTCAAAATTTGGCTGGGACATGGAATCGGAAGAAGTGGAAGCATTTTTACTCTTATTGAAAAAGAAATTTAACGGATAACCCCCATTCTGTTTGAATCTAATTTTATTAGAATAAACAAAAGGATGGTAAAGCTCCACAAGGATGACCCTCCATAACTTATAAATGGCAGAGGTATCCCAATAACAGGCATCAATCCTATCGTCATTCCTATGTTAATCATTAAATGGAAAAATAATATGGATGCAACACAATAGCCATAAATTCTGGAATAGGCAGAACGTTGCCTTTCGGCTAAAAAAATGATGCGCATGAGTAAGCCTGTAAAAAGGGCTAATACTATAAAACTGCCTACAAAACCCCATTCTTCGCCTATGGTACAGAAGATAAAATCGGTGCTTTGCTCGGGTACAAAATCGTATTTAGTTTGGGTTCCTTGTAAATATCCTTTACCAAATACTCCGCCTGAACCTATAGCAATTTTACTTTGGTTTACATTATAACCTGCGCCTTTTAAGTCTATTTCTTTTCCAATTAAAACGTTAATTCTGGCTTGGTGGTGAGGTTTTAATACCGAATCAAAAACATAGTTTACCCCAAAAATTACCAGAACAGATAACATAAAGCCGACCACTAACTTTACAATAATTTTTCTGCTTTTCCGGAAATAATAAATACAAATAGCAGTAGTTCCTATTAAAGCAATTAATAAATGATACTCATTAAACAATAGGGATAATAAGAACAGTGCCACACCAACAAATCCAAAAATTAGCACATATGGAGATAATCCTTCTCGATATAAAACCAATACGAAAGCGCTAAATGTAATTGCAGAGCCTACATCTCCCTGTAATAAAATTAATAAGATGGGGGTTAAGACTATACCAAAAGCTAGTAATTTAGTGCCTAATTGCTGGAACTTAACCGTTGGGCCACTTAAAAATCTGGCTAATGCCATGGCAGTAGCAAATTTTGCAAATTCTGCCGGTTGTAATTTAAAGCTGCCAATATCTATCCAACCTTGGTTACCACTTATTACTCTTCCAACAATTAAGACCAAGATCAACAAGGCAACGGTAATAATATAGGTGGGATAAGAAAGTGTAGCAAAAAACTTTGAGTCGAGAAGTAATATGATTGAAATAAGCACAAACGAAGTTAGAATCCAAATCAACTGCTTCCCATAGTTTCGGTCGAGGTCGAAAATACTGCTATTCGTAACATCATAAACTGCTGCATGTATGTTAAACCAACCTATAAATACCAATGCCAGATAAATGGAAACACTTATCCAATCGATATTAAAAAATATGTTTCGTTGGCGTATCATTTTTGTGAAATCACTTTAGCCGGAACTAATGGAGGCAAAAGGTTAGCGTCGAGGATTCTATCTTCAAAATATTTTGGTCGGGATATTTCTCCCTTTATATATTTTTCTATCATTAAACTGGCAATTGGCGCTGCCCAAGTAGATCCAAATCCGGAATTTTCTACCACTACTGCAATGGCAATTTTCGGATTATGGCGTGGAGCAAAACCTACAAAAACGGAATGGTCTTTCCCGTGTGGATTTTGAACTGTTCCTGTTTTTCCGCAAAACGGAATATCCTTAATTTTAGAATATGCAGCTGTTCCTGCATCCACTACTTTTTGCATACCCTCTATCACTACTTCAAAATAGGCACTATCTACTCCCACGTATCTTTTGGTGGTATATTCTGGTCTTTGTAAATTATTTTCGCCAATGGCTTTTACTAAATGCGGATTATAGTAATATCCCATATTTGCTATTGCCGCCATTACATTAGCCATTTGCAATGGCGTAATTCCGAGCTCTCCTTGACCAATAGATAAAGAAATAATGTTGGATGATTTCCACTGCCCACTGCCGTAAATTCGGTCGTAATAATTTGAAGTAGGCAACAAACCTTTTAACTCGTTCGGTATATCCACATCTAGTTTTACTCCCACACCAAAAGCTTCTATACGGTTTCTCCAATGCTGATATGCTTCTTGTACAGATTTTCCTTTAGGTTGATCTATCATATCTCTAAAAGCATGGCAATAATAGGCATTGCAGGAGTATTGTATAGATTCTGTTAAATTTAATGGCGGATGCACATGAGTACATTTTACAGTTCTACTGCCCATTCTGTAACCTCCACCGCATGGGTACCTCGTGTTTGGATTTAAAAAACCATCTTGCTGACCAATTAAAGCCATAATGGGTTTAAAAATAGAGCCTGGAGGATATTGTGCTTGTATAGGTCGGATGAACAAAGGTTTATACTCATCTCTAAGTAATTGAACATAATTATTACTCCTTACTCTACCCACCAACAAATTAGGATCGTAACTTGGCCCACTAACCAGTGCTAAAATTTCTCCAGTAGATGGCTCAATGGCAACGATACTTCCAATTTTATTATTCATCAGGCGTTCGCCATAGGCTTGTAAAACTGCATCTAGAGAAGAAACTAGTCGCTCGCCCGAAACTGCAATTGTATCATATTTTCCGTCTTCAAAACTGCCTTGTGCTCTATTAAAAACATCTACCATGATATTTTTAATACCACGTTGGCCACGTAATGTGCTCTCATATGATTTTTCGATGCCACTTATGCCAATGTAATCTCCTTGCCTATAATATCCTTGCGACTTTCCGATTAAGTTATCATCCACTTCCCCAATATATCCTAGAATATGCGCTGCAATAGGGCTTGGATATTTTCTTACCGTACGATTTTGTACATAAAATCCGGGATATTCGAATAACTTTTCTTGAAAAGTAGCATACGTAACTGCCGATAATTGTTTCTCGAAAACAGATTCTTTTACTTTAGAATATGCTCTAGCTTTTGCTAATTTCTCTATAAACGATTCTTTGGTGATACCAATAATTTCACAGAATTCCAGGGTATCCATAGCAGTAACACTGCGGGGGATAACCATTAAATCATAAACTGGTTCATTTTGTACCAGAATTTTATCGTTTCTGTCCATTATTACTCCACGGGCAGGATAAATGATTACTTTACGTAACACATTATTATCAGCAGATAGTTTATAGCTATCATCTAAAACTTGTAAATAAAACAGCTTTACCAACAGTATAAAAGATACTGCTAGTATAATTGCCTGAATTACAAATCGTCGTTGAAAAAACATAATTAAACCCTTCTGCTTCTGTTCTGGATAAATAAATACTGACTTAACATGATAAGAGAAATCGTAAATATGGAACTCAATAAAGCCCTAGTTAGTGTAAGAAAAAACTCGTTTACTCTGAAAACTTCTATGTTAAATAAAAATAAATGGTGCAAAATTACTAAAATGGTGGTGTAGGTAAAAAACCAACGCAATCCCATGTTTTCTAATGAAGGATTGGTTTCTCCTTCATACCCTCCTTTTGGGGTAAATACTTTCAATAAAAGTATTCTGCCAAATGCCATAAATACACAGGCTGATGCATGAACACCTAAGGAGTTGGAAAAAATATCTACACTAATGCCTAAACTAAATGCCAAAATAAATAAAGCCCATGCAGGTAATTCTAAGGGTAAAAGCAGTATAAATAATACATATAAATAGGGCACAGCTAGGCTATATAATGATAGATTTTTCAGGAACAAAACTTGAAAAAGTATCAAAAAAGCAAAACGTATTAGGTTGATTAGTATTAGTTTAATCATTGGTTAATTTACTCTCTAATTTTAGTTGTTCCAATGCTAATTTATTTTCTACAATATAAACGTATCGTAAGTTCTGAAAATCGGTGGATAGATATACGTCTACATCAATAAAACTTTCTCCTGATTTTATTTCTGAACTGGTAACTATTCCAATTAAAACTCCTTCCGGAAATAAGGAAAAACCGGTAGTAACTACTTTATCGCCAACGGTTACTTCCACATGATTTGGTATAAAAACCAAGGTGGCTTTTCTGGAGTCTACTCCTTCCCAAATTAAAGAGCCAATATCTTTGGTAGATGAAAGTTGGGCACTAATTCTGGTGTCTTTATGAAGTATGGAAATAACTGTACAAAAATGCTCCGAAACATCTTTCACAATACCCACTACTCCGGAGTTTGCAATCACCCCCATTCCCTTTTTAACGCCATGTTTGCTACCACGGTTTAATGTAATAAAATTATTGCGATATGAGGTGGTATTGTTTACCACTTTGGCATTCATGTAGGTGTATTGTTGTAATAGATTACTATCCGTACGAGTTCTTCTTACTACCGAATTATCATACATATCTGTATCTAATTGATTTCTCAATTGCTGATTCTCAAAGGCTAAACTATCATTAGCACTACGTAAACTAAAATAATCAGAAAGATTACTGTAAGATGTATAAACCCCTCCAAAAAAATTATTTGCAGAGTTTAATACAGTAGCTTGTTGGTAATTATTATTATTTACAAGGATTAAGATTGCTGCTGTTTCGAAAAGAATAAACAGAAAAAACGCATGATACTTTAAAATAAACAACCATAAATTTCTCATTACAATTTAACCATTTCAGGTTCCAGAATACTTTATACTAATTATCTGATTATATATCCTTAAAAAACTTAAGGCATCAGAAATTTAAAATTACTAATATTTTTTAAGGCGATACCCGTTCCCCGAACTACTGCTCTTAATGGGTCTTCGGCCACATGAACCGGAAGTTTAGTTTTGGAAGAAATCCGCTTATCTAAACCTCGCAAAAGTGCACCACCACCGGTTAAATAAATGCCAGTTTGGTAAATATCTGCCGATAACTCGGGTGGAGTAATCTCCAATGCTTTTAAAATAGCTTCTTCTATTTTAGAAATAGATTTATCTAAACAATGAGCTACTTCGGTATAAGATACCATGATTTGTTTTGGCACACCGGTCATTAAATCTCTTCCTTGAACGGCAAAGTCTGAAGGACCGTCTTGTAATTCTGGCAATGCAGACCCAACTTCTATTTTTATACGTTCTGCTGTTCTATCTCCAATCAGAATATTATGCTGACGGCGCATGTAGTTTACAATATCCGCATCAAAATTATCACCAGCAACTCGTATAGATTGATCGCAAACTATACCACCAAGTGCTATTACGGCAATTTCGGTAGTACCTCCGCCAATATCAATAATCATGTTACCCATAGGTTCTTCTACATCAATGCCAATACCTATTGCAGCTGCCATTGGTTCATGAATAAGATACACCTCTTTTGCTCCAGCAATTTCTGCCGAGTCTCTAACGGCACGTTTTTCTACCTCGGTGATACCAGATGGAATACAGATAACCATTCTCAACGATGGGAACATCCAACCCTTACCACCGTTTAGCATTTTTATCATGCCACGTATCATGTGCTCGGCAGCATCAAAATCTGCAATAACACCATCTTTTAATGGGCGAATGGTTTTAATGTTCTCGTGAGTTTTGCCGTCCATTAGCATGGCTTGCTTGCCAATGGCAATTACTCTTCCGGTTTTACGGTCGATTGCCACGATGGAAGGCTCGTCTACTACTACTTTATCGTTATGTATGATTAAGGTATTTGCAGTACCTAAGTCAATGGCAATTTCTTGTGTAAAAAAATCAAATAAACCCATTTTTGGTTAATGTATTGAAGATTATAAATTGGTTTGTTATTCTAATTGACAATAATATGCAAAAATGGCAAATTATTGTTTCTTAATTGGTTAATATCAAAAATTAATGTTTAAAGTGTCTGACTCCAGTTAAAACCATTGCCATTTTATTCTGGTTGCAATAATCTATAGAATCTTGATCTTTAATAGAGCCTCCTGGTTGCAAAACTGCATCAATTCCTGCTTCTTTTGCAATTTGAACACAATCCGGAAATGGAAAAAAAGCATCCGATGCCATTACACTACCATTCAAATCAAAACCAAAGGATTTTGCTTTTTCTATAGCTTGTTTTAAAGCATCTACCCTGGATGTTTGCCCAACACCACTTGCTACTAATGTTTGGTTTTTTGCTATTACAATGGTATTTGACTTGGTATGTTTTACCACTTTATTGGCAAAAAATAAATCTTGGAGTTGAGAGGAAGTTGGTTGTAAATGAGTTACAGGTTTCATCTTTTCCGGTCCCTCTATGCTTAGGTCTTTATCTTGCTCAATTACGCCGTTTAGTAATGTCTTAAACTGATTTTTAGGAAGGTTTATTGCATTACGTTTAAGTAATATTCTGTTTTTCTTTTCAGAGAGAATAGCAATAGCATCATTAGTAAAGAAAGGCGCTATCAATACTTCAAAAAATAAAGGGTGAATTGCTATAGCAGTTTCTTTATCAATTTCGTCATTACAAATTAATACTCCGCCAAATGCCGAAATGGGATCACAGGCTAAAGCTGCTTGCCAAGCTTCTAAAATAGTGTTTCTGCTGGCAATGCCACATGCATTAGTATGTTTTAGTATGGCAAAAGTTTTAGATTCTTCAGATGGGAACTCATCAATTAAACTTACTGCAGCATCTATATCTACCAAATTATTGTAGGATAATTCTTTTCCGTTTAATTGCTCGAACATAGCGGATAAATCGCCATAAAATGTACCTGTTTGATGCGGATTTTCGCCATATCTAAGATTTTTTGCAATTCCTACACTTTTTTTAAAAACAGGTAAACTATTATCCTGATTAAACCAGTTGAAAATAGCGGTATCGTAATGAGAGGAAACATGAAAAGCTTTTGATGCAAACGTTTTTCGTTGCTCAATGCTGGTAATTCCGTTTTGAGTGGCTAATATATTTTCTAGAGGTTGATAATCATTTTTTGAAGCTATAATTAGCACATCTTGAAAATTTTTTGCTGCTGCTCTTATTAGTGATATTCCACCAATGTCTATTTTCTCTATGATATCCTTTTCATCGGCTCCGCCAGCAAGTGTTTCCTCAAAAGGATATAAATCTACTATCACTAAATCTATTTCGGGGATATTATATTCTTCCAACTGTTTTGCATCATTCTCTAAATTTCTTCTAGATAAAATACCTCCAAAAACTTTTGGATGCAATGTTTTTACCCTACCACCTAAAATAGATGGATAAGAGGTTAAGTCTTCAACAGCTTGTACAGGAACTCCTAAATCTTTAATGAATTGCTCGGTGCCACCCGTAGAGTAAATATTTACACCTAAGCGATGTAGATGTTTAATAATTGGCTCTAAATGATCTTTATAGTAAACAGAAATTAATGCGTTTTTAATTTTTTGAGGTTGATTCATCTTGCGGTTTTGGCAGTGCAAAAATGTTCAAAATTATTGGCTTTTACCTCTTTTGAAGGAGTTTTGTTTATAACTTTTTAAGTAGATTTTCCACTATTCTAGGATAATGTAAATGTTCTAATTGCTGTCCTTTAAATTTTAAATTTTCTAAGGTATCTGTCGGTTCAATTTTGTAGGAACTTTGGTAAATGATTTCACCCTCATCAAATTTATCATTAACAAAATGAATAGTAATGCCACTTTCGGTTTCGCCGGCAGTAAGCACAGCTTTATGTACCCTATCGCCAAACATGTTTTTACCGCCAAATTTTGGCAATAGAGATGGATGAATGTTGATGATTCTGTTGGGATAAGCCGCTAAGATATTCTCAGGAATAAGCCACAAAAAACCGGCTAAAACTATCAAATCAATATTTAGATTTTTTAGTGCCATTAGTACTGCATCTGTCGTGTAGAGCTCAGATCTACCAAAAATATAGGTTGGAATTTCAAAATTATCCGCCCGTTGCAGGACAAATGCATCCGGATTATTGGATAAAATAATGGACACTTCTACCTCAGAGTTCTTCTTAAAGTGTTCTAATATTTTTTGGGCATTAGACCCCGATCCTGAAGCAAAAATGGCAATTCTCTTCAACT
Source organism: Sphingobacteriaceae bacterium (assembly GCA_041743935.1). Taxonomy (GTDB): domain Bacteria; phylum Bacteroidota; class Bacteroidia; order Sphingobacteriales; family Sphingobacteriaceae; genus JBGTLU01. The sequence continues at coordinate 10,740 of JBGTLU010000001.1, forward strand.
AAATTTTAGTTTTTTGGTTTTTTCAAAAATATACATTTGATATCATTACTCAAACCTTTAAAATTTAATCTAATTTTGGTATAACGCTTGTTAATTGGTATAAAATAAAAACTTAAAAAATCATGAAAAAAACCATTGCATTTCTTTTAGCATTTTTGCTTATTACTTCTTTAGGCATGGCGCAAAACAAACCAAAAAACGCATTTAAAGTTAATCCTCTTAGTGCACTGATTAGAACCGGTTCTGTTTTTTATGAAACAGCTGTTAGCGACAAATCATCTATCCAATTAGGCGTTGCTTATACTGGTCTTAAATTAGATGATGTAAAATTTGACGGCTTTGCTTTTACTCCTGAGTATCGTAGCTATTTTAAAGGCGAAGCATTAAACGGATTATATGTTGCACCTTTTGCTCGCTATCAGAATTACAGAGTACAAGATGAAGAAAATAACAAAGGAACGTATGAATCCATTGGAGGAGGTTTAATGTTAGGAAAACAGTGGATGTATGATAGTGGCTTTGCGCTTGATTTATTCTTCGGACCTGCATTTAATTCAGGTAAAGTTAAAGATCAACAAGGCAGTGAATCACCAACTGTTTCGGGTACGGTAGATGGGTTTGGATTAAGAGTAGGTGTTACCATCGGCTTTGGTTTTTAATAATACTTAAGCCAGAAAAACATTATAAGCTTCTCGAATTAATTTTCGAGAAGCTTTTTTATTGGATGTGTAAGTTACCCTCCAACACAATTATAGCATTGCCGGTTACCCAAAGGTTTTCTTTGGTTAGCTCTAGAAATAAATGACCTCCCCTAGCCGATGCTTGGTAAGCATTCATGCTAGTTTTGTTCAGTTTATTTGCCCAATATGATGCAATTACTGAATGTGCCGAGCCCGTTACAGGATCTTCATTAATGCCAACCCAAGGACAAAAAACTCTGGATTTAAAATCGATGTTTTGGTCTTTTGATGAACAAGTAACAATGATAGCCACCAAATCGGATAAACTTTTTTGTAACTGAGAAAAATCAGGTTTTAGATTTATAAGTTGATTTTCGTCCTCTATTACAATAGCCAACATTTTAGGATTAGGTGCATAAAAAGTTTCTGAAAAATGCACCATTCCTAATGCTTGTGTAACCGATGGTGGAAATAAAAAAGTGTCGGTTTCATAAATTGGGAAACCCATTTTTATTCCTTTACTCACTTTCAATGCATCGATTTTTAAACCACTATAAGTGGTGAGTTTAATTTTTTCACTTGGATGTTTTTCAAATAATAATTTTGCAGATGCCAAGGTAGCATGGCCACAAAATCCAATTTCGGCTTGAGGAGTAAAATAGCGGATGTTGTAATGTTCTGCATCCGAATTATCTGGTACTAAGAAAGCCGTTTCGGAATGATTCATCTCTGCGGCAATCTTTTGCATTAATTCTACTTCTAATGCTTCATTCGTAATACAAACACCTGCTGGATTTCCGGCAAAAGCTTTATCCGTAAAAGCATCAATGGTATAAATGGGTAGTTTCATTGTTTATCTAAATTTTTTTATTCACAATTAAAAAGGCACAAGTTTTTGTTTACCTGTGCCCTTCAATAATCAAACTACTAATAATTACAAATTACCTCTAAGTTCTTGTTCTCTTTCTATGGCTTCAAATAAAGCTTTAAAGTTTCCTTTGCCAAAAGAAGTAGCTCCTTTGCGTTGGATGATTTCGTAAAAAACCGTTGGGCGGTCTTGTACTGGCTTAGTGAAAATTTGTAAAAGATAGCCTTCAGGATCTCTATCTGCCAAAATATTTAAACGTTTAAGCTCCAAAACATCTTCGTCGATTTTTCCTACACGATCATATAAATCATCGTAGTAGGTATCCGGCACAACTAAGAAATCTACGCCACGTCTCCTTAGTTCGCCTACCGTTTCGATGATATTATACGTAGCAATAGCAATGTGCTGTACTCCTGCTCCTCTATAAAAATCAATGTATTCTTCAATTTGCGACTTCTTTTTGCCTTCAGCAGGTTCGTTAATCGGGAATTTAACATACCCTGTACCATTAGAAACCACTTTTGACATAAGTGAAGTATATTCCGTAGAAATATCTTTATCATCAAACGTAATGAGTAGTTTAAAACCCATCACATCTTCATAAAATTTCACCCACTTATTCATATCACCCAACTCCACATTGCCCACACAATGATCAATGTATTTTAGCCCTACCGGCTTAGATAATGCAGGCTTATCTACCTTCACAAAACCGGGCATAAAGGCACCACGGTAATTTTTTCGTTCTACAAACGTATGTATGGTATTTCCATACGTTTGAATAGAGGAAGTAACTACTTCGCCATCATTATCTTGTATTTTTTTGGGCGAATAAACTGCCTCAGCACCACGTTTCGTAGTTTCTTCAAATGCTTTGGTTGCATCATCTACCAATAAAGCCAATACTTTTACTCCATCACCGTGCAAGTTTACATGCTGAGATATTTCATCAGAAGGGTCGAAAGAAGAAGTGAGTACAATCCGTACTTTTTCTTGTTGTAAAACATAGGATGCCTTACCTCTAACCCCAGTTTCCGGACCGGCATAAGCCACCAATTGATAGCCAAAAGCGGTTTGGTAATAATAAGCCGATTGCTTGGCGTTGCCTACATAAAACTCTACATAATCAGTACCCAAAAGCGGCAGAAAATCTTCAGCAGCTTGGTGGTCTTTATGTAAGTTGGCTAGTAAATTATCTTTATCTGCTACAATTTGCATGGTATTAGTTGTTTAGATTAATGAATTATTTCTCCGTTTAATTCGCCCGAAATCCAGGATTTATAATAATCAGGGTCTTCTATGGCTACGGCATCTTCGGTAAGCATAAGCGGACGAAAAGGATCTATCATCACCGCCAATTCTTCTGTTTTTTCTTTCCCAATGCTTTTTTCTACGGTGCCGGGATGCGGCCCATGGGGAATCCCCCCCGGGTGCAAGGTAATTTGCCCTTTTTCGACACTTTTACGGCTCATAAAATCGCCATCTACATAATACAAAACCTCATCCGAATCGATGTTGCTATGATTATATGGGGCCGGTATAGCTTGTGGGTGGTAATCGTATTTTCTTGGCACAAAAGAGCAAACAACAAAGTTGTGTGCATCAAAAGTTTGGTGCACTGGAGGTGGTTGGTGTACACGTCCGGTAATTGGCTCAAAATTATGGATAGAGAACGCCCAAGGGTAATGGTAACCATCCCAACCAACAAAATCGAAAGGGTGTGTTCCATATACGTATGGATAAATTAAACCTTGTTTTTTGATTAGGATTTTGAAATCTCCTTTTTCATCGTGTGTGGTTAAATTTTCGGGGCGTTTGATGTCGCGCTCGCAATAAGGCGAATGCTCTAATAATTGCCCAACATTATTTCTGTATCGTTTAGGAGTAGTAATCGGACTAAATGATTCTACAATAAATAACCTGTTATTTTCGTCGTTGAAATGTAATTGATAAATCGTTCCGCGAGGGATGATGAGGTAATCTCCGTACTCGAAATTAATCTCTCCATAGCCTGTTTTTAATGTGCCTGAACCAACGTGGATGAAAATCATTTCATCGGCCTGAGAATTCTTATAAAAATAATCCGTCATGGATTTTTTAGGAGCAGCTAAAGAGATGTGTAAATCGCTATTAACTAAAACCGGTTTGCGACTTTGTAGGTAATCATCCGTAGGAGTAATTTTAAAGCCTTTTAGACTCGTATGTTTTAGATGTTTTTCTCTGGCGATTTTAGGTTCTACCGAATAAGGTTCAGCAATCTGCTTTACCATAGTTGGCGGATAGCAATGATATACCAAAGAATAAACATTGGAAAACCCTTCAGTAGATACTAATTCTTCGGCATATAATTCCCCATCGGGCTTACGAAATACAGTATGACGCTTAGCGGGAATTTTTCCTAAAGTATGATAGATAGGCATAATAAATCGGATGAATTGTCTCACAAAATTAGAAAAATAAATTACTAAAAGGTATCGGTACTTGCCTACTTAAACTTCAAAATTTATAGATTTGGCACAATACAACAACAAACGATGAAATTAGTAAGCTATAAAACCGAAACCAACGAACATTTAGGTCTTTACGTGAACGGCCACATTTATAATTTAAATTCTTGTGATAAACTGATTCCGGATAACATGAATTTGTTTTTGCAGGGTGGCGAAGAGCTAATGGAGAGAGCACATGCTGTAAATAAAGCCATTTTATCCGGTGAGCTACAAGCAAAGCAAGAAATATTTTTTGAGTTGATGGCACCGGTTCCCCACCCTACCTCGTGCAGAGATGGCTATGCTTTTAGGCAGCATGTTTTTACTGCTCGCAGAAATCGTGGAGTGCCCATGATTCCGGAGTTTGATCAATACCCAATTTTTTATTTTACTAACCACAATGCGGTGCAAGGCCCTGGTGACATCGTTTGCATGCCGGATCATTTCCAAAAATTAGATTTTGAACTAGAAGCAGCCATCGTAATTGGCAAAAAAGGAAGAAATATTACCGCTGCAGAAGCAGATGATTATATTGCTGGGTATATGATTATGAACGACATGAGTGCCCGTACTTTACAAATGGAAGAGATGATGCTAAACTTAGGGCCAGCTAAAGGCAAAGATTTTTCTACCGTTATTGGTCCTTGGTTAGTTACACCCGATGAGTTGGAACCATATAAAAAACCTACCAAAGAAGGACACGTTGGCAATCAATATAACCTGAACATGAAATGTTGGGTGAACGGAGTGTTGGTTTCTGAAGGAAACATGGGAGACATGGATTGGACTTTTGCTGAAATTGTTGAGCGTTGTGCTTACGGTGTGGATATTTTGCCTGGTGATGTTATTGGCTCAGGAACCGTAGGTACCGGGTGCTTTTTGGAACTCAACGGTACGGGTTTACTAAACGATAAAAACTACCAGCCACAATGGCTACAACCCGGCGATGTGGTTGAAATGGAAATAACAGGTTTAGGCCGCTTAAGCAATACCATTATAGCCGAAAAAACCGATTGGAGTATTTTGAAATTGAAAAAGATGTAATATTATCATGGTTCGTGGAGACACGAACCATGGATTAGAATAAAATCTAGGTTCGGTTAAGGATAACAGAACAAGCGACACGCCTGCGCTAGCGAAGGTTTTAATTGAAACATCAAACTCGTCTATTCTTTGAGTTCGTCATTATCTTATCTTTGAAGCATGCTAAGTTTACACACCGCCGATTTAAAGCCTGCCGAAATTCAAAACTATTTGCAATATGCCATTGCACCACGTCCCATTTGCTTTGCCAGCACCATAGATAAAGCGGGCAATGTGAATTTAAGTCCGTTTAGTTTTTTTAATTTATTCAGTTCCAATCCGCCACTATGCATTTTTTCACCGGCGCGCAGAGTGCGCGATAATACCACCAAACACACTTTACAAAACGTTTTAGAAGTGCCAGAGTGTGTCATCAACATCGTGAATTACGCCATGGTACAACAAACCTCTTTGGCAAGTACGGAGTATCCGAAGGGCACCAATGAATTTACTAAAGCAGGGTTTACCGAAATTGCATCCACGTTAGTAAAACCACCTAGAGTGAAAGAAGCGCCTGTGCAACTAGAATGCACCGTTAAAGAGGTAATTGGTTTAGGAGAAAATCCCGGAGCCGGAAACTTAATCCTTGCCGAAATAAAAATCATACATATACAAGAAGATATTTTAGATGCCGATGGAAGAATAGATCAGCATAAAATAGATTTAGTAGCTCGTTTGGGCGGCGACTGGTATGCCCGTATGATACCGGAAGCTTTATTTAAAGTAGCAAAACCACTTACCACCTTGGGAATTGGAGTAGACACTTTGCCCAAAGCCATACGAAATTCTACCGTTCTTACTGGAAATAATTTGGGTCAGTTGGGTAATGTAGAAACTCTACCAACGGAAGATGAAATAATGGCATTCAGCGCTCAAGCAGATGTAAAAGAGATATTAGATGCTACCATAGGCGATAAACATACCAGAACCATTCAACTACATGCGCTGGCTAAACAATATTTAGATAAAGGCGAAGTACACAACGCCTGGAAAGTGTTATTTGCAGAATAAAAGTCAAAAAAAATCCACTTTCAGGTTCTGAAAGTGGATTTTTCGTAATAAGGACACTTATTTTTGTATCAATAGTTTTTTAGTAAGCTTAGAGTTTCCTGCAGTTATGGTGTAAAAATATACACCATTATCCAAGTTCTCTACATTTAAATCGGCAGCGTAACTACCCGAGTTTAATTCTTCGTTAACCAAAACTGCTACTCTTTCCCCTAGTATATTAAACACGCTCAATTCTACTTTTGCACGTTGTGGTATAGAAAATTCTATGGTTGAATTTTCTGCCACGGGATTCGGAAAGTTTTGCTTTAATTCAAAACCCATAGCAAATGCACTGGTAGAGCGCACTGAGGTAATGATATCGTATTTTATTTGTGCTGCGTTGCCTGAGTTTTGTAAATCGGTTAGGTTTCTTCCACCAATAAAGGCAAAAGCTACCTTTACTTTACCTCCAGTAGGTATATTATTAAATGGACCAACACCAATGGTGTACATACCATCCACCCCAGCACTTGCTGTACCTTCTGATGGATTTGCAATTCCACTGCTCATGGTAATCCATTTTTCGTCGGTTGTAAATCCACTGGTTTGAGGTGCCAATCCATTACGTTGAGCAAAGAAATGAGGCGGCGCAGAATTAGTTAAAATTTTTATCCCTCCATAAGGCAAACCAGTTTCATTAGAAAACATATAGCCTATTTTATTTGCATCATCCCAACGAACTAAATTATTGGAGAAAGAACCAATATCCCAATCGGCAAAAAAGGCTACGTGTAAATTGTTTAATGGAGTATTGTTTAAATTTTCTATCTCGTACTCAAAAATTACATACCGACTGTCGGGTTCATCGGCAAAGGCAAACTGTCTATGGCGCACATCAATATTTATTGGTCCTGTGGCATTGCCTTGGTCGTTAAATCTGCCTTTAGAAACAAAATCTGATGATGCATCCACTACTCGTTTTACTTTTTCTACCGGTATAAAATCCTCTGGAGAATCTGTTTGAGTACCACGTGCATTATTGGAAACTTTCGTATTAGAAATTCCAATCATAAAAGATGCTTCGAATAATATATTTTCGTCATCGATTACAAATCCAGAACCATCTTCAGCATCGCCTGCATATCCTACTTTACCTGTGCTGGTAGCAGTGGTAGTGATATCGTTGATGGAAATATCTAAGAAATTTAAATTTACTTTTTGAACAAAAAATTCAGAACTAGTATATCCACCTGCTCCGCTCAAATTAATGCGGAATAAAATTTCTTGATTATCAGCTGCAGATGGAGTAACTCTAAACCTAAAAGTACCGGTAGTATGCGTTTCTAATGTTCCTAAACTACCTATGTTTACAGTTCCCGACAAAACTTCGGCACCGGAAGAAAGAGAAACTAAATTAGCGGTTAATCCGGTTATGGGTTTTAGATAATTGGTAATTTCTATCTTCATTTCTACTTCAGTACCCGGCAATAACGTTCCGCTTGGGTCTACCAAACGGGTAATTCTTACTCTTGCCGAAGTAGGGTCTTCAGTTAATGCACGAAAAGCATTTAATCGTCCTTTACCATTTTTATTTGCCGTAGGCTGATTGAATTGATCGATATTATCTGCTGTTGCACGCAATTGTTCTCCAATTTGCAGTGGAGTAAAATTAGGGAATTGAGCTTTTACCAAAGCTGCTGCACTTGCTACAATTGGCGACGACATGGAAGTACCTCCCTTAAAACCATAGTTCTGCGGAAAAGTGGTACTTAGAATACTACCATCACTTGGAGCCATGATATCAATATTATAATTGAATGTTGAAGAACCTACTTTTGCATCGAAATTAGTAGTTCTGCCAACAGAAATTACATTTTCGAAAGATGCTGGAAAGAAATCTTCATCATTTCCGGTATTACCAGCTGCAGCAACTACCAAAGAACCTTTTGCAGTAGCGTAATTAATAACATCTTGTCCAAATTGGCTACCGCCTGTACCACCCCAGGAACAATTGATGATGTGTGCTCCCATATCGGCAGCATATTTTATGCCTTCATATCCATTGTAAATGGCTCTATCATTATCATCCGAACCACATTTCACAAATAATAATTTAGCATTACCAGCTAAACTGGCAATGCCTGTACCATTGTCACTCACTGCAGAGGCTAAACCAGCTACGTGCACGCCATGATCATTTGCAGAAACGGTTATATTTGGATTGTTATCTTGAGTTAGATTATTCCCATTTGGTCCAGCAAAATCCCAGCCTCGCCAATCGTCAATTTTTCCATTACCGTCGTCATCACAACCATTAGTACTTTTATCTTGAGGTGTACCCGTCCAACAGCGGTCACCTGGTTGTGTCATTCCGTTTTCTCCAGGATTAAAATAAACATTAGCAGCCAAATCGGGGTGAATTAAATCACCACCAGAATCTACAATACCAATGATTACGTTGGGTGCAGTCCTGCGAATATCCCAAGCTTGTTCGGCTTTTACTACCTTCAAATACTGCTGTTCATTAGCAAATCTTGGGTCGTTTGGGGTATAAGTAGTATAGTAAATGTAGGACGGCTCGGCATATTCTACCTCACCGGTTCTAAGAATTTCGTTAATTGCCTCGGTAATGTGCAAGTTGCCAGAATATTTGATTTTATATACTTGTGATAAATCGATTTCTCGTGGAGCATCTTTACCTAATACTCTTAATTTATCTTGTACTATATTTTGCACGGGGAAAAGTTGTTTACGATCTGATGCACCAATTTTACTTAATGCTTCATCCATTAAACTTGAGAAAGTATTTATACTTCGTTTAGTTTCTGCATTTTTCAACTTAAAAATAATCACACCAGGAATATAATCGGCATCGGTTACGCCCTTAGGCAATGCGAATCTTACTTGCTTTTTTGAATGTGGTTTTGGATCATCAAAACCCAAAAATGGCATAATGATAACTGCTGCCAAAAGCAGCACGGAGAATCTTTTTAACATACTAATAAACTATTTGGGGTTTTAAATCACAATTTTTTTTCATCCACTCCATATCCATTTGGTCTTTTTCTACTCTACTTCCATTTATGATGAAGTATTCTTTAGGCGGATCATTTTTGCCTTCTACCATTGGCATTCGGTTATCTATCCACTCATCTGGGCAAACTCTTAATTTATTGGTATTTTCCATGGATTTCTTTTTAGAACAACAGGAGTAAGCACTTATTGCAATAAATACGATTAGAATTAACTTATGGTTTAGCATCTTAATAATTTGTTTTTAAATATAAATATCAAAATCGATGCCTCAAAATAAAGTTTATTGTAAGAAAATATGAGATTTGAGATGTTAGAAGTGTGGTATACGTATTTGTCTCATTAATTTGGTGGGATACTATTTTAAAAAACATTAAAAAACAAAACCCCGAATTGCTTCGGGGTTTGTGTGGTGATAGCCGGGTTCGAACCAGCGACACAAGGATTTTCAGTCCTTTGCTCTACCAGCTGAGCTATATCACCGTTCTCAATTGGGATTGCAAATGTAGCTTGTTTTTCCATTTTCAGAAAATTATTTTGAAATAAAATGGCACTTACAATTTATACTCTTTCTAATTAACAATTAGGTAGCAATAAATCCCACTTATTTGGAATCTAGTATTAAATTCGCAATAATAATTTGATAGATAATGATTGGACAAATTCTTTTTGCAATCCTTGCCATAACTGCCATCTACTTTTTTAGCAAAAATGTAGGTAAAATTCGCAGAAATATCTTGTTAGGAAAAGATATAAACCGAAACGATAACCCTAAGAAGCGCTTTTTTACCATGCTAAAGATTGCTTTCGGACAAACCAAAATGGTAGCACGTCCGGTAGCAGGCTTCATGCACTTTCTTATTTATATTGGTTTTGTCATCATTAACATAGAAGTTTTAGAAATCATCACCGATGGAATTTTAGGTACTCACCGAGTTTTTGCGCCTTTTATGGGAAATTTGTACAATGTGCTAATTGCTTCCTTTGAATGGTTGGCAGTTGCAGTATTGTTTTCAGTTTTTGTTTTCCTAGCCCGCAGAAATATTCTAAAGACCAAGCGTTTTAGCGGGGTTGAGATGAAAAGATGGCCATTGACGGATGCTAATATTATTTTAATTGTAGAAGTTCTATTAATGTCGGCATTTTTACTCATGAATGCTGCCGATAAGGCATTACAAGATTTAGGGGCTGTTGGATATAAGCAGGCAGGAGCATTTCCGGTTAGTCAATACATTATTCCACTTTTACCTCAAAACATTGAGTCTTTGCTTGTACTAGAACGTGCTGCTTGGTGGTTTCACATCATTGGTATCTTTGCTTTTCTAAACTACCTTCCCTTTTCTAAACATTTTCATATTCTACTGGCATTCCCGAACACTTATTATTCCAACTTAAAAAATAAAGGAGAGTTTACTAACATGCCTTCGGTAACCAACGAGGTAAAAGCCATGCTAGACCCTTCATTTGTTCCAACTACCGATGCTCCCGGAAAATTTGGGGCAAAAGACGTGCACGATTTAAACTGGGTGAATTTAATGAACGCCTATTCCTGTACCGAATGTGGCCGATGCACTTCAGTTTGTCCGGCAAATATTACAGGCAAACTATTATCTCCCCGAAAAATAATGATGGATACCCGGGATAGACTAGAAGAAGTAGGAAAAAATTTGGATAAACATGGAGCCGAATTCCAAGATGGAAAAAGTTTATTACACGATTACATAACTAAAGAAGAGCTTTGGGCTTGCACTACTTGCAATGCATGTGTGCAGGCTTGCCCAATAAACATAGACCCATTGGCCATCATAGTAGATTTACGACGGTATTTGGTGATGGAAGAATCTAGTGCTCCGGGTAGTTTAAACACTATGTTTAATAATGTAGAGAACAACCAAGCACCATGGCAATTCTCTCCGGCAGATAGATTAAATTGGGCGAAAGATTAATTTGAAAATTATAAGCTTAATAAACCTCGCAAAAACGTAGCGATATACAAACTAAACTTCAATCTAATACACAGTAACACTTCAACAAATCAACAATTCAACAAATGAGCGATATACAAGTAAAAACCATGGCCGAATTATTGGCAAGCGGCGAAAAAGCAGATATTTTATTTTGGGTTGGATGTGCCGGCAGTTTTGATGAGCGTGCACAACGTATTACCCGCTCCATTTGCAAAATTCTTAACCATGTTGGAATTAAATATGCCGTTTTAGGTACTGAAGAAAGTTGCACCGGCGACCCTGCAAAACGTGCTGGTAATGAATTCCTTTTTCAAATGATGGCCATGACCAACATCGAAGTGTTGAATGCATATAACGTAAAAAAAATTGTAACGGCTTGTCCGCATTGTTTCAATACCATAAAAAACGAATACCCTCAATTAGGTGGCAACTATGAAGTAATACACCATACCCAACTCATACAAGAATTAATTGCCGATGGCAAACTAAAAGCCCAAGACGGAGAATCTTTTAAAGGCAAACGCATCACTTTCCATGACCCATGTTATTTGGGTAGAGCAAACGATGTGTATGAAGCACCCAGAGAAACCTTGGCCCAATTAGATGCCGATTTAGTGGAGATGAAACGCTGCCGTAGTAATGGTTTGTGTTGTGGTGCCGGTGGAGCACAAATGTTTAAAGAGCCCGAAAAAGGAAAAAAAGACATCAACATAGAACGTATAGAAGAAGCTTTGGAAACCAAACCGCAAATCATTGCTGCAGGTTGCCCCTTTTGCATGACCATGCTAAGCGACGGAGTAAAACATTTTGATAAAGAAAAAGAAATTGAAGTATTGGACATTGCCGAAATTACCGCAAGAGCTAATGGCTTGTAGGTTATTTTCCTGCCGTTACAAACATCTTCTTTAACCGAGTTTTATACTCTTCTTTTTTAGAAGGAACATAACCAGTAAAGTAATCTATTAACTCACCTTTTGTATTATACACTAAAAAATTGGGGTAACTATTCATTTCAAGTGTTTTAAAATAAGTATTATCAGAATCGATAAAAATCTTACCCTTGTCGGCAATTTTAGAAAACTCAAAAATTTTATTCGGTGGTAAATTATCTTTACCGAAATCTTGATACAAATACACATGTTGAACAGTAGATTGACTATCAATAAATCCTTCTAAATCCCGGATGGATGACATACAAGGAGGGCATTTTTCATTCCAGGTTTCGATTAAAATTATCTTTTTGGTTGTATCAATGGTAAATTTTTTTTCATCACCCTCAAACTCAAAGTCTTTTAAATTATGTGCTTTGTTTAATTCCTTTGCAACAATTTCAGTAGTTGCACTATTAGATCTGTTTGCTTTAGTATAGTACGGATATACATGAAAATTATAGAAATAGGTGATAAATAATACAATAAAAATATAGTCACGCGTTAGCTTGAGTTTTAAAATCGCGAATAAAAAAAACATAATAATCCAAATTATCGGATTGTAAATTATCAGGTAAATTGAACTAAAGTTTATTAAAAACATTACCAAGTAAAATAATGGCCCAATCATAATTAAAATTGGGGCATATTTAAGCTGTTTATAAGCTTGGCTTTCTTTAATTAGATACGTAAAATATGCAGTTGCAATAAAACAGAGTAATCTGGAGTAGATGGTTGAAAATTCTGCATCCAATAGCATTAATCCCCAAACTAAAATTAATACTACAGAATATGTTAAAATATAAAGAGGGCTTTTCATTATTTATCTGATGATGGTGGCGCTAAACAGGCTTCATAACCATCCATACCAGGTAAAATATCTCGTTGATAGCATGGTGAAAGCCATGCAAAACCACAACCATATTCTGTAGCTTTGCAATTATTTGTTGTGCACGCACCATGTTGATCACCACACGTCCATCTGCAATTACAATTTTCCAGTTCTTGACTAACCTTAAAGGAATCTTTGATTATTCTATTATAAAACTCTAATGTAAGTTCATTTTTAATCTCTGTAATACAAGTTTCACAAATCTCTGTAGAAATAAAACTTCCACTAAAGTAATAATCGTTCAATGTTGTGAACATTAGTAAAAAATCTGCTCTTGGAGTAATTTCAGCAAGCTTCAAAGCAATATTCCTAAAATTACCTTTAATCAATGAAATATGGCTTGTTGATTTAGAATACTCGCTTTTTAATTCAATAATTAAATTTCTGTGCTCTACTGGTAATTCGGAATTAATTAGTTGATCAAACTTACTTAGCCATAAAATTTTTCTGTCATTAAAATTAAGTTGTAAAAAAGTACTTTTAATTTGTGAGCTTGAATTGCTACTTAAAAACTCTATTCTATCAATTTTGGATAAATCTTCTACAAATTGGGTATCCTTTTTGCAAGAACTAACAGTTAGTATGACTGCAAATGTTAGTAGAAGACAAACGTATGATGTGATTTTAGAATTCTTCATGATTGAGAGTTTTTCTTTAGATATTTAATTACAAAAACGAATTTAATAACTATTTTTTTAATTTTTTTAAATAAATGTTGAATCATTCTTTTAAATAATTGAAAATCAATTGATTAATTTTTTAATAGCTAAACTAAATGGTATTTTTAACTAAATTATTAAATAAAATATCATAAATAATTCGTAATTCTTTAAAGAAATTTAAAACATTCTTGTAATTTTCATCTTACCAGATGATTAACAAGAACTTACCTAATATCAATATAAAAGCTTACCTTTGCGCCGCTTGAGCTATATCGCTTTGGCATTTAAAACACATAAATGAATTCTTTTGAAACGTTGGGTATTCAACCCAAACTTGTTCAAGCCATTACAGACCTTGGTTTTGAGCAACCAACCCCCATCCAGGAACAAGCTATACCGGTGCTACTTAGTGGCAATACCGATTTTGTTGGCCTGGCACAAACGGGAACAGGCAAGACTGCCGCTTTTGGTTTACCATTATTAAGCTTAATAGACTTAAGCCTAAACAAACCGCAAGCTCTTATTTTATGCCCTACGCGTGAGCTATGTTTACAAATCACAAACGATTTAAAAACGTATGCTAAATACCTAGACAAAACATTTATTACTGCCATTTATGGTGGAGCAAGCATTAGCGATCAATTACGCGATTTAAAGCGCGGTGTGCAAATTGTTGTTGCAACTCCGGGACGTATGCTCGATGTAATTGGTCGTGGTGCAGTAGATTTTAGTAACGTGAGTTACGTAGTGCTTGATGAAGCCGATGAAATGTTAAACATGGGTTTTCAGGAAGATATCAACGAAATTTTATCGGAAACACCAACCGACAAAACCACTTGGTTATTTTCTGCCACCATGCCTGCAGAAGTACGCGCCATTGCTAAAAAATACATGGATAGCCCAGTGGAACTTACCATGGGAACCAAAAATACAGGTAATACCAATATTGAGCATGAGTATGTAATTGTAAAAGCAAGGGATAAGTACAATGCTTTAAAACGTATTGTAGATTTTAACCCCGAGATTTTTGCTATCGTATTTTGCAGAACTCGCATGGAAACGCAAGACATTGCCGAAAGCCTAATTAAAGA
>JBGTLU010000002.1:0-158214 GCA_041743935.1 Sphingobacteriaceae bacterium
GCATCAATGCTAGAATTTTGAGTAGGGATTAAGATATAGATACAAGCAAAAGAAAAAAGCAAGAAAAATAACTTTTGAGGATAACTGCCTATTTTCATTTGCTTAATCTTACACCTTTAAAACTATAATAAATTCCGCCAAATGAAACAATTGCTGTAATTAAGTAAAATAATAAACTGATGGTAATGGCACTAGCAATATCCAAAAACAGAAATTGCGAACCATACATAAACGTTATTTCCCGTGCACCTAAACCGCCTATTGTAAATGGCAGAATTGCAACAACAGATGATATAAGAAATATAAATAAATACGACAAATAGTTTCCATCTACCTGTACTGAAACCAATAAAAAATAGACACAAGCAACTTGAGCTAATTGTACTAATAAACCTTGTGTGTTAGTTAATAAAAATGATTTTTTGAATGATTTGAATTTGTAAACAGTTATTAAGTAATATGCAGTTATAGAAATTAATGTAAAGGATACTAATAAAATTTTAATCCAATAAGCGGGGATAATAAATAGGCCAATTACAACGAGTAAAATCCCTAGAGCAACCAAACCGCTTATTCTATCTGCAAGAATTGCGATTAACAATTCCTTTTTACTGTAATTTTTTAGGTTGTTTAAGTAATAAATTTTATATCCATCCCCTCCAATTCCTCCTGGAAGAAATAGATTATAATACATTCCTAATAAATAAAGTTTTAGATTATCTATTTCAGAAATAATTACCCCCGAATCTTTAAAAAAATGATTTAACCGTATAGAAGAAATGAATTTGCTAAGTATAAAAAATATAGCGGCTAAGATTAAGTAGAAATAATTTAAAGAAGTAAGTGTAATTAATACTTGTTCAACATCTATATTTTTAAATACAAAAACAATACAAAGTATGCTAATTGTAATTTTCAGAAATAATTTAAGAAATTGTTTTGCCGATTTATTCACCTTTGAAAATATTTCGCACTTGGTACGTCTTTTTATCTTGAGATTCATAATAGGTACGTACAGAAATTTCGGCTAAAATACCTATTGTGATTAATTGAATACCGCCCAAAACCATAATAATACCTAATAAGATTAAAGGTTTGCCCCAAATATCTTCACCCATTAATTTCAAAATCAATAAATAAATATTTATAAAAATTCCAATGACAAAAGCAATTGCGCCTATGGAACCAAACAGATGGATAGGCCTTTGCATGTATTTCTGAAAAAATAAAAGCAACATTAAATCGGTTAAAACTTTAAATGTTCTGTTTAATCCGTATTTAGATTTTCCGAATTGTCGGGCATGATGTTGCACATCTACTTGTGTAATTTTTGCTCCTTGCAATTTTGCTAAAACAGGAATAAAACGATGCAATTCGCCATATAATCCTAAATTCTCGGCAATTTGTTTTTTAAATATTTTGAGTGTGCAACCGTAATCTTTTATGTGAACATTGGTGAGTTTTCGGATCAGTGCATTTGCAATTTTGCTAGGTATTTTACGAAGTATAAAACCATCCTGACGGTTTGCTCGGTTCCCAGCAATTACATCCCAATCTTCGGTTTCTAACAACTCCAACATTTTTGGAATATCTGCCGGGTCGTTCTGTAAATCGCCATCTATGGTAGCAATGTATTCCCCTTCTGCATAATCAATACCCGCTTGCATGGCAGTACTTTGGCCATAATTTTTTCGTAACTCAATTAGCCTAATACGATTATTAGCATGCTTTTTTATTTCGGCTTGAGTACCATCAAAAGAGCCATCATCCACAAATAAAACTTCATAATCAATGGTATTTAAAGCAGCATGCAATTTATCAATCAGTAATTTTATGTTCTCTCGTTCATTCAGAACGGTTATCACCACGGATAATTTTTTCATTTGCTAGCTGGTTAAACTTCACCAAATTTAATTCAGTTTGTTCGTAATCTGTTTTAAATTTAAAGATAATTGGTTGATGATTTATTTCATCAAGGTAAAAATTGGTGGAAATATAAATGGCAGAAGTATCTTCTACAGACCAAACCCGTTTAATCATTTGCATTCTTTCTAGTTGTAAATAATACAATGAATTATGATTTATGGGTGTCCAACCTAATTGATATGCTGTTTTATCTTTGAGGATATTACCAGCGTCTATGGCTTCTTCCTTTCTTATTTTTTCTGAACTGTTATAATATCTATCTGGTAAAACAAACCAATTAAATCCGATTCGTAAAAGCAATAATATTATTCCAAAAGCTATTATTTTTTGATTTTTTAGTTGATATACCAAGAAGGTAGCCAGGAATAATGCCACACCTAACCCAAATATTTTTAAATAAAAATACGGTATGATGGCATTTTTGAAATCATAAAAAGGTAAACCAAAAACAGAGAGGGTTATTAAACATGAAATTCCAATCAAAAACCAATCAAATATTTTAGATAATTTTTCTTGACTCGATTTAAATTCTTCATACCCGTATGCGATAAACATAAAAAAGATTGGATATAGCATAAAAAGATAGCGCGGTCTGGTTTCTGGCGATAACCAATAAATAAGAATATTGGTTACAAAAATCCAAAAACAGAATGCAAGGAATTCATTTGCGAAAACCTTCTTCCAAAATCCTTTTATAAAACAAAACACCACTAATAAACTCCACGGAAATAAATGTGCGATGTGTTCAAACGGAAATAATAAGATATGTAAAATGGTACGTTTCCACCCGGTTTCTGCAGCAGTTCTTTGGCTGCTTTGGTCCCAAAGGGTTTCTAAATAATTATCGAGGGTATTAAATTCTAAATATTTGATAAAATAGATTAGAATAATAATCACGAAAATTAATATTCCGATAAAATGCTGGATGGCAAATAATCGCCAAAATTTACCCCGATAAATAAAATACGTTAATAAACTTATCGCCTGAAATGCCAAAGAAGGCAATCCTTTACTCAAAAACCCGATGGCTGTAATCAAATAAGTTAATACAAATAATTTCAGCCATTTCTCTTTAGCTCCGTAATGATAAATTGCCATAAACCCAAGCCAAGTGAGCCACGAAAACAGAATATCTATATGCCCTAGCATAGAATCATACAGAAGTAATCTGGCATTGGTTAGAAAAAAAATAGCTGTAAAAAGTGCAACTCGTGTGCTAAGTTGTTTTTTTATCACTAAAAATAAACTCCAAGCAAATAATAGTAATGGAATAACAGCGGGTAATCGGATGAGAAATTCTGAAAAATTTCCGGTTACATTAAATAATGTGGCCAAAAGCCAATTATAAAGAGGCGGTTTATTGTAATAATACTCGCCGGCAATGGTAGAAATCCAATAGTTTTCGGATAGAATCATTTCTAAAGCAACCACTGCACGTGTTGGTTCATCGGCCAATAGTGGCATTAAACCTAAATGAATAAATAATGCCGGTAATAAAAGGATAACAAAGGTTACATAAAGCCAAGTTGGGTTTTCATCAAAGTAATTTAGTATGGCTTTCATGTATATTTTATCTCAATAAATTACTCCAACTTACTTTTTCTCCAATAATTACAGATAGTTGTGCCAAGTCAATTCTCTCTTGCTCCATACTATCTCTATGGCGAATAGTAGCCGTATTATTCTCTAAGGTTTCGTGGTCTATGGTTATACAATAAGGAGTACCTATAGCATCTTGCCTACGATACCGTTTTCCGATGGAATCTTTTTCATCGTATTGTAAATTATAATCAAGTTTTAATTTATCCATCACTTCCCGGGCTTTTTCGGGTAATCCGTCTTTTTTAGTTAACGGTAAAATAGCAGCTTTAATTGGTGCTAATGCCGGATGAATTTTTAAAACAACTCTACTATCTTGGCGCTCATCTGTACTCAAATCTTCTTCTTTGTAAGCGTTACAAAGAGTAAGCAAAAACATTCTATCTAATCCGATAGAAGTTTCTATTACATAGGGCACGTAATTTTGGTTAATTTCCGGATCGAAAAATTGCATTTTCTTGCCTGAAAATTCTTGATGTTGACTTAAATCGAAGTCGGTTCTTGAGTGTATACCTTCCACTTCTTTAAAGCCCATCGGGAATTCAAACTCAATATCCACAGCAGCATTTGCATAGTGTGCTAGTTTAGCGTGTTCGTGGTAACGATATTTTTTCTCATCCGTTCCTAAAGCCAAATGCCAGCTTAAACGTGCTTTTTTCCAATGTTCATACCATTCCATTTCTGTACCAGGGCGAACAAAAAATTGCATTTCCATTTGTTCGAACTCGCGCATGCGCATGATAAATTGGCGCGCAATTACTTCATTTCTGAATGCTTTACCGATTTGTGCAATGCCAAACGGTATTTTCATTCTGCCCGTTTTTTGTACGTTCAAAAAGTTAACAAAAATACCTTGGGCAGTTTCGGGGCGCAGATAAACCGCTTCCGAATCATCTGCCATAGCACCAAACTGGGTGCTAAACATCAAATTAAATTGCCTTACATCCGTCCAATTTTTGGTACCGGAAACAGGGCAAGCAATTTCATGTATCACAATTAAATCTTTTAGCCCTTTTAAATCTTCGTTTTGCAAGCAAACATTCAGAGCAGATTCTAATGCTGCTGCCTTATCTGTTTTGCCATCTTTTTGGTAACGGGCAATTTTATCTTCAATTAAATTATCAGCACGATAGCGTTTTTTCGAGTCTTTATTATCAATCATTGGATCGCTAAAACCATCCACATGGCCTGATGCTTTCCAGATTTTTGGGTGCATAAAAATGGCAGAATCTATTCCTACAATATTCTCGTGCATTTGCACCATGGCTTTCCACCAATAGGTTTTGATATTGTTTTTTAACTCTGCCCCAAGCTGACCGTAATCATACACGGCACTTAACCCGTCATAAATTTCGCTGGATGGAAAAACAAAGCCATACTCCTTGGCATGAGATATTACGTTTTTAAATAAATCTTCGGTGTTCATATGGCGGCAAAGATAGCGGAATTTGTAAATTGCCGACTTATAAAGGGAGTTTATTCGTTTTTATCTGATAAGAATTTTTATTCTCCAATCGTTAAGCATAAAAATGATATTTTACATTGATTAAGGTAGATAATCTTCAAAAAAGCTTCGCAAATAAGGTAGTATTAAACCGGATTAGTTTTTCGGTTGGGAAAGGAATTACAGGATTTTTGGGCCCCAATGGTGCCGGAAAAACCACTACCATGAAAATAATTTGTGGTGCTATGGTGCCGGATGCCGGTCAGGTGCAAGTATTAAATGAAGATGTAACCTTACAAAACATCCAATTAAAAAATAAAATTGGTTATTTGGCGGAGGATAATCCATTATACAAAGATTTGTATCTAAAGGAATACTTAACACTTGTTGGAGGGCTTCATCAATTAGATAATGTTAAAGAACGAGTAAATGAAGTGATACATCAAGTGGGGTTAAAATCCGAAGAAAACAAAAAAATAAATGAATTATCCAAAGGATTTAAACAACGTGTTGGTCTTGC
Organism: Sphingobacteriaceae bacterium; assembly: GCA_041743935.1. Taxonomy (GTDB): domain Bacteria; phylum Bacteroidota; class Bacteroidia; order Sphingobacteriales; family Sphingobacteriaceae; genus JBGTLU01. Next base: position 5,490 of record JBGTLU010000002.1, read on the forward strand.
ACAAGCCATCATCCACAACCCCGAAATTTTGATTTTGGATGAACCAACCAGCGGGTTAGATCCTAATCAATTGCAAGAAATAAGAAAGCTGATAAAGGATTTTGGTAAAAATAAAATCGTTTTATTATCTACTCATATTTTACAAGAAGTAGAACAGTTGTGTGACCATGTAATTTTAATTAACCATGGAAATATTGTAGCCGATGAACGGTTACAATCTCTGCTATTTAAATTTAATGGGTCATTAGAGAATGCATTTTCTGAATTAACTGCAAATAAAAGTGAGACAATTAATTTATAAAGAATTACTTCAGTTTTTCGGAAATAGTTATTCCTACATTACGCTTAGCTTGTTTCTGCTTTTTATTTCCTTGTTTTTTTGGATTTATCCAGAGTCGTCTATTTTTTCTTTTGGTTTTGCCAGCATGCAGCCATTTTTCTACATCACGCCATGGGTGCTCATTTTTTATGTTTCTGCCATTTCAACCCAAACCTTTGTAGCCGAGAAAGTAAACGCAACGTTGATTTGGCTAATCTCTAAGCCTATATCAGTTTGGCAATTGGTTTTATTTAAATATGTAGCCACTCTTATAATTTTGCTTATTAGTTTATTACCTACTTTGGTTTATGTTTTTAGCCTTTATCAATTAGCTAACCCAGTTGGCGATATTGATTTTGCTGGAATTATAGGCTCTTATATTGGGTTAATTTTATTAGCTGCTGTATTTTGTGCAATTGGGTTATTAGCATCGGCAATTGCAAACAATTTAGCTGTTGCATTTACAATGGCTACGTTCCTTAATTTGCTTTTTTACACTGGATTTTCTTCTCTATCCAGCTTGTTTATTGATGCCAATTTGGCGTATTGGGTTTCAAAAGTTGGAATACAGGAACATTACCAAACGTTGGCCAGAGGAGTGATGGATAGCAGAGATATTTTTTATTTTTTGGTGTTAATTTTAATACTTCTCTATATCAGTCAACAAGTTATTGCTTCGCTTTTTTATCGACCTAAAAAATTACTGACCCAACAAAATGTGGTAGTTGTTTTAATCCTATGTTCCTTTATTTTTTTAACCTCTATTTTTTATTTCCGGTTGGATTTTACTTCAGACAAACGATATACTTTAAGTCAAACTAGCCAAGAAATTTTGAGGGAAATAGATACCGATGTAAGGATTGAGGTGTACTTAGACGGAAAAAATTTACCGCCAGGTTTTAAGCGTTTGCAAATAGCAACTAGAGAGTTACTTCAAGATTTTAAATCTGTAAATGGTAGCAGAATTAGATTTGAAGTTTTTGAGCCTTTGGTTGGTTTAAATGATTCTCAAAAAGAAGCAGAATTGCAACGATTATCTGCTTTAGGGATTGAAGCTATTAACGTTCAGCAAAGCACAACTTCGGGCAGTAGTACACAGTTGATTTTTCCTTCGGCGATGGTTATTGCCAACGGAGAATTCATACCGGTATCGTTGCTTCAGCGCAGAATTGGGCTAAATTCCGACCAAGTATTACAGAACTCTATTCAAAACCTTGAGCATCCATTTATTTCTGCCATACAACAAATTACAAGTGAACAAAAGATAAAAATTGCATTTACAGAGGGGCATGGTGAACTTACTTCGGCACCTATTACGGATGCTATTGCAAACTTAGCAGTGGCTTATGATGTCCAATCCATCAACCTAAAAATATCTACTCTGCAGCAACTAAGTGAGTTTAAAACGCTAATTATTGCAAAACCAACGGTAGCCTTTGCCGAAGATGAAAAATTTAAATTAGATCAGTTTTTGATGTATGGCGGCAGTTTGTTTTTCTTAATTGACCAATTAAATGCCGAAACAGATAGTTTAAGAAACTCTGGCAGTTTTGCTGCAACCGGCAGAAATCTAAACTTAGATGACATGCTATTTAACTACGGTGTGCGATTAAATTATAATCTGATACAAGATTTAAATAGTGCTCAAATACCAGTTTTAGACGCTTCCCAAAATCAAAATTTAATGCCTTGGTTGTATTTTCCTTTGTTTATTACGCAAAGTAAACACCCAATTGTTAAAAATTTAGATGCCATTAGAGGAGAATATGTTGGTACAATAGATTTAATTGAAAACGCAAGTAGAAAAACCGTTCTTCTACATTCTTCACCATTTAATAAAATACAGCAAGTGCCAGCTTTCATTACCTTAAATATGCGGGAGGAAGATTATAATCCACAAGAATTTTCGGGAGAAGAAGAAGCAGTTGCCGTTTTATTGGAAGGAGATTTAACCTCAGTATTTAAAAATAGAACTTTGCCTTCTGTAGACTTACATACCAATTTCAAAAGTGAAACGAAGTCCGGTAAAATCATTGTAGCCTCAGATGGTGATTTAATCCGAAACCAAATATCGGCACTAGATGGCAGCATTTTCCCCTTAGGGTTCGATAGATATACCCAGCAAACATATTCCAATAAAGCATTTATGCTTAATGCTGTTGATTTTTTGAGTGGAAGAGAAAATATCATAAATCTCCGCAATAAAGAATTACCCATCAGATTACTCGATAAACAAAAAGTATCTGCACAAAAAACAACATGGCAAATAGCAAATACAAGTATTCCAATCTTATTTATTGTTTGCTTTGGATTTTTATTTAACTGGTACAGAAAAAGAAATAATGCCTGAAATTCATTTAAAAATCAAAAAAATATTTTTTGAAAATTACTCTATATTTACTGCACCGAAAAATTAAGAAGATGAAGTTCATAGTATCAACCACCGCTCTATTAAAACAACTACAATCTATAAGTGGTGCACTAAGCAGCAACACAGTACTCCCCATTTTAGAGAACTTTTTATTTGAGATAGGGGATGGTGTACTTACCGTTTCTGCTACCGATTTACAAACTTCCATGACTACTACACTAAACGTAGAGGCAAAAGTATCGGGTAAAATTGCAATTCCTTCTCGCATATTATTAGATACTCTAAAATCATTACCTGAGCAGCCAGTTATTTTTAGTATTGATGATAAAACTTTTGGGATTGAGATTAGCGCCGGTGATGGTAAGTATAAATTAAGCGGCGAGAATGGAGATGATTTTCCGAAAATTCCGGTGGTAGAAGATGGTTCATCTATTGAAATTCCATCAAGTGTACTTGCAGAAGCCATTAGCAAAACCATATTTGCAGTTTCTTCTGATGAATTACGCCCAGCAATGACAGGGGTGTATTGCCAAATAAGTACAGACAACATTACGTTTGTTTCAACAGATGCTCATAAACTGGTTCGCTACCGTAGAAAAGATGTAAAATCGGACGTGGCTACTTCTTTCATCCTGCCTAAAAAAGCGTTAAACCTTCTAAAAAGTTCCTTACCAACAGAAGACATACAAGTAAATATAGATTACAACTCTAGCAGTGCATTTTTCAGTTTTCAAAACATTCATCTAATTTGTAGATTGATAGACGAACGCTATCCGGATTATGATGCCGTAATACCACAAACAAATCCGAATAAATTGACCATTGATAGAACCCTATTTCTTAATTCATTAAAAAGAGTTTCAATTTATGCCAATAAAACTACTCACCAAGTTAGACTTAAAATTTCAGGAAGTGAGTTACAAATATCATCCGAAGACTTAGATTTTTCTAACGAAGCGCACGAGAGATTAACTTGCCAGTACGTTGGCGAAGATATGGAGATAGGATTTAATGCCCGTTTTTTGATAGATATGGTAACTAATTTGCAAAGTAACGAAGTGGCCTTAGAAATGTCTACACCTAATCGTGCAGGATTGCTTTTCCCGATTGATCAAGACGATCAAGAAGATATTCTGATGCTGGTTATGCCGGTGATGCTGAATAATTATTGATACTAGTAGTGACAGAGTGATATAGGGATAAAGTGATAAAGAATAAGGATTAAGTCAAAAAGTAAAATTTAAAGTTCAAAATTCTTCCATCACATTTCTAACTTCCTATTTCCTAGTGTTCTTCGGGTCTGCCCAGAATTTTTCCTTGTTGATACAGTTTTTCCTCTTCTTCAATTTGTTTAATTTCTTCAGCCGTTAACGCATTTTTGGTAATTCTTCTCAAATCTGGTTTACCTGCATTTACCCATGCAGTGTACCAAAAACTGCCAACCATTCGTATAGATGAACGCATTCTGCGCTCCACCATGCCATTTAAACGTTTATGGTATTCTGTAGTAAACTCCACAGAGTAATCTCTTTGTGCCCGCCCATTGCGTAATACCACGCTATATTTTCTATCGGAAGGAAATTCTTTGGTTAGTTGAGCCTCAAATAGCAAAACAGAATCTAATGCCGCAAAGCTTTCTTTTACTATTTGCCAAGCTGTTTCTAAGGGGTCATCCAGATAAATGGCTTTACCAACAAAATAATTATAATCCTTGTAGAATAACTCCGGTAAACGTGTTTCCCAAAATCCATGAATACCAATTTGGTTGGTTAATTGTCCGTTGTAATTTAAAGTTGTGTGCAATGGTACGTGCGCATCGCCAACGTAATGCCCCAGATCAGCAGATAAACGTAAAATTCTCAGCGCATTTTTATCCTTAAATGCTTGAGTAAGTTGCCTAGTTACGCGATCTATATGCCAAGGAATAATGCCATACGCTAATAAAGTATCCTCGGTATATTTTGCAACAGCATCATTCCAACGTTTTGGTATACTGTCAAAGGGATTTTCGCCATAATAGTCGGCATCCAGGAAATGCCTCGGGGCTTCATCGGGGCTGGCATAGCGCCTTTTATCAGCATCTACGGCATGCTCTGTTATCCAATCAATGTTGTTTTTATAAAAGCCGATCAATTCACTGGGTAACGTAAAAACGGCTAAACGGTTTACTCGTTTATGTGCAAAAAAACCCCATGAAAGGACAATAGAGACAGAAAAAACAATCAGAATAAAACAAAGAATCCATTTTTTCATGAACTAAAAATAATAGATTATTGTTAATTGTAGGTTAAGAAAAGGTACAAAAATCATCCAATTTAGTTTTGAATAAAGGAGGATACTAATTATAAACAAAAATCTTTTCCATTGCATTTGTATATTAAGTTAATAGCGCTATATTTGCAGTCCTTTAAAAACGAAGAGTATTTTTAACCGATATGGCAAATCATAAATCAGCAATTAAGCGCATTCGTTCCAACGCTTCTAAGCGTTTACGTAATCGTTACCAAGCAAAAACTACCCGTACTTCCATCAAGAAATTACGCGGATTAAACTCAAAAGCAGAAGCTAGCGAGTTGTTGCGTAAGGTAATTTCCATGTTAGATCGTTTGGCTAAGAAAAACGTCATCCACAAAAATAAAGCAGCAAATAACAAATCTCGTTTAACCAAATTTGTAAACGGTTTGCAATAAGCTTTTATATATGTTATTCTAAAAATCCTGCCCATACGGCAGGATTTTTTTGTTTTGTGCCTATTGTAGTGGTGCCCTCACTAAAAGTGATACCATCACTATTTAACCCAACATTACCCTTTAGTTAATTTTACTTAAACCCTTATACCATGAAAAAGCTCTCATTCTTCTTCTTGGCGGCATGTTTTCTCAGCCTAGGTCTAAGCAAATGCAAACGATTGCCAGTTTTTGATATGCCCACCGACGACCCAACCTCTCAATTACCTCCCGAAACCCAAACCGGTGCCAATACCTTTGGCTGTTTGGTAGATGGTAAACCCTACAATGTGTTTGGCTTCTTTCCTAGCCCGCCGGCTATTTCCATCAGCTATCAGTTTAATGATTTAACGATTAAAGGGAATCAGGGTAATCAAGCCGGTATAGCATTATTGGGAGCCTCTATTGACACCATAGGCATTTATAAAATCCTTAGAGAGGAAAAAAGACCCGGTAGTACCGCACTTTATAGAATTGGATCCAAATTTTATGATTCTATCAGTGGTGAACTACACATCAAAAAGATTGACCACGGCAACCGGATTATATCGGGCACCTTTCATTTTGTGGGAGTGGATAGCCCGGGCGATACAGCCAGGATAACCCATGGACGTTTTGACGTAAAATTCAATTAATTCTTTTAAACTATAAACCTACAAACTTATGAAACTAATTACGCTCTCCAGGCTAAGGGTATGCAGCATGCTCTTGGCTTTTCTTTTCTTTTTGCCCGCTTTACTACGGGCACAAAACACCCCAGATGAATATGCCAACCGGATGAATTAACCCCACCATTACCCTTTGGTTAATTTTATTTAACCCCTTGCTTTTGTAAAAAAAAATTACTTAACTTAGTAATACAAAACCCTTATACCATGAAAAAGCTCTCATTCTTCTTTCTGGTGGCATGTTTTATTAGCCTTGGTCTAAGCAAATGCAAACGCATACCCGTTTTTGAAATGCCCACCGACGACCCAACCTCTCAACTACCACCCGAAACCCAAACAGGTGCCAATACCTTTGGCTGTTTAGTAGATGGTAAACCTTACAAAGTATTTGCCGGCTTTCCAAATCCCCCTGCAACATTTTTAGATTATCAGTTTAATGATATGTCGATTAGCGGTAATCAGGCATCGCGTGCCACAGTAAGCATATTAGGGGCATCCATTACCGATACCGGTATATTTAAAATCCAAAAGGATTTTAGAAGACCCGGTGTTACCGCATTATACAGTAAAGATGACAAGTTTTATGATGCAATTACCGGTGAGCTACATATAAAAAGATTAGATCCGTTTGATAAAATTATTTCGGGTACTTTTCAATTTACCGGTGTAGATGGTCGAGATACGACAAAGATTACTAAAGGGCGGTTTGATTTACGCTATAACTAATTATATATTTTTTCTCTAACCTATTAATTCTAAACCTATGAAACATAAACTACGTATTTGGATGCGGATAGTGGTGCTATCCGTTTCATTTTTCACCGCCAATAAGTATGCAAACGGACAAAATACACCCGACGAATATTCCAATCGGCTTAATTACATTCTCCAACACATAGATAAAAGCCAAATACCTACCGGATATTTGATGGATTATGGTATTCCGTTTGTCGATTTAAAATCATTCAACGGATTCGTAAATGCAGATAATTTGGTAGATATTGATATTTGGAGATCGATTTATGCTACATTTTACAGTTCCAGAATTCATCTAAATTCTGCCGAGATAGATTCATTGTCTGCCTTCAATCAAAAACTAGATCAAATTGAACTTCAGAATTTAAATGTAATACCATTGAGCGTATTAAACTTTAGCTATGCGGTAATCAAAGAAGATGCTTTGGAAAGGAACTTATTTACAGTGTATAACGACCAGTTGTATGATGTCCCTAACAGAGCCGAAAGCCCCTATGAAATCAAAACACTTTTTGCAGTAGCCCCTTCAAGGTATTATATCAAAGGCAGCAGGGTAGAGTTCGAGTTCAAACCCGAGTTATTCTATAAAAATAATGCAAGAACAATTAGTGATTTGCGTATTGATTTCGGCGACAATAAAGGCTATAAACTCAGCACCATGAATGCGGTCACTTCCGAAACATTTACGGAGTCTGGTTTAAAAACAATAACCTTTAAGGTAAGTTTTAGCGATGGCAGCATTATGCATTGCCAAACAAAAGTGTATGTAGATATTGAGTCGGGTGACGCAATAACCAATGCATTAGAGCCTGATGTTGAAATCTCTGTTACTTCCGAAAGGTTTTACAAGTTTAAACAAGGCAAGGGCAAATTACAAATTAAATATGCCCAGGGTAATACTAGTATAAAAAAACCACTAATTGTGGTTGAGGGTTTAGATACATGGAAAATAACAGACCCAAATCAACCGAATGAGAATAAAACTATATCTTCATTTATTCGATCAATAGATAGACAGACAGATTTTGGTTCTTTAAGAACACAGATATCTGATATTGATAAATATGATATCATCTATTTAGATTATGAAGACGGTGTTGACTACATACAACGCAATGCATTTCTGTTACAAACTGCTATAGATACTATAAACTCTCTAAAAAATAAAAGTGGCAGTATAGAGAAAAATGTAGTTCTAGGGTTAAGCATGGGAGGTTTAGTGGCAAGGTATGCTTTGCGAGATATGGAGCTTAGGGGAGAGAATCATGATACCAGGCTGTATATCTCCATGGATAGTCCGCATTTGGGAGCAAATATACCGTTGGCTGTACAAGTTGCAGCATTGCATCTTAATTCAGTAAGTTTTAATGTCAGACCTTTAGGTATTCCTAGCGGAATTAATATCATTAGATTAAATGAACAATTTACTATACTAAAAAAAGCACAAGCTTTGTTAAGCAGTCCTGCTGTTAGACAGTTATTAATAGAGCAATCGGGACAGTTAAAACATCCAAGTTTTAATGCAATGTCTGGAGGTAGCGAAGCCCAAATAGCTTTCATGGACGAATATAGACAATTGGGCTACCCAACCCAAACCAGAAATATTGCCATCAGCAATGGTTCGGAGTGTGGAATCACACAACCTTATGGTCCTTACCATGAGTATTTTAGTTTCTCAACTACGCTTGCAGAAACGGGCTTAAGCCGTAATATTTTTATTTCTCCATTACTTGGAGTTCTCTCTTTATTAACCAATAAACCCATATTACTACAAGGCCTATTTGGTACTCTATCTACCAAAACAAAATTAAAATTTGAGACTTCGTTAAATGCCTTACCTGATAAGCAGGAAAAACGCATTTACAATTTTCGGTTATGGTTCGAGAATAAGTTTTTAGGCGTTATCAATATAAACGTAAATATATCCAGAGAACAATATTTTTCAATAAGCAGGATGTTACCTTTGGATAATACACCCGGAAGTAATTTTAGCGGAAGTATTAATTTACCAATTCAAGCAGACAACACATTGCAGCCATATAATTTCATTCCAACCGTCAGCGCCTTGGACATAGGGAGTGGTAATCAATCCCTAAGCACCCAAGATTTGGTGGCTATTTATACAGCGTCCAATCCTCCTTCATCCCCTAAAAACACTCCGTTTGCAAATTTTATAACCGCTTCCAGAGGTAGTGAGCCTCATTTAGCTTTTACTAGACTAAACGGCACTTGGCTGCTAAACGAGTTGAGAGGGGCGCAGCCTACCATCAATTGTCTAACCTTTTGCCAGTCCAATACCACCATACAGGGAAGTGATTTTGTATGTGCTGACCCGGTAACCTTCACCACTCAAGCAATTAGTGGATATACCTATACTTGGTCGGTTCCATTCGGTTCGGGCTTGGAAATTGTTGGCTCTGCCACCGGTACTTCCGTGCAGGTACGCAAAATCGGTTCCGGAGTGCAATCTTCAGAGGTGAGGGTAAGAATTACCGGACCATGTTGAGAAATAGTGGAACGTAAACCGGTTGCCTTAAATGCGGGAACTATCGGCCACATCTACGGCATCAACAGCAGCAGCCAGTTTTGCGGAGGTAGCACATACACTTTCTATACCGACCCCAACCCTTCCGGAACCTATCATTGGGCGGTGCATGGCGGTGATATCCTCAGCGGGCAGGGAACTTCCTACATTCAGGTACGTATTTGGGATGCTTATGGTACGGAGCCGTATCCTTTCTATGTTTCGGTACAAACTACCGATGATTGCGGTGAGCCAACCCAGTTTAATGCCGATGCCAGTTATATCAATTGTAATGGCGCACCCGGTGACCCTACCCTTTTCCCTTACAGGGTATTCCCCAATCCGGTTTCAAGTGTATTCGAGATTGTGCCCAATAACATTCATCATTCCGGGTTGCTAACGGCAGTGATAAACCCCTACTCGGTGCAATTGTACAACAAAGACCAAGTATTGGTGTACCAAAGCTTATCGCTAAAAGATAAAACCACAGTAGAAGTTGCTAATCTGCCTAAAGGCTTGTACTATTTGGTGATAAAAGACAGCACTGGAGAATACAAACGCCAAATGATTGTGGAGTGAACACAGTTTTAACCAAATCGTCTTGACTTTAATTAAAATAGTGTGGTTCAAACCACAGCAAAAGAACGCTCAAAATCCTGCCCATACGGCAGGATTTTTTTGTTCTATACAAATTTTCTACTTTTAATTAATGAATACCTATGCTAGTAAACTTTCTATAAAAGCTTGGGCAGAGGAAGATAGACCCAGGGAAAAACTCTTGCAGAAAGGCAGACATGCACTCAGCGAAGCAGAATTAATTGCCATTTTGATTGGCTCGGGAAATAAGAAAGAAACTGCTGTAGAATTATCTCAAAGAATTTTGGCAAGCTGTTCCAACGATTTAAACCGATTGGCGCAGTTGAGTATACAAGATTTAATGAAATTTAATGGCGTAGGTGAAGCAAAAGCCATAAGCATTGTAGCAGCTTTGGAGATTGGTAGAAGAAAAAAAGAGACGGCAGCCAAACCAAAAGAAAAAATAAATAGCAGCAAAGATGTCTATCACATCATTCTACCCCGTTTCGAAGATTTACCCCACGAAGAGTTTTGGATTATCCTCCTGAATAAATCCAACACCGTCATCTCCATTAATCCAATAAGCAAAGGAGGCGTAGCTGGCACGGTGGTAGACATCCGCATTATTCTAAAAACAGCTATTGATAGTCTTGCCTCGGGCATTATTCTTTGTCATAATCACCCATCAGGTAATATCCAACCCAGTGAGCAGGACATAAAACTCACCAGAAAATTAAAAGAAAGCGCAATGATGATGGATATACAGATTTTAGATCATCTTATCATTACCAATACCCAATACCTTAGCTTTGCCGACGAAGGTTTACTTTGATGGTTCTGCACCCGTAATTTTTACACTTTTATATTAGCTTTGCAAATTAATGCAAGCGAATACTTTTTCATGAAAATTTCATACAACTGGTTAAAACAATATATCAAAACCGACTTAAGTGCCGAATCTATTGCCCAAATTCTAACCAATGTTGGATTAGAAGTGGAGGGATTAGAAAAAGTAACGAGTATTCCCGGCGGATTAGAAGGCTTAGTTATTGGATTAGTTAAAACCAGAGATAAACACCCCAATGCCGATAAATTAAGCATTACAACGGTAGATATTGGCAACGGTGAAGCCTTGAACATTGTTTGCGGAGCACCAAATGTAGCTGCAGGGCAGAAAGTAATTGTTGCTCCGGTTGGCACCACCATTTACCCAACTAACGGGAAACCGTTTGAAATTGCAAAAGCCAAAATTAGAGGAGAAGTTTCGGAAGGAATGATATGTGCCGAGGATGAAATTGGTTTAGGAACCGACCATGGCGGTATTATCGTGTTACCCAACGAGGCCCAAATAGGACAATTAGCAAAAGAGTATTATAAACTAGAGGACGATTGGGTTTTCGAGATTGGATTAACTCCTAATCGGGTAGATGCTTCTTCGCACCTTGGAGTAGCCAGAGACTTGGCTGCATTTTTAAATCAATCGGTTATCCTTCCGGAGGTAAATCTGCCAAAGCCCGCTAAAAATGGATTTAAGGTAGAAGTTGTAGTAGAAAATACTACGGCTTGTCCACGTTATTCGGGCATTTGTTTAGAGAATGTAAAAGTACAAGAATCGCCAGATTGGCTAAAAAATGCATTGATTGCCATTGGGCAGAAGCCCATAAATAATGTGGTAGATATTACCAATTTTGTTTTACACGAAACCGGCCAACCGCTGCACGCTTTTGATGGCGACAAAATAAAAGGCCAAAAAATCATCGTAAAGCATGCAATCAACGGAGAAGATTTTACCACTTTAGATGGAGTAAAAAGAAAACTCTCATCGGCAGATTTGATGATTTGTAGTGCCGAAGAACCGATGTGTATTGCTGGTGTTTTTGGCGGATTAAATTCTGGTGTAACGGCATCCACTACCAAACTATTTCTGGAATCTGCTTATTTTAATTCCGTGAGCATTCGCAAAACAGCTAAAAGGCATGGTTTAAAAACGGATGCTTCCTTCCGTTTTGAGCGCGGAACTGATCCTAATGCCACCATTTTTGCTTTACAACGAGCAGCACAGTTAATTGTAGAAGTTGCCGGTGGAAATATATCCTCCGATATCACGGATATCTACCCTATAAAAATAAATAACCTTGAAATAACTTATCGATTTGCAGTTGCCGATAGTTTAATTGGTAAAGTCATACCGCATGATAAAGTTAAATTGATTTTACGTGGATTAGGGATAGAAATTCTAAAGGAAAATACTGATTCATTAGTCTTAAGCATACCAACTGCAAAAGTAGATGTAACCAGAGAAGTAGATGTGATAGAAGAAGTGTTACGTATTTACGGCTACAATAACATCGAAATCCCCACAAAACAAAATGCATCACTTTCGTACTCGCTAAAACCAGATAGAGAAAAACTGCAAAATATAATAAGTAATTTATTGGCAGATAATGGTTTTTCTGAGATGATTACAAACTCACTCACCGCCTCGGATTATCACCAACTTCTAAACGATTTAAAAGCAGAAGAAAATGTACCGATGCTTAATCCATTGAGTAAGGAGTTAGATGTACTCAGACAGTCGTTATTATTTTCAGGTTTAGAAGTTATCGCTTACAATCATAATCGTCAGCAAACAACATTGAAGGCTTTTGAGTTTGGCAATATCTACCGAAAAATAAACTCTAAATATAAACAAGATACCAAATTGGCACTTTTTGCAAGTGGTAGCATAACCCCTGAACATTGGCAAGTAAAAACAGAGTCTGTGGATATTTATTATCTGAAATCAAACGTAGAAAAGATATTTGCCCGATTTGGATTACAGCAGATAGAAACCTCTACTGCAGAAAAAGCGGGATTCGTTAATGCCGTAGAGTATTATTACAACAACAAAGCAATTGCATTTGTGGGTCAGGTTTCTAATCCCATTTTATCTCGATTAGAAATAAACAAGCCAGTTTTTTATGCTGAGATAGATTGGGATAGAGTGGTAAAAAGTAGTTTACAAAATAAAACTTCGTACAAAGAGGTGCCTAAATTCCCATCGGTTAGAAGAGATTTATCGCTAATGATAGATAAAAATATAACCTTTGGCGAGTTAAAGAGTATTGCTTTACAAACAGAAAAGCAATTATTAAAAGAAGTAAATATATTTGATGTATACCAAGGAGAAAAAATAGAGAAAGGTAAGAAATCGTATGCATTGAGTTTTGAGATACAAGACGATAATAAAACACTTACCGATAAGCAAATTGATGCCATTGTGCAAAAACTAATTGCTAATTACGAAAAAATTGGTGCTGAAATAAGAAAATAACATGAGTAATTTACCTCAGATTATAGATTCGGTAGAGCAAAAAGTAGAAAAACTTATTGCCTATTGCGATGCATTAAAAAAAGATAACACTGCATTGCAAGAACACAATCAAACCCTGCAGGTAGCCCTCAACGAACAAGAAAACATCCTGAAAGAATTAGAAGAAAAAATGCGCATTTTGAAGCTAGCTAAATCTTTTTCTGGAGAAAATGAAAAAACAGTTGACATTAAGGAAAAAATTAACGAATTTGTGAACGAAATAGATAGATGTATCAATTTACTTAACAGGTAGTTTGATAAAACGATTGAACCGATGGGAGAAATCTCCATTAAAATAAATATTGCCGACCGTATTTACCCTCTCAAAGTAGCTGTAAGCGAAGAAGAGATTGTAAGACGTGCCGCTAAACATATCAACGAACGGATTAAAACTTTTCAAGACAATTACTCCGTGCGCGACAAACAAGACCTATTATCCATGAGTGTGCTGCACTATGCAACAACCGCACTCAAATATGATAATAAGCCGATTATAGAAGATGATGGCATAAGCCAACGTTTATCGGCTCTGGATAATTTGTTAACTGATTATTTAGAAAAGCAATAATGTTCTTTAAAATAGCATCAAGATTTAACCGCAGTTAAATTTTGGGTGGTTCAACGTTTAAACTCAAACATTAATATTATTAAGCCGTATCCGCGGTGTATGTAAAACCCCGTAGGTATTTACAGAAATCCGGTAAAGCTTCAATCCTGATAGAAGGGTATTAATATGTCGAACTATTCAGAAATTAATTGCGGTTTTTTATTTATACACCATGGACCTAATCATATACTTAGTTGTTGCTCTCGCAACAGGGATTTTAATCGGGAGATTTGCACTCCGACTTTTATTTAAAGGGCAAGAAAATCAAGCTAAAAGCAAAGCAAAATCTATTTTAAAAGAAGCAGAATCACAAGCAGAAATTCTTAAAAAAGATAAATTACTAGAAGCAAAAGAACGTTTTCTGCAATTAAAAAGTGAACACGAACAAGAGATAAATTCCCGCAATCAGGGGATGGCTCAACGTGAAAATACGTTGAAACAAAAGGAGCAATCGCTTAATCAAAAACTAGAGAACGCCACAAGAAGAGAGCAAGATTTAGATAATACCAAGCAAACTGTTACTCGCCAATTAGAATTAGTAGAAAAGAAGAAAGAAGAGCTAGAATTATTGCACAAACAACAAGTTGATAATCTGGAGAAAATTGCTGGCATATCTGTTGCTGAAGCCAAAGAACAATTGGTAGTTGCACTTAAAGACGAGGCACGTTCTGTTGCCATGGCTCAGATCAAAGATATTGTAGAAGAAGCAAAACTCACCGCATCTAAAGAAGCTAAACGCATTGTAATACAAACCATCCAACGAACTGCAACTGAAAACGCAATTGAGAATTCTGTTTCTACTTTCCACATAGAGAGTGACGAAATTAAGGGTAGAATTATTGGAAGAGAAGGAAGAAATATTCGAGCTTTAGAAGCTGCTACAGGAGTAGAAATTATTGTGGATGATACCCCAGAGTCGATTATTTTATCAGGCTTTGATCCAGTACGAAGAGAAATAGCCAGACTATCGTTACACCGATTGGTTTCTGATGGCCGTATACATCCTGCCCGAATCGAAGAAATTGTTGCCAAAACTCGCAAGCAAATTGAAGATGAAATTGTAGAAGTTGGAGAACGTACAGTAATTGATTTAGGAATACATGGCTTAAATCCGGAATTAATCCGCATGGTTGGTCGCATGCGATACCGTTCATCTTACGGTCAAAACCTTTTGCAGCACTCACGAGAGGTGGCTAATTTTTGCGCTATCATGGCAGCTGAGTTAGGATTGAATGTAAAACTAGCCAAGCGTGCCGGTCTCCTGCATGATATTGGTAAAGTATCAGAAGAAAATCCGGAAGTGCCACATGCCATTTTAGGAATGCAACTCGCAGAGAAATACAAGGAACACCCAGAAGTGTGTAATGCCATTGGTGCACACCATGACGAAATTGAAATGACAAGTGTACTTTCTCCAATCATACAAGCTTGCGATGCCATTTCTGGTGCAAGACCAGGTGCACGCCGAGAGGTGGTAGAAAGTTATGTTAAACGTTTGCGAGATTTGGAAGACTTAGCACTTTCTTATCCGGGGGTAGAAAAAACATTTGCTATACAAGCCGGTAGAGAATTACGTGTGGTAGTAGAAAGCGAACGGATTAACGATAAAGATGCC
Organism: Sphingobacteriaceae bacterium; assembly: GCA_041743935.1. Taxonomy (GTDB): domain Bacteria; phylum Bacteroidota; class Bacteroidia; order Sphingobacteriales; family Sphingobacteriaceae; genus JBGTLU01. The sequence continues at coordinate 21,004 of JBGTLU010000002.1, forward strand.
GAAGAGTTAGCTTTTACCATTTCTAGTCGCATACAAAACGAAATGACATATCCCGGACAAGTAAAAGTTACCGTTATACGCGAGACAAGGGCAGTTTCATACGCAAAATAAATTTGGTATAGATTATATTTTTTTGATAGATTCGACTATCCAAACTAAAATAACTATGTCTAAATTAGAAGAACTTCTCGACAATTATGGTGTAAGCCATAAGAATGCTACCAACAAACTTATTCATTGGATAGCTGTACCCGCTATCATGTTTAGCATTTTAGGTCTGGTATGGAGTATCCCATTTCCAGCTTTTTTGCCAGAAAGTATTGCGCCTTATATAAATTGGGCAACCATTCTGATAGCTGCTTGCTTATATTATTATTATAATTTGTCACCAATAATGGCATTTAGTATGATATTAGTTGCGTTTGGCATGTCATTATTAATTACTCAATTAGAGGTTTGGGAAGCAGCAGGTGGATGGCCATTATGGCAAGTTTGTTTGGTTATTTTTGTAGTTGCTTGGATATTCCAATTCATTGGTCATAAAATAGAAGGAGAGAAGCCATCCTTTTTAGAAGACATACAATATTTGCTCATTGGGCCACTCTGGCTAATACATTTCATCTTTAAGAAATTGGGAATTAATTATTAATCTAGTTTAAACTTAGTATTAAGCCTCTTTTTTAGTCCTATTCTTAATTGTTAATAATCAGTTATTTCTGTGGAAATTTTCTAGCAATGTTAATATTAGCTTAACATGTAAGTAATCATGTGTTTAAATGGCTAGTCTACTTTTGTGGCAAACTTAAAGCAAAATAAAGTGAACACAAAAAAAAACCTGATTAGAATAGCTACATTACTATTACTATTCATTTCTACTGCAACGTTTGCCCAAACCGGAAGATTAGTTGGTAAAGTAACCGATGCAAAAACCGGTGAAACATTAATTGGGGTACCGGTAGTAGTGCAAGGAACCACCACTGCAGTGCCTACAAACATTGAAGGTAGATATGAGATGCGACTCAGTCCTGGTGTTTATACAATAGATTATAAATACATTGGTTATCAAACCAAAAGTATTTCTGGCGTAGTAATTAATTTAAATGCCATTACAGAACTTAACGTAATTTTAGAGGAAGAATCTTTAACACTTGGTGAGGTAGTCATTGTATCTACTTTCAAGCAGGAATCAGTAAATGCATTATATTCTATCCAAAAAAATAACATTAGTATTTCAAGTGGTATATCTGCCGATATTATCCGTCGTTCGCCGGATAAAAACATTGGTGAAGCTTTAAAACGTGTTTCGGGAACATCTATCCAAGAAAATAAATTCGTTATAGTAAGAGGTTTAGCAGATAGATACAACACTGCAACCATAAACAATGCATCTTTGCCAAGTTCAGAACCAGATCGTAAGGCTTTCTCTTTCGATTTGATTCCATCAAACATGATTGATAACATCCTTATAAATAAAACATCCACTCCAGATTTACCGGGTGATTTTGCAGGAGGTATCGTTCAAGTTTTTACAAAAGATATTCCGGATGAAAATTTCGTTAACTTTTCTATTGGATTTGGTTACAACACGGAATCTACGTTTAAAGATTTTGTATCTAACGAAAGAGGTAAAACAGATTTTATAGGATTTGATAATGGTAGAAGAAGTTTACCTAACGGTTTCCCGGGTTCTCGCCAACAATACGTGGTACAGCCATTAAGTCAACGTATACAGCAATCCCAATTGTTTGCCAATTCTTACGGAGAACAAACAGTTTCTGCTTTACCTACTCAAAGTTATCAGTTAACTTTTGGTAATCAGAAAGGGTTAAAATCAGGGGGCTCATATGGTTCTATTTTTTCATTAACCTATCGCAATAGTTTAAGCTCACAATTTGTTGATAGAAATGATTTTCAGTTTGATGGATCTTTTAACAAAGATTTTGATGATATACAATATAAGTATTCAACCAATTTAGGGTTATTGGCAAATTTTGCTCTCATTAAAGGAAACACAAAAATTGCATTTAAGAATTTATTAAATAGAGTTTTCGAAGAAAACTACAACGATAGAACTGGTATAGACAATAGCTTTATACAGGAAATTAGAGTGAACTCATCTGAACTAACTCAAAAAACGTTGGTAAATTCCCAATTAGAAGGTGATCACCGCTTTGAGAATAATAGTATGCGTTTTGTTTGGAATGCAAACTATAACTTAACTTTGCGCGACCAGCCCGACTTACGCACCATTTTTTATGGTAGAGCACAAAATTCAACAGACGCGTTTAGTATTGTGGATCGTAACTCCAGAAGATTCTTCTCCGATTTATCTGAAAATACTTTTGGTGCAAATGCAACATTAGCCGTTCCGTTTACCTTCTTAAAGGAGCGTAGTACCTTTAAATTTGGCGGTTCAGCTCAGTTAAAAGTTAGAGACTTTTCTGCAAGAATATTCAACTATCAGGCAGCAGATTTTCAAAATTTTGATAATAATTTATCAACTCTACCAAAAGATAGAATATTTGACCCGAACAACATTCGTCAAGATGGATTTGTATTGAATGATTTTACCAACAATAGCGATGCATACAATGCCGAATCCAGATTATTTTCGGGATTTGCGATGTTAGATAATAAATTAGGTAAAAAATCCAGATTGGTTTGGGGAGTAAGAGTAGAGTCATACTATCAATTTTTAGATGCAGTAGATGCATCGAACTCAAAAGTATTGGATGAAACTACTTACCTTGATGTTTTGCCATCATTGAACTACACGTATAATGTAACTGAAAGGTCTAATTTAAGATTATCGGGCTCTATTACCGTTTCACGTCCGGAGTTTAGAGAATTAGCACCATTTGATTATTTTGATTTTATTACCAACACTGCCGTATCAGGTAATCCGAATTTACAACGTAGCCAAAATTACAATGCCGATGCACGTTATGAATTTTATCCTTCAGCAGGTGAAGCCATCACTTTCTCTGTCTTCTATAAGAAATTTAACGACCCGATAGAGCAAATCATCGACCCAAGAAGTAATGCAGATTTACGTGCTTACACGTATGGAAATGCAGAAAGCGCTACTGCACTAGGGTTAGAATTAGAATTCAGAAAGAAATTAAATTTTATATCTACTGCCGAATGGTTAGAGAATTTGATTTTCTATTCTAATTTATCTTATATCGACTCCAAAGTGGATGTTGTAGGTACCGAAAGAACATTACAAGGTCAATCACCTTACTTAGTTAATGCCGGATTCCAATACAGCAACTCTAATAATACATTATCGTTTAATTTATTGTACAATCGTATTGGAGAAAGAATTTCTACTGTTGGTAACATCAGTTTTAATGATGTTTTTGAAGCAGCAAGAGACGTGATTGATTTTCAGATAAGCACAAAAATCATAAAGGGTGCTGGAGAATTAAAACTTACCGTATCAGATATATTAGCTCAAGAAGTTACTTTTTATGAAAATGCTAACGAAAAATTATCTTATCAGCGTGGGGTGGATAAAATTATACAATCCAGTAAATTAGGTTCTACAATTTCATTAGGGTTTAGTTACAATTTTAAAAACAAAAACTCACGTTAATTTCATATTAACTTTTTCTTAATAAGCCCGTGTTAATTAAACTAAAGTTAACACGGGCTTAATTTTTAACTAATGCCTTGTAGCTTACTTTGCATCAAATAAAAATCATAAACATGAAAGCAACAAAATTTATTTTATTAATGCTTATAGCCGTAGTATCCTTCTCGGCATGTAAGAAAAAATCTGATGGTCCGATCGTTATCGAACCGGGTATTTTACAAGGAAATATTTCATCCAACATGACCTTAACCAACGACAGAGTTTGGATTTTAAATGGTTATGTATATGTAACTGCTGGTGCAACTTTAACTATTGAGCCAGGTACAATCATAAGAAGTGATATTGCTAATAAAGGTGCACTAATTATAGAGCGTAATGCAAAAATCATGGCTAATGGAACTGCTACTCAACCTATCGTGCTTACTTCAGGTAAAGCTCCAGGTGAGCGTACTCCTGGGGATTGGGGTGGTGTTATTATATTAGGTAATGCAACAACTAATCGTGGTACCAACCCACTTCCAACTATTGAAGGTGGAGTAGGTCGTACATATGGTGGAACGAATGATGCAGATAATTCTGGTGTTTTTCGTTACGTACGTATTGAGTGGGCTGGTATTGCAGCTCAACCAGGTTCAGAAATCAACGGTTTAACAACCGGAGGTGTTGGTACAGGTACAGTTATAGAATACGTACAAACCACATTTGCTAATGATGATGCATTTGAGTTTTTTGGTGGTACTCACAATGCCCGTTTCTTAGTTGCTCATGCAACTGCCGATGATGATTATGATTTTGACTTTGGTTTCCGTGGAAACATTCAATTTGCTGTAGCACAACGTGACCCTGCATTTGTGGATCCAGGTGATGCTGGCAATGGTATAGAAGCAGATAACGATGGTGCAGGAAGTAATGCTACTCCAAACACACGTCCGGTATTATCTAACTTTACATTTATTGGTCCGGGTAATGCTGCTGGTACTTTAACTAACCATAACCATGGTAACCGTTTAAGAAGAGCAGTACAATTTGTAATTCGCAACTCCATTATTGCTGGTTGGAGAGTTAACGGACTTAACTTAGAGTCTGATGCTACCATCAATGCTTATTTATCTAATACTTCTGAGTATAGAAATAACATTTTACATGCACATGGTTTAGTACTTAACTCAGGTAACCAAACTTTGTTAACAAACGATAACTTTAGAACTAAAGTTGAAGCAGAAGGTACATCAATCGTTGCATCTGTTGCAGCTGTTGGTTTAACTTCACCTACTAACTTATCTAATCCTAACTTTATTCCTCAACCAGGTTCTATCGCGTTGAGTGGAGCTAACTTTACTGGCTTACCAGGATTTTTCCAAACTACTTCTTACCGTGGTGCTTTTGGTACAACGAATTGGATGGCAGGTTGGACAAACTTTACTCCACAAACTACAGTTTATTAATAGTTTAATTATTTAGATTAAAAAAACCACTGATATATCAGTGGTTTTTTTGTTTTGTAGATTAAGCAAGATTGTTATATCTGGCAGAGTAATTTACCAAGCTTTTTCACCTACCAGAGGTACAAATTTGAAACTATCAAACACTACTTTTTCATACTCTTTTTCCGATACTTTTAATATCGTTATCATTTTCTGGATGGTTGCATCCCCAACGGGGATAACTAATATGCCACCTATGCTTAGTTGTTTTAGTAAAGAGTCGGGTACTACGGGAGCGCCTGCCGTAACGATTATTTTTTGAAAAGGGGCGTGTTTTTCAAGTCCTTTGGAGCCATCGCCACAAAAAAATTTTGCTTTATACCCCATGTCGGTTAATTGGGTTTTGGCTTTTTTATATAATTCTTCTTGTCTTTCAATGGTAAATAAATTGGCGCCCAATTCTAATAATATAGCCGATTGGTAACCAGAACCAGTACCTATTTCTAGTACTTTATCGCCGGTACGAACATGTAAAAGTTCTGATTGATAAGCTACAGTATAGGGTTGAGAAATGGTTTGTCCGGCATCAATTTTTAAAGCTTTGTCTTGATAAGAAACATCCGGAGTATATTTTGAGGCAAATAAATGACGAGGTACTTTACCAATTGCTTTTAGTACAAATTCATCTTTGATGCCTTTATCTTGTAAAGTTTTAACCAATACTTTTCTCAATCCGATGGTTTTGTATGTTTCGCTCATTTGCTTGCGAAATTAATTTATTTTCGCATTAGTTTTTAGATATTTGACCCACATGAACCGCACCTTACAAACTATCAAATACATAATTGTGGATTGTGTTGCTGCTGTTATTGCATGGGTTGCATTTTTTGCCTTTCGTAAAATTTACATCGATTCCAGCAAATATGGCGCACAAGTTCCTATAGAGTTTGATGCTAATTTTTATTTGGCTATCATCATTTTTCCTTGCTTCTGGATTTTGCTTTACTTTTTTACTGGTTCGTATCGAGAGGTCTTTCGAAAATCTCGGTTTCAGGAAATTGCTAGCACTTTTTCGCAATCTTTCCTTGGTGTAATTGTCATCTTTTTTGCGGTATTGTTAGATGATGAAGTAAAAGATTATACCGCCTATTATTACACTTTTATAGCGCTTCTGCTATTACATTATTTTATCACGTTATTTTTCCGAATTATACTCATCACCCTTACTAAGCAAAAACTTAAAAAGCGCATGTATGGGTTTAATACCATAATTATTGGTAATAATCTACGAGCGGTAAAACTTTTTAAAGAATTAGAAGAAGAAGAAAATGCATTGGGATTTTTTATACAAGGATTTGTATCCGTTTCGCATAAAGATAAATCTTCTAAATTGGATTATACAAAAAACCTTGGTACCATACATGAACTTGATACTATCCTCCATCAACATAAAATTGAAGAAGTAATTATAGCCATTGAAAGTACTGAGCATGATAATTTAAGTGCAATCATGACTGCATTAGAAAATCATAATGTAGTCATTAGTATAATCCCTGATATGTATGATATTATATCTGGCTCTGTAAAAATGGATCATCTATTTGGGACACCTCTTATTAGAATAAACACGGAAATTATGCCTGTATGGCAACAATATTTTAAGCGTGGCTTTGATGTTTTGGTTTCCTTATTTTTCTTGCTTTTATTTTCTCCGGTATACTTAATCCTTGCAACGGGAGTAAAATTATCATCCTCAGGGCCAATATTTTTTAGTCAAATCAGGATAGGAAAAGGAGGGAAAGATTTTAGAATTTACAAGTTCAGATCCATGGTAGCCGATGCAGAAAAGCAAGGCCCTAAACTATCTAGCGATACAGATGACAGAATTACCAAGTTTGGTAAATTTTTACGTAAAAGCCGATTAGATGAATTGCCTCAGTTTTATAATGTTTTATGTGGAGATATGTCGTTGGTAGGGCCAAGACCGGAGCGCGAATTTTACATCGACCAAATAGTAAAAATTGCGCCCCATTACACCATTTTGCATAAAGTTAGACCGGGAATTACTTCTTGGGGACAAATTAAATACGGGTATGCCGAGAATGTGGAACAGATGGTAGAAAGATTAAAGTTTGATGTTATTTATATAGAGAATAGATCGCTGGCACTGGATTTTAAAATTTTGTTTTATACCATACAGATTATGTTTCAGGGTAGAGGTAAGTAAATTAAGCTGGATCTACATCCACGGAAATTACTATCGACTTAAAATTCTTATTTGTAATTAATTTAAGTATTTCCTCTTTCAAAAAATCTTTTACTTTGGCCGGAGAGGATTCTTTCTCAATTTTTAGGGTAATGCTTTTGATATAATAATTGCGGATTCTGTTTACAAGCGGAAATTCTGGTCCGAGCACGCGTTTACCTAACACAACTCGTAAATTATCTGATAATTGCTTTGCAGCTAAGTTCAAAACTTCTACTTCTTTGTGTTTTACATCAATTTGTATGAGCCTGTGGAATGGTGGATAATGAAACTTTTCTCGCTCGTTTAATTCATTGTTATACAACGCCAAGTAGTTATTTTCTTTAACGTAATCTATGATTTTATGCGTGGGGTCTGTGGTTTGTATTATCACTTTCCCTTGTTTTTGTCGTCTGCCAGCTCTGCCACTCACTTGTGCCATCAATTGATAACTGCGTTCATGGGCTCTAAAATCGGGGTAATTTAATAAGCTATCGGCGCTTAAAATACCTATTAGGGTTACATTATCAAAATCTAATCCTTTAGAAACCATTTGAGTACCTACCAATACATCTATTTTTCGTTCTTCTAAATCATTTAACACTTGCTGGTATCCTAATTTAGTCCGAGTGGTATCTAAATCTAAACGACCAATTGTTGCATTAGGTAGTAAAATGGATAATTCATCTTCCACTTTCTCGGTTCCAAAACCTTTTTGCATCATGTTAGTACTTCCACACGCAGGGCATTGCAATAAAATGGTTTGTTTGTATCCGCAGTAATGGCAATGTAATTTATTGCTTGATTTATGGTAGGTTAAACTAATGTCGCATTGTACACAATTTGGGATGTGTGCACAAGTAGCACATTGCAAATATGGGGCATAACCTCTGCGGTTTTGAAATAGAATGACTTGTTCCTTTTTTTCTAGAGTTGCTGTAATTTCGTCAAGCAATTGTGGTGTAAAATGTGAGTGCATTTTGTTTTGTTTGGTTGCTTGTTTTACATCAGCAATTAAAATCTCCGGAAGTTCCACCCCTCCAAATCTTTCGTTTAGTTTAACAAAGCCAAATTTGCCAGTTTGGGCATTGTAATACGTTTCTATTGCCGGTGTGGCAGAGCCTAATAATACTTTGGATTGATGAATAGTAGCTAGGAAAATTGCCGAATCTCTGGCGTGATATCTCGGCGCAGGGTCAAATTGCTTGAAACTCGTTTCATGTTCTTCATCTATAATTATCAATCCTAAATCAGCAAAAGGTAAAAATAATGCCGAACGAGCACCCAGCACCACGTTACATTTTCCATTCAACACATTTTGCCAGATTTCGGCTCGTTCATTATCATTAAATTTTGAGTGATAGATGCCTATTTTATTGCCGAAATAAGTGCGTAAACGAGCTATCATTTGGGTGGTTAGTGCAATTTCGGGCAATAAATAAAGCACTTGTTTACCCTGCTTTAATGTTTCTTCAATTAGCCTTATATAGATTTGAGTTTTTCCGGATGCTGTAACACCATGTAATAAAACCGTGGTTTGTATTTCAAATGAAGTTTTTATTTCTGTCAGCGATTTTTCTTGTGCGGCGGATAAAGTAAAGTTTCTTATTAATTCTATTTCATCCTCACTAAAACGGCTTATTTCTTTCTGATATACAGAGAAAATCCCTTTTTCTATTAATGCGGATAACGTAGCCGAGGTAGTTTGAACAGATTCTAATAGCTCTTTTTTAGCTACTTCGGCCGACTGTTTTTTTATCTTCAAATATGCCTGCAAAAGCTCCGATTGTTTTGGAGCGCGTTCTAAAACTTCAAAAAGCGCTCTTAAATTTTCTGGCTCCTGGTATTCGAGGTTTAATTTCAGAAACGATTTTATTTTTGGTTGATATCGATCATAAATAGATTCAGATATAACGGCTGCCCCTTTATCTAACAACGATTTTATGAGCGGTATAACGGTTTTTTGACCTAATAATTTACTTACATCATTTATGCTTAACTCATTTTGGGTTTTTAGAGAATCCACCACTGCCAATTCTTTTTCATTTAATTGCTCAAATGCAGTAAAATTTGGGTCTAACAGCACAATGGTTTCACTGGCTAATTTTAAAGCTGCCGGCAATGCAGCATTCATTACATCTCCTAAATTACACACATAATAGTTTGCCATCCATTCCCATAATTCTAGTTGTTTTGGGTAGATTATTGGCTCACCATCCATCACAGAGAGAATGTATTTTGCTTCGTATTCTTTGGGTGCTTGTGTGCTTATTTTGTAAATAATGGCGGTATAAATTCGGGTTTTGCCAAATTGTACTACTACCCGTTTACCCACCATTATTTCTTCATTAAACTCATAGGGTACGCGGTATGTATAATTTTTTGCGAGTGATAAAGGTAAAATTACTTCTATGAATATAGTAGTATGAGCGTCAGCAATAGGTTCATTGAATTGAAGCATATTTACTTTTTTGATGCTGCAATAAATGTAAATATCCAACCTAAAATAAAAAATACTCCACCAATAGGAGTAATAGGTCCAAGAATGGAAACAGAATTTAAGCCTATCAAATCTTTAAGCGATAGGAGGTACAATGAGCCTGAAAATAAAAGGATGCCAATAAAAAAGGAATTTGCTGCATAATTAAGCCATTTATTTTCGTTAATTAGGTTAGAACATATAAGCAGTAGTGCTAGTGTGTGATAGAATTGATATTGTACTGCCGTTTGCCAAGTGTTAAGTTGCGTATCGGTTAAAACTTCACGAAGTGCATGGGCGCCAAAAGCTCCGGCAATAACTGCAATAAATCCGCAAATAGCGGCAATTTTTAAATATTTTTTATTCATATTTAGCCAAAATAATGTATTATAATCTTAAAATTAAACCTATTCGGGTTTTAATTTATACACAAAATTGATGAGAAGAGTATTAATTGTTGTTTCTATATTAAGTATCATCATCCTTTATTTATTGATTTTTTACTTTAATCAAGATTTTTCTATTGGTAAAAGCAAAACACCGTTTAGTGCAATTCCCGAAAACGCAATTGTAATTACAGATTTAACTTATTCGCCCGATTTATTTGAGCCGTATGAAAATAATGAATTTATGTCATCCATCATTGGGGAAAAAATAGAGTCAGAATGGTCATTTCTTAAAAATTTGGTGGATTCTTTCCCTGCTATTAAACAGGCAATAGAGAACAAAAACATTTTGATTTCTTTGCATAAAACCCAAGAAAATGAACTTTCTGTTTTATATGTATTTGAAATAAGCAGTTTAAGAAAGGTATTAACTAAAGACTTTGAAAAGAGATTTATAGAGCAAAACAATAACATTAAGGTAAGAAATTATGAAGGTGTGAAAATTGCCGAGCTGGTAATAGGCAATTCAAAAAAATCTTTAAATGTAGGACACAAAAATGGGTTACTAATGCTTTCGTTTTCTTCTATCTTGTTAGAGAAATCCATAAAACAATGGATAAATAAGGCGGTGTTATCCGAACAACCTTCTTTCCGCGACTTGCAAAAGTTTTCGAATACACGCACCAATCACGAAGTATATTTAAATTTCGAACGCTTATCAGAGCTTTTCAATGTTTTTACCATCCCTTCAGCAAATAATAAACTTTCCTTTTTATCAGAAGCACTGAAGTGGTCTATTTTAACAAATAATTTTAAAGAAGATGCCTTGATGTTGAATGGTATAACTACCGTTTCAGATTCTTCTTATTTGTATCCATATTTAACCCAACCACCCCAAAAATTTGGATTTAACGCTTTAGCCAGTAGCAGAACTGCTGTAAAAATAGATTTTGCTATAAGTGATTTTAATGCTTTGATTACCGCCCGAAAAAATCAAATGCTAATTAAAAAGAATTTGGCTAAATATCAGGCAAGAGTAAATCTAATTAATACAAAGCACTCCGTAGATTTTGATACCGATATCTCCAATTTTATTGGTAATGGGGTATCGTATATCATTCAAGAAAATAACTCCAGAAATATTGTACAAGAGCTCATGGCAATCATGCATGTTTCAGATGCTACGCGTGCCATTCGGTTTTTGAGTGGATACAATGAGCCATCAAGAGTAATATTAAATTATCCGATTTACCGAGTGCGTTTCATTAATTTTTTAAGTCTGGCTTTTGGTGATATTTTCTCAGACATAAAATTGCCTTTTTATACCATCATCCAAAACGATAACATAGTTTTTGCCAATGATTTGCAAACCTTAGAACGATTCATTAACGATTATACCGCACAGCAAACCTTAGAACGCGACAAAAATTTTAGCGATTTTAAATTGTATTTGGCAGAACGTAGTACCATATCGGTTTATGCATCCATGGATTATTCAAAATCCATGATTCAGCCTCATTTAATAGCAGCCTTAAACAATGATTTGCGAAATAGAAAAAGTGTTGGCAATTTATATGGTCTTTCTTTTCAATTAAGTAGCAAACAAGATGGGTTTATAACCAATGTGTATTTGCAGCAATCTGCCGGAAACCAAAAACGAAGTGCCCAAACCTGGATGGCTAAAGTAGATGCACCAGTACGAATGAAACCAATTATCAGCTTTAACTCGGCTATCAACGAGCAAGAAATAATTTTTCAGGACGAAGACAATAATTTATATCTACTTGGCAACACAGGTAGGCTAAAATGGAAAGTGAAGATGACTGAAAAAATTATTAGCGATATACACCCGGTAGACATTGGACGAAATAACAGATTAGACCATTTTGTATTTAATACCGCCACTCGCCTTTTTGTGATAAACCGCAATGGTAGAGCAAAAAGTGGTTTTCCGATCAATTTGCCTCGGAAATCTAACTCGGGATTAAGCCTTATACCAACCAGTGATGAACACGGCTATCGGATTTTTATTGAAACAGATAACAGAGCCATTTATGGATATACCATAAGCGGACCTACAATGCCCGGTTGGAATCCGAAAGATAGGTTAGGTAAACTAGAACGCTCGTTAAGTATTTTGCAATTCAGTAATCAGTATTATTTTTTATCGCCCGATGAAGGAGGAACATTTGGTATCTATAATTTTGCTGGCAGAGAATTGTTCAAAATTAGAGAACGTGGTAATTACAGAAACCCTTTTTATACCGAAGTAAAAAACTCGACATCCAACACTAGATTTCTGAGTACAGATAACAAAGGCAACATTGTAAGTATATTTTTAAATGGTAAAACCTCCGTAAAATCGGTTGCCGATTGGAGCAGCAAACACTATTATTTATTCGGCAATATTGCGGGCAATTCAGATGGCGAGCATATTTTTATTGACGGAAATCAATTATTTGTATACAGCTCAGATTACACCTTGCTTTTTAAATATGATTTCCCGATAGATATAATGGATCCGCCTTTTTTAGTAAAAGTAGATGATACGGGTAAATTCAAATTGGGCGTTATTTTCCGCCCTACCAATCAGGTGTATTTATTTAATGAAGACGGTACGGTGATGGACGGATTTCCGATTAAAGGGTCTTCTCCTGTTTCGGCCTCAAACTTAACAAACGATCAACGAAAATATGTAGTAGTAGGAGGGCAAGATAGTAGAATCTATGCCTATGAATTAAGGTAGATTTTTCTTGGGGATGGTACCCATAAATTCTTTCAAATAATAAGGTTCAAAATAAGCCACATTCTCAAATTGTTTTTGTTGCCATTTTTCAAATGCAATAGCTGAAAAATGAGATGCCGAGTTTTTAAAATCATCTATAAAAAAAGCATTTTCACTTTTAAGAAGCTCTTTACATTTCTCAGCACCACTACCAAAAAAAAGGATTTTTCGGTTCACAAGTAGGTCCGATAAATAGTCCTTGGTAATAATGTTGGCTCCGGTTTCTATCTTTTTTTCTCTATTTTCTGTAAACACTGCCGAATACACTTCCATTCTACGGGCATCCAACATGGGGCATAAATAATAATCTTTTTGCTGAACTCCATAGCACATCGCTTCTAAGGTTTCTACACTTATAAGTGGCTTATCTAAAGCAAAACACAATCCTTTTGCAGTGCTTACCCCAATACGTAAACCAGTATACGAACCAGGGCCTTTGCTTACAGCTACAGCTTCTAATTGGTTTAGTGTTTTCCCTACCGATTTAATTACTTCCTCAATAAACAAGGTTATGTGGCTAGCATGAATGTTAGAAGCAAATTTTTCTTTTATACCGATGGTTTTCCCATTTTCGGAAAGGGCTACCGAACAATTTCCCGTTGCTGTTTCTAGTTGAAGGATTAAACTCATACCCAAATCTCAAAACCTAATTTAATAATAACCAAAAGTAAAAAACCACTAAAAATAATACGAGTGGTTTTAGGTTTAAATTTACCGGCTGCCATTACGCCAATAGGCGAAAAAATAATACTACCAACAATTACCGGAATGGCAACTGCAAAAGAAATGAGCCCGAAACTATAATCTATATCCAAAGACAAAGGGTTTTGCCCTGCATTGTATATCGAGGTTAAAAATGCCATGACGGTAATGATACCCAATGATAGTGCAGTTGCTTTTCGGATGGTGTAATTCATAAATTGAATAAAAAGTGGCACCATAATTACTCCGCCACCTATCCCTGAAAATGCCGCTAATACACCGGCTAAAGCTCCAAACAGAAAATATTTTTTAGCATCAAATATACTTGGGGATGTGGTTGAATTTTCAGGGTCGTTGCCTTTATAGATTTTATACGCCATGATGGCTAATAATCCCATAAAAACAAACATAAATTTATCCTTAGTATACCATGTGCTAGAACTAATTAAGTAAGTAAAATAAATAGAAGTGATGGCAGATGCCGTACCGCTAATAAGAATGGCTTTCCACTCAAAATTATTGTTTTTGCGTTGTTTTAATGTACCTGCTAAACCCGCAAAAAAGATGGCAAACAAGGAGTTGGCAATTACTGCCGGCACAATGATTTGTGGCGGAACGCCAAGCTTGGTTAAATATAAATTGAAGATAAGCACAAACACAATTCCGCCACCAATGCCAAGTAAGCCAGCCAAAAATCCGCCTAAGCAACCTGCAAGTAAAAGGATGAGAATATCTGTAAATTCCATGCTATAGTAAAATTTAGCGAATATACTAAACTAAAATAGCCCGCCTTATTTTTTGTAAGACGGGCTATATAAATACTTTTATTTGCTATCAGGATTGAAATTTATGTGCCAAACGAATTACTTCAGTGCCAATGTCTTCGCATAGATTGCATTATTATTTAACACTTCCAATCCTTTAATTAAATCGGCATCGTTGTAAAAAGAGGCTTGTATTCTGCCTCGCTGAAAAAAATAACGGCTTGCTATTTCTTGCGCCAATAAGCTTTTAATTTCTTCTTTATTTTTCAATAAATCCGATTCTTTATCGTGGGTTAATGATTTTTTCAAACGATCGAAATCTGCTTTTACGGCATCAAAGTACTTTTCTCTTTTTGCAGCTTCCATGTAATCCTCTAATAATTGCTCGCTTTGGGTTACGTAATCATAATCTTTATCTGCCAGGTAGTTTACAAAAGCGGTAAAATCGGCATCACTCAATTTAAAATTTGCACCACCAGGTAAGGTTTCATTTTTCAACCGGTATAGGGTAGCATAATTAAAAATGTGTCGTTTGCTTAATAAACTAAAGATGATGTTATGATTAGCATTGGTTTCAATATCAAAATCAGGGGCAACACCACCCCCGTCAAATACTTTTCTTCCGTTTTTGGTGGTAAATGCTTTCATCAACGAATCTGGCACTTTTCCCACACTTCCATCGGGGTTTCTGTTCGAGTAATCTAGCGCTTGTATACATCTTCCACTAGGAATGTAATATTTTGCCACCGTAAGTTTTAGTTGGGTATTATACGAAAGTGGACGAGTGCTTTGTACCAAGCCTTTTCCGAAGGTACGTTGTCCTATTACCACACCTCTATCCAAATCTTGTATAGCTCCAGAAACTATCTCGGATGCCGATGCAGATTGGCTGTTGGTTAGTACAACCAAAGGAATCTCGGTATCCACCGGATTATTCAACGTACGGTAAGATTTATTGTTCTCGTTGGTTTTGCCACGGGTAGTAACTACCAATTGCCCACGTTCTACAAATACATTCACAATGTTTACGGCTTCGTGCAATAATCCACCTGGGTTTCCTCTCACATCCAGAATTAAAGAGGTCATGGCTGGGTTTTTCTTTAACTCAATTAAGGCACTTCTCACTTCTTCACCGGCATTTTGAGTAAATCCGGTTAGTTTAATATACCCTACAGAAGCATCTATCATCCCGAAGTACGGAACATTTTTAATGTTAATTTCTGAGCGAGTAATTACTTTTTTAAATTCTTTTTCAGTTCCTCGTTTTATGAGTAATTCTACCGTAGTATTTGGAGCTCCTTTTAAAGCTTTACTTACATCGTTGGTATTATTTCCCTTTACTACTCTGCCATCAATAGCCAAAATAATATCTCCGGCAAGTAATCCTTCTTTTTGGGCAGGTGAGCCTTCATACGGTTCAGAAATAACAATTTGGTTATCAATTTGAGTAATTAATGCACCAATCCCGCCGTATTGTCCGGTAGTCATGAAACGGAAATCCTCAATCTCTGCCTCCGAAACGTAATTAGTATACGGGTCGAGGGTGCTAAGCATCGCGTCCATTCCGGTTCGCATTAACTTTGCGGGATCTACTTCATCCACATAATTAATATTTACCTCGCGATACAACGTAGACATAATGTCTAGATTTTTAGATAATTCGAAGTAATTATTGCTTACAAAACCAAATAAACCGATGGTTGAAACTACAATTAAGGAGGCAATGATGCCCATTTTTAGTTTTTTAGAAACTTGCTTCATGTTTTACAAATATCTTTAGTGAACGAAATATTTTATTACCTAGTGTTTAAGGAACCGGATCTTCTCCGTGGCCACCCCACGGGTTACAACGAGCAATTCTTTTTATAGCAAGATACATGCCTTTAATCGGACCATATTTTTCTATGGCCTCAATCCCGTAATGCGAACAAGATGGAGTGTATCGGCAATTTGCTCCAAGTATTGGCGAAAGAGTGTATTGATAAATTTTAATCAGACTGATTGGAATCCAATTCAGCAATTTTAACATATTCCTTACTTAACCTATTGAAACACAAGATAAGTTTTTTCTCTATCTCCTGATAGGTTAAAATTTCGTTACTTACGTAATTAATTAGAATAGAAGCCTTTAAATTATGCTGCTCAAATACTTTGTACAAATACTCGGCTTTATTCTTACGAAAGGCTTCGCGTATTAATCGTTTTACTCGGTTTCTATCTGTTGCTTTTTTATATCGCCTTTTAGAAACCGTAATGGCAACTTGTATGGGATGAGTGGCTTTGCTATCAATTTCGGGAATGGAAGTTATACGAAAAGGGTATAAAAGAAAAGAAGAACCGTTTTGCAGAAGCTTTTCTAAAAGCTTTCGGCTGCATAACCGTTCTTCTTTTGTAAAATATTGATTCATTGACATCTATCAGTTGATGTGCAGAAGCTTGCTGCCCTAATCAACCTGCTATCTGCCTAAATTATCTTTTATGACGAGCTTCGTCAGAAACAGTTAATTTTTTTCTGCCTCTTCTGCGGCGCGCAGCTAATAAACGACGACCGTTAGCCGAGCTCATGCGTTCACGAAATCCGTGTTTGTTTTTTCTTTTGCGTTGCGACGGCTGAAATGTTCTTTTCATGATGCTTTATTCTGTAAAATAAGGCTGCAAATATAGCCCTCTTAAATCTAATATCAAAACTAATTTCAAATTAACTAATTAATTAGATTCTGTGATAGAGTCGTCCTTTTTAGCTTCCTCCTTTTTTTCTTCTTTTTTCATCTTATTTAACACTTTTACAGCCATAAAAATACTAAATGCAACGATGACAAAATCTAGAAGTGTTTGGATGAAAAGCCCATATTTTATGCTAATTGGTACTTCTGCAGTACCGCCAATTACATAGGCAAGATCTTTAAAATCTACATTAGAAATCAATAATCCTATTGGAGGCATGATGATATCACTCACTAAAGAAGAAACTACTTTGCCAAATGCAGCTCCTATGATGATACCTACAGCTAAATCAATTACATTACCTTTTACTGCAAATTCTTTAAACTCTGTTAATACTTTCATATAGGTTGTTTTTATTTTTTAAAAATATTATTTTAATGAGATTTAACTCAAACTTAAAAATAATAGCGACATAAACATTGTTAAACCGCTGAAAATATCGTTTTTTTGCGGTTTGTATTTATAATAATATGGCCATACCACGAAGTAGAATTTTAGAATTATTAACCCCCAATCATTTGGATTTGGTAGGGAAAGAAGTTAATGTAAAAGGTTGGGTTAGAACCCGTAGAGGAAATAAAAATGTGTCTTTTATTGCGGTTAACGATGGTTCTGTAATACATAACATTCAGGTAGTTGCAGATATGGCTACTTTTTCAGAAGAGGATTTAAAGTTAGTTACTACCGGAAGTTGTATATCTGTAAATGGTACTTTGGTAGCTTCTCAAGGGCAAGGTCAATTAGTAGAAATACAAGCAAAAAGTATCCAAGTTTACGGTACCGCCGACCCGGAAACGTACCCATTGCAGAAGAAAGGACATTCCTTAGAATTTCTTAGAGAAATTGCACATTTAAGACCAAGAACCAACACTTTTAGTGCGGTATTGAGAATGAGACATGCCATGGCATTTGCCGTTCATCAGTTTTTTAATGATAAAGGATTTTTCTATTTACATGCGCCTGTGATCACTGGTTCTGATGCTGAGGGTGCCGGTGCTATGTTCCGTGTTACCACATTAGATCCTTTGAATCCTGCCAAAAACCCTGATGGTACAGTGAACTACGAAGAAGATTTTTTTGGAAAAGAAACTAATCTTACTGTTTCTGGGCAATTGGAGGCCGAGTTGGGAGCTTTAGCACTAAGTAATGTATATACTTTCGGCCCTACTTTTAGGGCAGAAAATTCTAATACTACTCGGCATTTAGCAGAATTTTGGATGATAGAGCCAGAAATGGCATTTTATGAATTGAAAGATAACATGGATTTGGCAGAAGAAATGCTAAAATACCTTGTAAATTATGCTTTAACTCATTGCAAAGATGATTTAGAGTTTTTAAACAAGATGTATGATGCGGAATTGATTTCGAGATTACAATCCGTAACAGACAATACATTTCAGCGATTAACCTATACAGAGGCAGTTGAGATTCTGAAAAACTCAAATCAAAAATTTGAGTTTAAAGTAGATTGGGGAACCGATTTACAATCTGAACATGAGCGATATTTAGTAGAGAAACATTTTAAGAAACCGGTTATTCTTACCGATTATCCTAAAGAAATTAAAGCTTTCTACATGAAACAAAACGAAGATGGTAAAACGGTACGTGCTATGGATGTGTTATTTCCTGGAATTGGCGAAATCATCGGGGGATCTCAGCGAGAAGAAAACTACGATAAATTGCTAAGTAGAGTTAATGAAATGGGAATTCATGAAAAAGATATATGGTGGTACCTAGAAACTCGTAAATTTGGAACAGCGCCTCATGCAGGATTTGGATTAGGTTTTGAAAGGTTAATGCTCTTTGTAACCGGGATGGGCAACATCAGAGACGTAATTCCTTTCCCTAGAACACCAAAAAATGCCGAATTTTAAACGTTAACTTGCAATTGTGTTAAAACAGAACTTACAACAAAAGTTACTACAAAAACTATCGCCACAGCAAATACAATTTATAAAATTGCTGCAGGTGCCAACCGTTATGCTAGATGCCCGCATAAAAGAAGAATTGGAAGAAAACCCTGCTTTAGAAGACTCTAGCCTTCTAATTAACGAAGAACATAATGAGTATGATGATGATTCTCCGGAATCTGAAATAGAAGATTACAATGAGCAAGATGAATTTAATTTAGATGATTATTTGCAAGATGTAGAAGAAAAAGACTACAGTACTCAGTTGGCATATAGTAATGATGATGATGATGACAAGAGAGAAATCCCAATACCAATTATAAATACTTATTACGAAGCTCTGCAAACACAATTAAATCTTATTGATTTAGACGATAGAGAATACCTTATTGCACAGCAAATTGTTGGCAGTTTAGATGATGATGGATATTTACGAAGACCATTAATCTCTTTGTGTGATGATATTGCTTTTGGACAAAACATAGATGCTACACCGGCTGAATTCGAAAAAATGTTGCAAATCATCCAAAACTTCGATCCTCCGGGAATCGGTGCCAGGGATTTACAAGAGTGTTTGCTCATTCAACTACGGAAAAAAGACCAACAAATACCAACCGTAAAAGCAGCCATAAATATTGTAGAAAATTATTTAGACGAATTCACCAAAAAGCATTACGATAAGTTAGAAAAATCATTGGGGATAGATTCTGAAGAATTAAAAAGTGCGGTAGCCGAAATCTTAAAACTAAACCCCAAACCCGGTGATTCTAATGTAGATGGCAACACCAAACAAATGCAAATAACTCCAGATTTTATTATTACTAATAACGATGGAGTATTACATCTTACCCTAAACTCTAAAAATGCACCCGAATTAAGAGTTAGTAGACAGTACAAAGAGATGTTTATTACATACGATGAGCAATCTAAAAAAGATAAGAAATTAAAAGAGGCGGTTCAGTTTGTAAAGCAAAAATTAGATTCGGCAAAATGGTTCATAGATGCCATAAAACAACGCCAGCAAACTTTGCTCAAAACCATGAACGCCATCATGCAATATCAATACGAGTACTTCCTCGATTTTGATGAACGCAAACTAAAACCTATGATTCTGAAAGACATTGCAGATCAGATTGGGATGGATATTTCTACCGTATCTAGAGTTGCAAATAGTAAATACGTACAAACCGAATACGGTACTTACCTCCTAAAATCTTTCTTTTCTGAAGCCATTCAAACCGATTCTGGCGAAGAAGTTTCTAATCGGGAGGTAAAAATGATTTTAGAAGAATGTATCTCTAAAGAAGATAAAAGTAAACCTCTTGCCGATGAAAAACTAGCCGAAATTCTTAATGAAAGAGGATACAACATCGCTAGAAGAACTATAGCAAAATACCGTGAACAGCTAGGAATTCCGGTAGCTCGAATGAGAAAAGAACTTTAAAAGCACTACAGTTAATATTTCTTTTTAAGAAAAATAAAATTTTTGTTTGGGTTGTTTTGAACAGAAATAAATTCGTCTATATTTGCTCTGCATAAAATATAACTATCTTTTAATAAAAATTAATAGAATTATATTTTATTAAACAATCAAACCTCTCAAGCTTTATGTCAAAATTTTACCAATCTACGGTAATACTATTCTGTATAGTGTTATTGTCTTTTAGTGCAAATGCTCAATCCAAATTAAATCTTGCACTCACACACATCCAATCCAATGCAGCAAAGTACAATTTAACTAGTGCTGACATTAGTAACCACCGCGTGATAAACGAATATAAATCAGATCACAATGGTGTAACACACATTTATTTGCAACAACAAGTCAATGGATTAGACATTGATGGTGCTTATCTTAACATCAACCTTGATAAAAACAATAGGGTGGTAAACATGGGTACTGCATTTGTAGCAAATGCAAAAAATCAAATTACCGGAATACCTGTTTTTACCGCTAGTTCTGCCGTTTCATCGGTTGTATCCGATTTGAACCTAAGCATGAAAGAAGGATTACAATTGCTATCCTCCAAGAAAAAAGGATTAGAGGATGTTGAATTTGAATTTTCTCGTGCAGGTGTTGCAGCCGATCCGATTATAGTTCGTAAAATTTACTTCGAAAAAGACGGAAAACTAAAACTCGGTTGGGAAGTAAGTTTATACACTCTAAATAGAAATAATTGGTGGATAAATATTGTAGATGCTAGCACAGGAAAGGTAGAGAAAAGAACCGACCATGTACTTAGATGTTCTTTTGGCCCCCATGCTGAAGTAGATGCAGAAGGTGCCATTACCAATATAGAAGATTTTAACTTTCATTCTGTCTTAGAGCATAACAAAAAGTCCAGAAAATCTTCATTTGCTTTTATGCCTCAAAACTTAAGCATCCCATCCGCTGCCGTTCCGGCAACTTTTGCAGCAGGTTCTTATAAAGTATACAAACTACCATTAGAATCTCCAGATCATGGCGAAAGAAGCATGGTAGTAGGAGCAGAAAATGTTATCCCTTCGCCGCTTGGTTGGCACGATAACGGTACAACAAAATATACCATTACACGTGGTAATAACGTACACGCTTATTACGACCCAGATCCAGCAGATGCGGTTACTAATTTTCATCGCCCAGCACAAGGCACCAATGATTTAGTTTTTGATTTTCCGTTGGATTTAACCAAAGAACCAACCACCTACATTGATGCTGCCGTAACTAATTTATTTTATTGGAATAACATCATCCATGATGTTTTCTTTTTCTATGGATTTAACGAAGTGGCCGGAAATCCTCAGAACATGAATTTTTCAGGTATGGGTATTGGAAACGATGCGGTGAATGCCGAAGCACAGGACGGAAGCGGAAAAAATAACGCAAACATGTCTACCCCAGCAGATGGTAGTTCCCCACGTATGCAAATGTACGTTTGGAATTTCCCGGGCATAACTGATTTGCTAACTGTTCTTGATGGACCGGCAAAAGGAGTAATTAAAGGAGTAGAAGCATTATTTAGCGAAAAATTAACCCAAACTGGTGTTACCGGAAAATTGGTATATGCAGATCCAAACAATGGTTGTGCACCTGTAGGCGCACCTCCCTTGCCAGTTGCCGTACCCGGATTACCATTACCAGTTCGTCCAATACCAGCAACTTTTGTACCCTATATTTTTGATAATGTTGCCGATATGGTAGGAAATATTGCATTAGTAGACAGAGGTACTTGTGGTTTCCAAGAAAAAGCACACAATGCTCAAATTTCAGGCGCATCTGCTGTTATTGTGGTAAATGATTTAGACACACCGCCTACTGTGATGAGCGGTAGTGATGCAGATGCAGCATTAATAACTATCCCTGCAATCATGATTAGTAAAGCAGATGGAGCAAGATTGAAAGAAGCATTACAAGCAGGCGAAGTAAACGTAAAATTAGCTGGTGTACCCGGACAAGATGTAATGATTGATGGCGATTTTGATGCCGGAGTTATTGCGCACGAATATGGACATACCATTTCCATTCGTTTAGCCGGTGGCCCAGGTACTAGTGGTTGCTTAAGCGGACAAGAACAACAAGGAGAGGGTTGGAGTGATTTCTTCGGATTATTTATTACTGCAACTCCAGAAGATAGTAGAGAAAAACCAAGAGGTATTGGAAATTACGTTACTCGTAGAGGATTAAACGGAAGAGGTATTCGTCCGGCTCCTTACTCTACCGATATGACAATCAACACCTACACTCATAGCATGGTAGCAAACCCCGAAATTACTGTACCTCACGGTGTTGGCTTTATTTGGGCTACTATGTTGTATGAAATGTATTGGAATTTGATTGACAAACATGGCTACGACGATAACAAATACACCGGAAAAGGTGGAAATAATATTACCCTACAATTAGTTTTGGATGGCTTAAAATTGATGAATTGTAGTCCTACTTTTGTAGATGCTCGTAATGCCATTTTATTGGCTGATACCCTGAACTATAATGGGGCAAACAGCGACGAAATATGGAGAGCATTTGCTAAAAGAGGTCTTGGATTTAGCGCAAGTTCTGGTACATCTGGTAGCAGAACTGATAATACCGATGCATTTGACTTACCTCCTGGGGTAGTTACTTCGGTACGTAATCGTGTGTCTGATTTAACGGTAAAACTTTATCCAAATCCTACTGATGGACAAGTAAATTTAATGTTAGGCGGTACCAACCGAACTAAAGTTACCATTGATGTTTATAATTTATTAGGACAAAAAGTTTGGTCGGATGAAGGTGTTGATCAATTCAACCAAGCAATTCCACTAAACCTATCTAATTTAAAGCAAGGCGTTTACCAAGTAATTGTAACGCAAGAAGGGAAAAATAAATTTAACGACAAGTTGATTATCAACTAATCTGTTTTACATTTAATTTTGAAAATCCCTCGACGTTAATCGTCGGGGGATTTTTTGTTTAGGAGATAAATATTAAATGTCCTAGTTCTTTGTACATTTGCAAACTAAATGAAAAAGCATTTTTTACTTACTCCGCTATAGCTATTCCTGGCAATCTTCATCCACCCAAAAAAATAAAATAACCTAAGCTTAAGGCTAATAACTACATTTTGTGAGTAATTTAAAAGAAATAGAGAAACGTCGTACGTTCGGAATCATCAGTCACCCGGATGCTGGTAAAACCACTTTAACCGAAAAATTATTGCTTTTTGGGGGTGCCATACAAACCGCAGGAGCAGTTAAAAACAATAAAATTCAGAAATCTGCTACTTCAGATTTTATGGAGATAGAAAAACAACGTGGAATATCGGTTGCTACGTCTGTTATGGGCTTTGATTATGCCGGATATAAAGTAAACATTCTGGATACCCCTGGGCACAAAGATTTTGCTGAAGATACTTACCGTACTCTTACTGCGGTAGATAGTGTCATTCTGGTGGTAGATTGTGTAAAGGGAGTAGAAGAGCAAACCCGAAAACTAATGGAAGTATGCCGGATGAGAAATACCCCGGTTATTGTGTTCATCAATAAATTAGATCGCGAGGGGCAAGACCCATACGCTTTATTAGAAGAAATTGAACGAGAATTAAATCTATACACACGACCATTAACTTGGCCAATAGGAATTGGATTTGATTTTAAGGGGGTTTATGATTTATACAATAAACAATTGCAGCTTTTTTCGCCCAGTAAAACTAAACTGAGCGATGATGTTTATGAAATTAAAGATGTTAATGATGCTGTATTAGAACAACACGTTGGCAATCATTATGCTGCTAAATTACGTGAAGATGTAGAACTCATAGAAACCGTTTACGAACCTTTTGATGAGCAGTTATATAAAGATGGATATTTGGCTCCCGTATTTTTTGGCAGTGCCATCAATAATTTTGGAATAAAAGAATTGCTCGATACATTTGTGCGAATAGCACCATCGCCAAAACCCCGATTAGCTAATACCCGTACTGTAAACCCAGATGAGAAAAACTTTAGCGGTTTTGTTTTTAAAATCCACGCAAACCTCGACCCCAACCACCGCGATAGAATAGCATTTTGCAGAATCGTTTCCGGAAAATTTGAACGTAATACATTTTATTACCACACCAGATTGGAGAAAAAAGTTAGATTCTCTAGTCCTACCAGCTTCATGGCAAACGAGAAAAGTATTGTTGAAGAAGCTTTTCCTGGGGATGTTGTTGGACTATACGATACCGGTAACTTTAAAATTGGAGATACTTTAACCGAGGGCGAAGCAATGAATTTTAAAGGAATCCCAAGTTTTTCGCCCGAGCTTTTTAAAGAATTGGTAAACCAAGATCCCTTAAAAAGTAAACAATTAGAAAAAGGAATTGCACAATTAACCGACGAAGGTGTAGCGCAACTATTTGTGAAACAACCCGGCAACATAAAAATAATTGGAACCGTGGGCGAGTTACAGTTTGAGGTGATTAAATTCCGTTTACTGCACGAGTATGGCGCTACTTGTACCTTTCATACCGCTAACTACCACAAAGCTTGCTGGATGACCTCAAATAACAAACAAGCAGTAGATAGATTTATTGGTATAAAACGGCATAACATTGCCTACGATAAAGAAGGCAAACCGGTGTACATGGCAGAAAATGCATGGATGCTAAAATTAGCGAAAGAAGAATACACCGATATTCAGTTTCACGAAACTTCGGAATTTAAATCGGATTAGAGTTATACTCTTTTCATATTAAACAAAAAAGAGAATGCACCGCTACCGATACATTCTCTTTCTATTTGGGTGGGCCCAGCTGGGCTCGAACCAGCGACCCACAGATTATGAGTCTGTTGCTCTAACCGACTGAGCTATAGGCCCGGGATTTCGTCCTGAAATCGGTTGCAAATTTACATTTTTGCTTCGATTTCAAAAATGTATTTTCACGCCTAGTATGGCAAACATCAAAAATATAATATTCGATTACGGCGATGTAATTTTTAACATCGAGCATTCCTTTACTATTCAGGCATTTGTAGAGTTAGGTATAACCAATGTCCCCCAACTTTTCGGGCACAAAGCACAGGCAGATTTTTTCGATTTGTTTGAAAAAGGAAAAATTACCGCCTCTGAATTTTATGATACCATCCGAAAATTAGCAAAAAAGGATTTAAAAGATGAACAAATTAAAACGGCATGGAACGCGCTGTTAATCGGAATACCAACCGGAAATTTAGAGTTATTGCTGCACGTTAAATCCAGCTACCGAACGTTCTTATTAAGCAACAATAATGAAATTCATTACGAATGGATATTAAACTATCTGCAAAAAAAATGGAACATACAAAACATGTCGACCTATTTCGAGAAAGATTATTACTCTCATTTAATGGGCATGCGTAAACCAGATGCAGATATTTTCGGCTTTGTGATGAATACTCATCATCTTAAACCACAAGAAACCTTATTTATTGATGATAGTCCGCAGCACATTGCAGCAGCAGAAAAAATGGGAATTCAATGCATTCTAAAAACCAAAAAACAAAGTTTGCAAGAAGTATTATCTAATATTTAATTTCTAAATTCAACATTTAGGGTTATTTTTAAACCATGTCTGTAATCTTAAGTGTAAATCAACTGAATGTTTTTTTTAAGTCTGATGCGGAAACCATTCATGCAGTAAAAAATGTAGATTTTGAATTAAACAAAGCAGATATACTTGGCATTGTTGGCGAATCTGGATCGGGCAAATCTGTTACTTCTTTGGCTGTAATGGGTTTAGTTGCCAAAGCAAATGGTAGAATGGAAGGAGAAATTTGGTTACAAGACAATCAAGCACCTATAAACCTTTTGGCTTTAACCGAAGAAGAAATCAGAAAATACAGAGGAAAGCGAATTGCCATGATTTTTCAGGAACCCATGACTTCCCTCAATCCGGTTCTTACCTGTGGTTATCAAGTAGCAGAGGCTATTCAATTGCATTTTAAAGTAAATAAAGCCGAATCCCGAAAGAAAACCATAGAACTTTTTAAAGAAGTACAATTACCTCGTCCGGAGCAATTATTTGATACGTACCCACATCAAATTTCGGGCGGACAAAAACAACGGGTAATGATTGCCATGGCTTTAAGTTGTAATCCAGAAATATTAATTGCCGATGAACCCACTACTGCGTTAGATGTTACTGTACAAAAAACCATACTGGAACTTCTACTTCAATTAAGAAAAGATAGGGGAATGAGTATGCTATTTATTTCGCATGATTTAGGTGTTATTGCCGATATAGCCGATAAAGTACTAGTAATGTATAAAGGCGAAATAGTAGAAAAAGGTACAGTAGAAGATGTTTTTAAACAACCTAAACATGCCTATACCAAAGGCTTACTTTCTTGCCGGCCGGCAAGCAACTCGCATCTAAAACTTTTGCCTACAGTTTCTGATTTTATGATAGTTTCGGAAGATGGTAGCATCCAAGAAACAGATTTAGGGTTGGATAATTTACAACCAAAATTTGGGTATGCTTCAGGAGAAAGAGAAAAACGAAAAGAAAGCTTATTATCCCAAAAATCGATACTGAAAGTTGAAAACCTTAAAACTTGGTTTCCTGTACAAAAAGGTATTTTCAGTAAAACCAAAGAATTTGTAAAAGCAGTTGACGATGTATCTTTCCAAGTTTATCCTGGCGAAACGCTTGGCTTGGTAGGAGAATCTGGATGTGGTAAAACCACTTTGGGCAGAAGTATTTTACGTTTGGTAGAGCCAACGGCCGGAAAAATAATTTTTGATGCTGCCGATATTACCGGGTTAAATACATCACATATGCGAGACATGCGGAAGAATATGCAAATTATTTTTCAAGACCCGTATTCTTCTTTAAATCCTCGTTTAACAGTTGGAGAATCTATTTTAGAGCCCATGCGGGTACATAAAATGTATTCTGCCGAACAGGAACGTAAGCAAGTTGTTTTACGGTTATTAGACAGAGTAAATCTATTGCCCCAACATTTTGATCGTTATCCACATGAATTTTCGGGTGGACAACGCCAACGGATTTGCATTGCACGTGCTTTAGCTTTGCAGCCTAAATTTATTATTTGCGATGAGTCGGTATCTGCATTAGATGTTTCGGTGCAAGCACAGGTTTTAAATCTTTTGGTAGAATTGCGCGAAGAGTTTAATCTTACTTACATCTTCATTTCGCATGATTTATCGGTAGTAAGGTTTATTTCGGATAGAATCATGGTAATGAATAAAGGTAAAATAGAGGAAATTGGTACAGCAGATGCTATTTATAATCATCCCCAATCCGATTATACCCAAAAACTTCTCGCAGCAATTCCCGGAAATAAGGTAAATATTACGGCAATCTAGAGCACTTTTACCAATTTGTTTGTTTCTGGATGCACGTAATAGTTTAAGTAATCGTATCCGAATATTTTTTCACCTACTTCAGGTGTCCAAATAAACTTGCTACTTGTTTTGTTGAAAGGTTTGCCTTCAATCATCTCCACTTTATCCGCTACAAACCAAAATATTACTTCTTTATGTACTAATAATTTGGTGGGGATACGCGCGACAATTTCTGAGTATATCAAATTCCAATCGTTTCCTACTTGAGAACCAAGAAACCTTTTTAACTGGCTGTAGTTTAATTTTATTTTCAGTTTTCCTTCCGATTTTTTATAGCTTTCACGAAGCGGTAAATCTTCTAATTCATCCTTTATTTTTTGATTTCTATCTTCTGCATATGACCCATTACCCAAGTGTCGCCTTCTGCTTCCAGAAGTTTGCATTGTGCTCAATAACCAGCGTTTATTGTGTTCTTTCATTATTTTTAATGATATTTAAATCTGGAATCAAATTAATTTACTTGCTACCAATACATAATAATTAAACAGAAAATGTTTTTCTGCAAGATATATTTTGATGATTTTAAACCCTCTTTTTTCTAGAAGTTGCTGATATTCTTTTAAATCGTATTGATGAGGATGTAAAATATCAACCGGTATCAGTTTAAATAAAAACTTAAATAAAGTATAATTATGAGCATCTATAGATAAAACCAAAGTGGCATTAGGTAGTGCACATTCCTTTAATTTATCAAATGCTATGTCGATGTTTTTCACATGATTAATGGCATTCATACAAAAAATCAAATCCGCTTTTTCGGTAGGTACAAAACTTTCCATACTACTCTTAATAAACGTAGCATTCGGGAAATCGGCTTTATTAAAATGAGCTAAGTTATTCTCATATTCATCCATTAACGGATCTACAGCCGTAAGTTTTTTATCTGTTATAACGAGATAAGTACCAGCGGGTCCGCAACCCAAATCCATTACTTGAGTGGCATTTTCTACATTCAATTCAGGCCTTAAATCAACAAATAATTTATGCCAATAATTACACTTCCAAGCACGATATTCTTCGGGTTTCTTTTTATTCAAATATTGTTTCCACCAAATGAGTTCAAAAAATTGTGCAATTCGCCATCGAATGTTCTTTAACATGTGGTAAAAGTAGGAAGAAATACCGACGTTGATTAATACTCCACTTTTTTTCAATTTATTAAGTATAATATCTTCTCTTTGGGATAAACCATGAATCGTAATTTTATTAAGAATATGTCGCCCTTTCGGGGTTAGGGTAATCTTATTGTAAGTTTACCATCATGCCATCTCTTCGGGATTTTAATAATTAATTAGAATTCATGAATCCCGAAGGGATGACATTATTATGAAATAAACACTGTAAGCAGATGAATCCCGAAGGGATGACATTATTATAGCATGAAACAATTTTTGATTAAACCCCGAAGGGGTGATATTATTATACAAGCTCGGAATTCAACATTTTCAACAGCAATGCTTAACTTGGCGCTGAAATGACGAATAAAAAAACTTTAAAAGGGTTACGAGCCGTTTTCACCGAAATGGTGATTAATATTTTATCCCAACAACCCAATCAATCTTTAAATTACATACAGATTAGTGCAAAGCTCAACATCGCCGATACTGAATCGCGACAAGTAATATTAGATATACTAAAAGAAGAAGCAAAAGCAGGTAACCTCACCGAAACCGAACCTGGTAAATTTTGCGTGAAAGATTTTAAAACCTACATCACTGGAATTGTAGATATGGCAGCATCTGGCTCTGCTTATGTCATATCAGATGAGATGGAAACAGATGTTTTTGTTGCCCCTCGTAAATTGCGTAATGCTTTGCATGGCGACAAGGTGAAACTGTTTGTATATGCCAAAAAATCTGGTAAAAACAAAGAAGGAGAAGTAGTAGAGATTATAGAACGAGCCAAAATGGAATACGTTGGTTTGGTAAAAATATCTAGCCGCTTTGCTTTTTTAATACCCGATGACAGAAAAATGTTGCACGATATTTTTATCCCCTTAGAAGCATTGAAAAATGCTAAAGATGGCGATAAAGCAGTTGCAAAAATTGTAGAATGGCCCGAAGGGGCAAAAAACCCCATAGGAGAACTTTCTCATGTTTTAGGTATTCCGGGAGAAAATAATACCGAAATGAACGCCATATTGGCCGATTTTGGTTTCCCGCTTGCTTTTCCTAAAACGGTAGAGCGCGAAGCAGATGCCATCCCGGAAGAAATACCTATCGATGAAATCAAAAAGAGAAAAGATTTCAGAAAAATAACCACCATTACCATTGACCCGGCAGATGCAAAAGATTTTGACGATGCCATTTCTTTCCAAAAACTTCCCAACGGAAATTATGAAATAGGCGTGCACATTGCGGATGTATCTTATTATGTAAAACCCAATACGGCATTAGAATTAGAAGCACAAGAACGTGCAACTTCGGTTTATTTAGTAGATAGAGTAATCCCCATGTTGCCCGAAAGATTATCTAACGGTGTTTGTTCTTTAAGGCCAAAAGAAGATAAATTATGTTTTTCTGCTGTTTTTGAGATGGATACTAATGCGCAAATTCACAAACAATGGTTTGGGCGAACCATCATTCACTCCGATAGAAGATTTTCATACGAAGAAGCGCAAGAAGTTATGGATTCAGGGAAAGGGGATTTTGTAGAAGAATTGTTGATTTTAAATGGATTGGCAAAAAAACTAAATGCAGCCAGATTTAAAGCCGGAGCCATAAATTTTGAAACTACCGAAGTGAAATTTCATTTAGATGCCAACGGAAAACCTACCGGAGTATATGTAAAAGAGAGAAAAGAAGTGCATAAACTCATAGAAGATTTTATGTTACTTGCCAACCGCAAAGTAGCCGAATATATTGCAACCAAAGGAGAAAAAAATAAGCGATTGCCATTTGTATATCGCGTGCACGATGCCCCAGATACAGAACGCCTCGTAGGTTTTGCTCAGTTTGCATCAAAATTTGGATATAAAATCAATATAAAATCCACTAAAGAAATTTCTAAATCTTTAAACTTTTTAATGGAAGATGTGGTGGGTAAAAAAGAACAAAATGTGTTAACACAATTGGCAATTAGGTCCATGGCAAAAGCCATATATACAACCAAAAAAACCAGTCATTACGGCCTTGCTTTTGATTACTACACCCATTTTACTTCGCCCATTCGCCGTTATCCGGATGTGATGGTGCATAGGTTATTAGCCATGTATTTAGAGAACGAAAGCGCCAAAACCAATGCAGAAGACTTAGATAAAAAGTGCGAACATTCCTCGCAAATGGAAAAAAGAGCAGCCGATGCTGAGCGTGCTTCTGTAAAATACAAACAAGCCGAGTATCTGCAAGATAATATCGGTACCATTTATACTGGAGTAATTTCGGGAGTTACCGAGTGGGGGATGTATGTTGAAATTATTGAAAATAAATGTGAAGGAATGATTCGTTTACGTGATATAAACGATGATTTTTATGTATTAGACGAAGTAAATTATTGCATCATCGGACAGCGAAAAAAACGCAAATACCAATTAGGCGACGAAGTGAAAATAAAAGTTAAAAAAGTAGATTTAGTAAAGCGTCAGTTAGATTTTAGTTTAATTGTGGAGTAGATTTAGATATGAGATACATGACTAATCAACAAAATTTATAGCAATTAAACAATTCAACTCGCGAGGCATCGCGACCAACAGTTAAATAATTCAACAGTCAAATTAAAAATGTACTCCATTACCGAACTACGTACCATTGTAGAAAATGAAATTGCTGAGCAAAAATACCATGGTCATCCTACTGAGTTATATGATCCCATAAATTACATGATGGGTTTGGGCGGAAAACGTATGCGTCCGGTTCTACTGTTAATGGGATACAATCTTTTTAACACAAATATTAATGCAGCCTTAAAAGCGGCTTTAGCCATCGAAGTGTTTCACAATTTTACGTTGATGCATGATGATATAATGGATAAAGCACCAATTAGAAGAGGAAAGTCTACGGTTCATGAAAAATGGAATCCGAACATAGCCATTTTATCTGGCGATGTAATGTTGGTAGAAGCTTACAAATTGCTGATGCATGTAGATGAATCTAAATTGAAGGAGATTCTCGAATTATTTAATAAAACTGCTGTGGAGGTATGCGAGGGTCAGCAATTGGACATGAATTTTGAGAACATGGATTCTGTTAAAGTAGAAGAATACATTAGAATGATTGAACTAAAAACTGCTGTTTTGTTAGCAGCAGCCTTAAAAATTGGTGCAATTTTAGGCGATGCTTCTAATGCTGATGCAAATCATATTTATGAATTTGGTCGCCATTTGGGTATAGCATTTCAATTACAAGACGATATTTTAGACGTATACGGCGATCCAGAAAAATTTGGGAAGTTGGTGGGTGGCGACATCATCACCAATAAAAAAACCTTTTTATTAATAAATGCATTGGCTTTGGCAAAAGGAGCAAACCAACAGGAACTAAAACACTGGATTTCTCTTTCCTTTTTTAACGAAACAGAAAAAGTAAATGCAATTAAAAGAATTTACGACGAATTAAACCTACGTGAATTAGCTAATGTAGAAATGACCAACCACGTGGATAAAGCATTTTTACATCTTCGGCAAATTGCGGCTCCTTCTGCCAATAAAATTGGGTTAGAGGAATTTGCAAATCAACTTTCTGTTAGAGAAAACTAAAACTAAAAAACCCTTTCCGATATCGGAAAGGGTTTAAAACATAATCAATTTTTAAAAATTATTCTTCGCTTTTTGCTTTTTTAACAGGTGCTTTTTTAGCTGGTGCTTTCTTTGGTTTTACTTCTGCAGTTTCTGCCTTAGCCTTTACTACTTTTTTTGGCTTAGCTTCAGCTAACGGAGCTTCTTCTACTACACCTTCTGCTTTTGGTTCTGCTTTTTTTACTGGAGCAACTTTTACTTCAGTTGCAACAATAGGCTCAAAAGGAAGAACAGATACATACGATTTGTTATTTGCTTTTTTACGGAAGATAACAGTCCCGTCAATCAATGCAAATAAAGTATGGTCTTTTCCAATACCTACGTTTTTATCCGGATTGTGTAGTGTACCACGTTGGCGAACGATAATGTTGCCGGCAGTTGCAAACTGTCCACCATAAATTTTAATACCTAATCTTTTGCTATGCGATTCGCGGCCGTTCTTGGAACTACCCGCACCTTTTTTATGTGCCATTTTCTTTTACTGTTTATCGATTTTAGGTCGATGAATACAACAATTATTTAATATCTGTGATTTGGATTTTGGTGAAATACTGGCGATGGCCATTTTTCTTTTTATATCCTTTACGACGTTTCTTCTTGAAAACAACAACTTTATCGCCTTTTAAATGCGATAGGATGGTAGCAGATACTTTAGCGCCTTTTACTGTTGGTGTACCAACTGCAACTTTGCCTCCATTATCTACTAACAACACATTGTCAAATTCAATACTAGCGCCTTCTTCTCCTTGTAAACGGTGTACAAAGAGCCATTGGTCTTTCGCAACTTTAAATTGTTGCCCGGCTATATCTACTATTGCAAACATTGTTTATAATTTTTTAATGAGGCGCAAATATAGAAATTTAACCCCGAAATAAAAGAATGCATTTTACATTATTTTAGAATGATTTAAAATCTACTGAGCTGTTCGCTCAATAGCAGTTTGAACTACCTTCATAATATCTGCCAATTTCTCAGTTTCTCGCCTTCTAGCTATGTAATCATTATCCCACAATACAGTTTTTGTTTTTTTCTGATAAGCTGCTTCAATGTAGTATCTGGTTGCTGCCGGATTATTGGTCAGCATGTTTTCATCAAAAATAAAGAAAGTACTTTCGTATAATTTTCGATGGATGGCTTGTAATTCATCTCTGTTTAGTTCTATTTCTAACTTAATTAAGGAATCATTTCTGGTATCTATATACTGAAAAGTTCCTGTTCGGGTATCCAATACATTAACCATAGCATCTGCTTTTCCGAATTTGACAACTAAGTATTCAAATTTTTCGAAGTTATACGGTGCTCTACGAATCATATCGTAGTAGTAATACCCGCAATACAACATAAACGGTATGATGATACTTAATGCTAAAAAAATCTTTTTTCCTCTATCGCTCATCTTTCGTAATTAGGCGTTTACAGGTGCTTTATTATCTTCTTTTGCTGCCAACCAACGCTCGGCATCTAATGCTGCCATGCAACCAGTTCCGGCAGCTGTTACCGCTTGGCGGTAAATTTTATCTTGTGCATCGCCACAAGCAAAAACTCCTTCTACGTTGGATTTGGTGCTGCCCGGTTTGGTAATGATGTATCCGGTTTCGTCCATGTCCAGCCAATCTTTAAACACATCGGTATTGGGTTTGTGACCAATGGCTACAAAAAACCCGGTGATGGCCAATTCTTTTTTCTCACCGGTTTGGTTATTTCTTACCCGTAAGCCTGTAACAGAGGTGCCGTTTCCTAAAATCTCATCGGTTTCGGTATGGTATAAAATTTCGATGTTTGGAGTATTTAACACTCGGTTTTGCATGGCTTTAGATGCTCTAAATTCATCTCTACGAACTAGCATGTACACTTTTTTGCAAAGTTTTGCCAAGTATGTTGCCTCTTCGGCAGCGGTATCTCCGGCACCAACAATGGCTACATCTTGGCCTTTAAAAAAGAACCCATCGCATACAGCACATGCCGAAACGCCAAACCCGTTGTATTTTTGCTCTGATTCTAATCCCAACCATTTTGCCGATGCTCCTGTTGAGATAATAACAGCATCAGCCGTTACTATTTTTCCATCGTCTAAGGTTACTTTGTGAACTGGTCCTGAAAAATCAACAGCGGTAACTACGCCAAATCTTACGTCAGTACCGAAACGCTCTGCTTGTTTACGAAAATCTTCCATCATCTCAGGTCCCTGAATGCCTTCGGGATATCCCGGATAATTTTCTACTTCAGTAGTTACCGTTAGTTGTCCACCGGGCTGAATGCCGGTGTAAACTACAGGTTTTAAATCTGCGCGGGCTGCATATATGGCAGCAGTATATCCGGCTGGGCCGGAACCAATAATTAAGCAGTGAATATGTTCGTGTTGTTCCATTACTTTTTAAGTGATTTTATTCTTTGTAAATATCTTAAACCTCTGGTTATTTGTCCGGTGTTTATGTTTTTATCTACCGCAACAAGTTCTGATCTAACTAATCCTACCTCTTTTGCATATACTTCGGTACTTTTATCTTCTCTGATTAAGTTAGATTGATTTTGTTGAGTTACCTCCAGCGTTAGCGGAAAGCTAGTTCCTCCAATAGATAATGATTCCTCAAATTTGGTAATTTCAAATTCTTTGGTTCCTAAGTTGTTGAAAGCATTTCCGTCCCATTTTCTATTTAATTGAGCTGGGAAAACTAAAGGAACTATTCGAATATTATTTTTTAATTCTTCGGCTAAAGTATTTTTCCTAACTCGAACGATGTTGCGTTGAAATACCCATGGGTTTGTTGCGGTTCGTTTGCTTCGTTCCAAAATAAAACCAGCTGCGCCACTTGCATCCTGAAAAGTAGAAACCACAGAATCTCTTAATTCGAAACGGAAACTATCAACAGAATTATTAAAATCATTAAATACAACCGAATCTACAGCATAAATAAAGACTTGACTGTTGGATAAGGGATAATATTCAAAACCAAACTCCTGAGGCTCTATGAATGTATTTTTTTTACAGGCGGAAATAAATATCCAAACAAATAAAAACAATAAAAAAGTTGTTTTGATTTTTCTATTGAACATACTCTTCGGGGTTGAGTTGTAAAATTCCACCTCCCAACAAATCATTTCCTTCGTAAAACACTGCCGATTGCCCAGGCGCTATTGCCGATACCTGATGATGGAAATCTACTTTCATTATATCATCATTTTGTTGCAGGGTGCTTTGGGTGCCTGCATCTTTATATCTGATTTTAGTTACAGCTTCTAAAGGTTGGTTTATGTTTTCGTATTTAATTAAATTTAATTTCCCGACGGTTGCTGTGCTACGTTGTAAATCTTCGGCATCTCCCAATACTACGGTATTGGTTTCGGGGTGTATGCGAACTACAAATTTAGGTTTACCCAATGCAATATCTAGTCCTTTACGTTGCCCAATGGTATAAAAAGGATAGCCTTTATGTTTACCCACAACGGTTCCATCGGTGAGCACGAATTTACCACCATTTACTTTTTCTTCTAGGCCTTCTACATTATGTTTTAAGAATGCTCGGTAATCATTGTCGGGTACAAAACAAATTTCGTAACTCTCGCTTTTGTTGGCTAATTCTAGCTGTCCCATTTGTTTTGCCATTTCCCGGATTTCAGTTTTACGGAAACCACCTAATGGAAATTTAGTTCGAGCAAGATTTTTTTGCGATACACCCCACAAAACATAGGATTGATCTTTGTTCTCATCCAATCCTTTTGAAATCACAAATCGATTATTTTCTTCACGCAACTGAGCGTAGTGCCCAGTGGCTATAAACTCACAATCCAATTTATCGGCACGTTTTAGAAGTGCTTCCCATTTAATATAAGTATTACATAAAACGCAAGGATTTGGGGTCCGTCCGGCTAAATATTCATTAACAAAATCATCAATTACAAAATTCCCAAACTCGTTTCTTATATCTAAAATATAATGCGGAAAACCGTAAGCTACTGCTAGTGAGCGAGCATCGTTTATGGAATCTAAACTACAACAGCCGGTTTCTTTGGTGCTGGAACCGGAAGAGGCATAATCCCAAGTTTTCATGGTAAGACCTATCACTTCATACCCTTGCTCATGCAGCATAACGGCAGCAACGGAGCTATCTACTCCGCCACTCATGGCTACCAAAATTCGTCCGTTTTTACTCATGTTTTTATTGAATGCTGCAAAGATACAACTTAAAATGAGGATGATTCATGGTCCCGTTTTTTAAATTTTTAAAGCACATTCCACCACATAAACACATTTTGGATAGTATTGTTAGAGGGGATAAAATAAATTTATGGGCGTGTCCCCCGATTAAATCGGGGG
Organism: Sphingobacteriaceae bacterium; assembly: GCA_041743935.1. Taxonomy (GTDB): domain Bacteria; phylum Bacteroidota; class Bacteroidia; order Sphingobacteriales; family Sphingobacteriaceae; genus JBGTLU01. Next base: position 57,917 of record JBGTLU010000002.1, read on the forward strand.
TCGGGCTATACGCTGCAAGTCCTCGTCCCGATAGCTAGCGACAACGATGCTTCGCTACGGGACTGCGGGCTTTTCGCTGCTATCCCTCACGCGCTCACAAATGTTATCCTGAGTCTGTCGAAGCATCAACAAAACCAAATCCCATCTTTCTCCAAATGTATCGAGATCAGGATGACATGGAACAGGTTGCCATATCATCCTGATACATGGGGACTCCTCGTAATAATTGGGATAGAAAAATCTACAAATGAATCACCTCTCCATAAGCATCCGCAGTTGCTTCCATGATGGCTTCGCTCATGGTAGGATGCGGGTGCACCGCTTTTAAAATTTCGTGCCCGGTAGTTTCTAATTTCCGTGCTACTACTGCTTCGGCAATAATTTCTGTAACGTTTGCACCAATCATGTGGCAGCCTAGCCACTCGCCATATTTGGCATCGTATATGACCTTTACAAAACCATCTTTAGCGCCAGATGCACTTGCTTTGCCCGAAGCCGAGAAAGGAAATTTTCCAACTTTAATCTCGTATCCTGCTTCTCGTGCTGCTTTTTCAGTTAATCCAACAGATGCAATTTCAGGCGAGCAATACGTACAGCCCGGTATGTTGTTATAATTTAGCGGTTCTGGGTGATGACCTGCAATTTTTTCTACACATATAATTCCTTCGGCAGATGCTACGTGAGCCAATGCTTGCCCTTTTACTACATCTCCAATGGCGTATAATCCAGCAACATTGGTTCGGTAAAATTCGTCTACCCCAATTCTGCCATTATCTAGTTTAATTCCAACTTCTTCCAACCCAATATTCTCTATATTTGGGCTAACCCCAACGGCTGATAGTACAATTTCGGCTTCCAATTCAGTAGTTAACTCACCGGTTTTTACCGTAACCTTACATGCTTTGCCATCCACAACAGCTTTTTCTACTGAAGAGCCTGTTAGGATAGTAATACCAGATTTTTTGAAACTTCTGAGTAATTGTTTGGAAACGTCTTCGTCCTCAACCGGTACAATGTTTTCCATGTACTCTATAATGGTAACTTTTGTTCCTAGCGCATTATAAAAATAGGCAAACTCAACGCCTATAGCTCCTGAACCTACAATTATCATGCTTTTTGGTTGTTCTGCCAATGACATCGCTTGGCGGTAACCTATTATTTTTTTGCCATCTTGTGGGATATTAGGCAACTCTCTGGAACGACCACCAGTTGCTATTATAGTGTGTTTGGCAGTATACTCTGTTACTTTACCATCCGAATCTTTCACGGAAACAACTCCATCTTTTTTAACAGAACCCCAACCGTTTATCACTTCAATTTTATTTTTCTTCATTAAAAACTGGATGCCTTTACTCATACCATCTGCAACCGTTCTGCTTCTGTTTATAACGCCACTAAAATCTACAGATGCATCATTAACTTTTATGCCGTAATCTTTTGCGTGATTAATATATTCAAAAACTTGAGCGCTTTTTAATAATGCTTTGGTAGGGATACAACCCCAATTTAAACATATGCCACCTAATGATTCTGTTTCAACAATTGCTGTTTTTAAACCTAGTTGCGCTGCACGTATCGCTGCTACATATCCTCCCGGACCACTGCCAATAATGATAAGATCGTAATTCATGTTTCTAATATTTTTGAATGGAACAAATGTAATAATTCAGGATAAGTTTAAGAGTTTTTCCACATCTATTGTAAATGTTGTAGCGAATTATCAATTTAACATTTTCTTAATTACAACCATATTTAACATTAACTTAACACAAACCATTTTATTAATTGAATTCGTAAAGGTACTTTTGCGAAGTTTTTAAACAAAAAAACACATTAACTAACTAAAAATTATGATGAAGAAAAATTTACTTTTCGGATTTTTCGGAGCTTTGTTGTTTGTTTTTGCAGGTTTATTTTCTGCAAATGCACAAGTAACATCGTCTGCTATCAATGGTATCGTTACCGATGCCAGTGGCAGTTTACCCGGAGTAACTGTTGTGGCTACACACAACCCAACAGGTACAAAGTATGCGACCAGCACACGCGAAGACGGTCGTTACAATTTTCCTAACGTAGCAGTAGGAGGTCCTTACACCATCACTGCAAGTTTCATTGGTTACCGTGAAACTACTCTCGAAAACATTAATTTAGTACTTGGCGAGAACAGAAGAATTGACCTAGTTATGGTTCCATCTGCTGTTCAATTAGGTACTGTTGAAGTAAGTGGCATTCAAGACAAATTATTTAACTCGTCAAGAAATGGTACTCAGACTAACATTAGTCAGCAACAAATACAAAATTTACCTTCATTAAGTCGTTCACTTTCTGATTACACCCGTTTAACACCACAATCTGTACAAGTTGGCGCTGGTACATCCATTGGTGGTGCTAACAATCGTTTCAATAACATCTCCATTGACGGTGCAGTAAACAATGACGTTTTTGGTTTAGCTGCTAGTGGTACACCAGGTGGACAAACTGGAGTTGAGCCAATCAGCTTAGAAGCTATTGATCAAATTCAGGTGGTAATTGCTCCTTATGATGTTCGTCAAGGTGGATTTACTGGTGGTGGCGTAAATGCTATTACCAAAAGTGGTTCTAACAAAACCAGTGTTGCTGCCTTTTTTTATGGCCGTAACCAAGAGTTTGCAGGAGTAACTCCAACCAACGATCCGACCGCGCAATTATTAAAGTTAGATAACTTCCAAGATTACCAAACAGGTTTTGGTATAGGTGCGCCTATCGTTAAAAACAAAGCATTTTTTTACGTGAATGCCGAGTTGACTCGTCGTCGTAACCCTCTAGGTTTTATTCCAGGTACTTCTTCTTCTAACATTACATTATCTGAAATTAATAGTATTACTCAATTAGCTAATAGTTTTGGATACGATCCGGGTTCTGCTGCTGGTTTTACTAACCGTAATAACAGTCAGAAAATTTTCGGACGTATTGACTGGAATTTAGATGATAAAAATCGTTTAACACTTCGTCATAACTACATCAAAGGCATTAGCGAAAGTGGTTCACAAAGCACCAATGCGTTTACATTTGCAAACGGAGGTATTTTCTTCCCAAGTATTACAAATGCATCTGTATTAGAGTTAAAAACACAAATTAGCAACAGTGCATCAAACAACTTATTGTTAACTTATACAACAATTGATGACGACAGAGATCCTTTTGGAAATCCATTCCCTAGAGTTCGTTTGAATTTAAATTATGGTGGTACTAACCGTTCAGTCTTTTTAGGTGGTGAAGAATTCTCAGTTGCTAATAAATTAGATCAAACCATATTAGAGTTAACTAATAATACTACTTTATACAAAGGTAAACACACACTTACTTTTGGTACGCACAATGAGTTCTATAAATTTAAAAATTTATTCATTCGCGAAAACTTTGGTAACTACACTTATAACTTAAGTAGTGAGGCAGACATTAATAATGTTCCAAACATACGTCCACAAAGTTATGCATTAAGCTATTCTTTAGTAGGCGAGCAACAATTTGCTCCTGAATTTAGAGCACTTCAATTAGGATTTTACATCCAAGATGAGTGGGAAGTAAACGACAGAGTAAAATTGAATTTGGGTGTACGTGCTGATATCCCAATTTTCTTAGATAATCCTGCTTCAAACGGGTTCTTTAATTTTCAGTTTGGTTCTTTTGGTGTAGCCACCGAGAGAGTACCCAAAGCCAAAATTTTGGCCTCTCCACGTGTTGGATTTAACTGGGACATGAATGGAGATAGAACTACTCAAGTACGTGGTGGTGCTGGTATCTTTACCGGTCGTGTACCATACGTTTGGGTTGCTAACCAATACAACAACACTGGTATTGAATATGCTCGTTTATTTGTTTCAGGTAACAACGTACCAGCAAACTTCCGTTTCAACCCTGATCCGTTTAACCAACCAAAAGCTGAGGACTTAGGCTTGGCAACGGCCACTTCAGAAATTAACGTAACAGACGAAAACTTTAAGTTCCCTCAAAACTTCCGCGCTAACTTAGCTGTTGATAGAAAACTTTTCTGGGGTATAAATGGTACGTTAGAAGGTATTTTTACCAAAGCTATCAATGCGGTAGATTACAAAGATTTGAACTTACAAGATCCACAGACCAATCTTACAGGTGCTGATAATCGCCCGTTACATCCATTTACAGGTGGCGGTACTCGTAACCGTGTAAGTCGTACTAGTAACTATACAAACGTTATTTTATTAACTAATACCAATAAAGGGTATTCATACAGTTTTACTGCTTCATTTGATAAACCATTTGAAAATGGATTTACAGCATTTGCTGCTTACACCATTGGCGAATCATTTGACGTAGCTCAAACTACTTCTAGTCAAGCAGTTTCTAACTGGCGTTTTACTCCAAATGTTAATGGCTTGAATAACCTAGAGTTGGCGCGCTCTACTTTTGATTACCGTCATAAAGTAACCAGTGCTTTAACGTATAGTGTTTCTTATGCTAAGAATTTTGCAACCACTATTTCATTGTTTTACAGTGGATTATCTGGTCAGCCGTTTTCTTATATCTATCAAGGTGATTTAAACAAAGAAGATTTATCAGCAAATACTTCTAACGACTTAATTTACATTCCGCGTAATGCTGGTGAAATTAACTTTGTACAAAATGGTTCTTTAACTCCTGCTGATCAGTGGGCAGCTTTAGATGCATTTATTACGAGCGATGAGTATTTAAATTCTCGTCGTGGACAGTATGCCGAGCGTAATGGTGCACGTACTCCTTGGAATCATCAAATAGATTTACGTTTAATGCAGGATATCAAAATCCAATCGGGTACTATGCAAAATAAATTGCAAATTACTTTTGACGTATTTAACGTAGCTAACTTGTTGAACAAGAAATGGGGACGTCAGTTCTTTGTAAGTAACCAAACTGCTCAAGTAATACGTCATGCTGGTTTCTTAGCTGGTACTAATACTCCAACGTTTACTTTTACCCCAATTAACAATGCCCAAACAGATAACAAGCCTTGGAATGCTTCCAACTTAGGATCTCGCTGGCAAGCACAACTTGGATTGAGATATTCATTCTAATCTTTAGTTAATAATAAATTTTATACAGCCCCGACGGTTACCGTCGGGGCTGTATTTTTATGAATATTTTTTAGTTAGTTTTTCTGAAATCTTTGTACATTCATAGTATATTTCAACAGGAGGTAAGAATGAATATAGTACAAACAATTGAAAAATGGGGAGATACGCATCACTCCCGTTTTCTAGATATTATTCGAATCATCTTAGGGCTTCTTTTATTTGCAAAAGGCATTTCTTTTATAAGCGATAATGAGGAAGTACAACGATTAATGAGACAGACTACCTTTAATCAGTACGGTTTGCTTAGCCTGGTTATCGTACATTACGTGGCATTTGCGCACCTAATGGGCGGGGCACTCATAGCATTAGGTTTATTAACCAGAATTGCTTGTGCTTTTCAAATTCCGGTTTTGATTGGTGCAGTTTTCTTTGTTAACCTAACGGGAGGATTTTCTGCTTTAAATTCTGAACTTTGGTTATCCGTCATTACCCTAATATTGTTGCTTTTTTTCTTTGTTTCAGGCTCGGGTAAGTTTTCAGTGGATGAAGTAATGAAAAACCATCGAGATAAGTAAATAATTTAGTTTCTTTCTTTAGTCAAACCCATCTAAAACTAAGTTCGAAATAATTTCGTTCTATTTCGAATTATGCAATTGCTTTGCTTAAACTTGTTGCTAATATTTAATTCTAATTATTTTATGAAAATGAAAAAATTTCTGTTGCTGATTGCCTTACTTATAAGTCAATTAGTTGGTATATCCAAACCTCTAGACGAAGGGATGTGGCTACCTATGCTCATCAATAAAAATTACGATGAGATGAAAAAAAATGGGTTTAAATTAACCCCTCAAGATCTTTACGATGTAAATAATGCAAGTTTAAAAGATGCCATCGTTTGGTTTGGCGGATTTTGCACCGGCGAAATAGTTTCTGATAAAGGGTTGGTTTTAACCAATCATCATTGTGGTTACGATGTCATTGCCACTAATAGTAGTACCAACGATAATATTTTAGATAACGGCTGGTATGCTAAAACTCTAGCAGATGAAAAACCAGCACCTGGTTTATTTGTGACGTTTTTGGTGCGTATGGAAGATGTAAGTGACCAAATTAACTCGGCACTTGTAGGTGTAGCCGAAAAAGATAGAGCAGCAAGAATTGCACAAGTTGGCAGAGAACTTTCTAATAAAGCAATTGAAGGCACCCATTACGAGGCTTTTGTGAGAGACATGTATAAGAATAATGCTTATTATTTATTTGTGATGGAGCGTTATACCGATGTTAGATTAGTTGGTACTCCACAACAATCCATAGGTAAATTTGGTGGAGATACAGATAACTGGGAGTGGCCACGCCATACCGGCGACTTTGCTTTGTTCCGCATTTATGCCGGCAAAGACAATAAACCCGCTGCTTATTCAGAAAGTAATGTGCCGTTTATTCCCAAAAAATCATTAACCATTTCGTTAGCGGGAGTTAAAGAAAATGATTTTGCCATGGTTTATGGATTCCCGGGTCGTACTAACAGATACGAAACTTCTATGGGCATTCAATTGGCTACCGAAAAGGTAAATCCGGCAATTGTGAAAGTGCGCCAAGCTAGGTTAGAGGCATGGAAAAAAGAAATGGACAAAAGTGAAAGTGTAAGACTTGCACTAAGTTCTAATTATGCCAATATTGCCAATTACTGGAAATATTTCATTGGGCAAACCGAGCAAATTAAACGTTTAAAGGTATATGAATATAAACAAAATCAGGAAGCAGAATTTTTGAATTGGGCAAAAAATCAACCCAATAACGAACGTTATGTCTCCTTATTTAATGATTTCAGCAAAGCATACGAACCCTACCAACCCTATGCTTTGCACCCTGTTTATTTATCGCAGGGAATATTGGCTTCGTCGGTATTGAGTTTTGCAAACCGATTTACCAATTTGGAACAAGCGCTTAAAACTCCGGAAAATCAGGAAGCTATCGACCGATCTGTGAGCACATTACGAAGTGGGGCAGAAGCGTTTTTTGCTTCTTTCAATAAACCATCAGATGAAGAAATTTTGGCCGTTCAGTCGAGGTATTTTTACGAGGATATACCTGCAGATCAACATCCGACAGTATTTAATGATATCATCACAAAATATAAAGGAGCAACCAACGAGGCGGTATTTAATGCATTTGCCAAAGATGTTTTTTCAAAATCAATGTTTACAAACATTGGAGATGTAAATGCATTTTTAAACAAACCAAGTTTAGAGAAACTGCAAAATGACCCTGCTTTCAAGTTTGTACGAGCAATTATCACAAACTATCAAGCTAATGTGTTGCCTACAATTGCAAAATTTAACGACGAGAACAATCGCCTTGGTAGTATCTATATGGAGGGAATTTTAGCCATGAATACGGATAAAACCTTATATCCGGATGCAAATTCTACTATGCGAATTACCTATGGTAAAGTACAATCGTATCAACCAAAAGATGGCGTGATGTATAATTACTATACAACAGCCAATGGTTTATTAGAGAAATATATAAAGGGAGATGATGAGTTTGATTTACCTCAACAACAAATAGATTTAATTAAGAATAGAGATTTTGGCAGATATGCTGATGCCAATGGCGACTTAGTTATCGGGTTTATATCTTCAAATGATATAACTGGCGGAAATTCTGGTAGCCCAGTTTTAAATGCCAATGGCGAACTGATTGGAATTGCTTTCGACGGAAACTGGGAAGCCATGTCGGGCGATATTGTGTTTGATAAACAATACAAGCGCAGCATCAACGTAGATATTCGATATGTTTTGTGGTGTATAGAAAAACTTGGGAATGCCAACCATTTGATAGACGAAATGAAAATAGCTAAAGCTCAAGTGGTAATACCTCCGGTAATTATCAACAAAAAAACAAGGAAAAGTAAGACAAATTAAAGAGTATAAAAAAGTCCCGACAGATTCTGTCGGGACTTTTTTTATTTAGTTTTTAGGGAGTGGTTTCATTCTCACATCAATTTTCCATTCGCCATCTATCCATTCCAGTCTCATGGGAGGCTGTGCCGTAAAAGTAACCAAAGCTCTATCCTTAGTTATGGTTATTTCCTGAATGATTGGGGCTTTTCCTCTTTTGGTTGCGGGGTCTTTGGCAAAATATTCCATCATTTCGAAAAAAGCATCACTTTCTTTTACAGTGTATTTTTTAGCCTCTGTAAAATTATCTTTTTCTAAAGCTGCAAAAAATTTGGTTACTACAGTTCTAATTATTTCAGTAGAATCTGTTTGGGTAGTATCCAAAACAAAACTCGTACTGTTTGATTTGGCATGTATAAACGGAGAAACAAATAGGCAAAATGCCAGAGTTGTTAGTAAGAATTTAACTTTCATGATTGTTTTTATTTGATTATAATTTTCCTGTTTTAGAGAAAATGGTATTCTGTTCAATTTTAAAGCCCCCTAAATTGGTGGCTGCTCACTAGGGTTTCGCCATGTAAGGTATCATCGGCTTTTAACTCAATTCTGTGTCCTTCTACGGCTTCTATGCATTGCAAACCATCAATGTGCATTTTATTCTCCTTAAAAAAATCGGATGCTTTCATTTTTGCTCGGGCATCTTCTTCATTTTCTGCCAATATAAATCGGTTGGTATGCGATTCGAAAACGCCATAACTCAAGTTGTCGTAATAACCCAGGTGTATCAGAAATAATTTCATGTTAGCTATAGTTAAATTCTCCGAAAGGAGATTTTATGGTGACTGATTTTTTGGGATTTGCTTCCACTCTGCCAATGATTTGCGCATCTACCCCAAAGGATTTGGAAATTGATATAATGGCTTCTGCACAATATTCCGGAACGTATAACTCCATCCGGTGCCCCATGTTAAATACTTTATACATTTCTTTCCAATCGGTGCCAGATTCTGCTTGTATCAACTTAAACAAAGGAGGTATCTCCATTAAATTATCTTTTATAATATGATAATGATCGATAAAATGCAGCACTTTGGTTTGTGCGCCGCCACTGCAATGCACCATGCCATGAATGTGGCTTCGGTATTCTTTTAATATAGTTTGGATGATGGGCGCATAGGTGCGAGTTGGAGATAAAACCAGCTTTCCTGCTGTGATTTTTCCAAAGTCGGTTTCTACCAAGTCGGTTAGTTTTTTAGAACCCGAAAAAACTAAATCTAAGGGTAAAGCAGGGTCAAACGTTTCGGGATAGGTATTGGCAATATTTTTATTAAACACATCGTGCCTAGCCGAAGTAAGTCCGTTACTCCCCATTCCGCCGTTATATTCGGTTTCGTAATTGGCTTTTCCGTAGGATGCTAATCCAATAATTACATCTTCGGCTTCAATTTTATCATTACTAATTACCTCGCTGCGTTTCATGCGGCAGGTTACGGTAGAATCTACGATGATAGTACGAACTAAATCTCCCACATCGGCAGTTTCGCCACCGGTAGAATAAATGCCAATTCCGTGATTTCTTAACTCTTCTAAAATTTCTTCGGTCCCGTTTATTATAGCAGAAATTACTTCGCCGGGGATAAGATTTTTATTTCTGCCTATGGTAGAAGAAAGTAAAATGGTATCGGTAGCGCCTACACAAAGTAAATCATCCAGATTCATCACAATCGCATCTTGCGCAATGCCTTTCCAAACACTCAAATCGCCGGTTTCTTTCCAATAAGCATATGCAAGAGAGGATTTAGTTCCGGCACCATCGGCATGCATGATGTTGCAATAGCTTTCATCACCACCCAAAATATCAGGTATTATTTTGCAGAAAGCCTTTGGGAACAGACCTTTATCAATGTTTTTTATCGCAGCATGTACGTCTTCTTTGTTGGCAGAAACACCCCTTAAATTATACCGTAGGTCATTATCCATGGAGCAAATATAGATAAAAACAAAACACAGATTGGTTCTTCCAATCTGTGTTTTGACAAGGTTAAAACCTCTTACTTTTGGATGATAATTTTATGTGTATTTACTTCGGTAGAGGTAATTAGTTTTACTAAGTAAACGCCATTTTCTAGCTCGTCAACCGGAAGGATGATTTCATTTAATCCGCCTTCTAATTTTTTGTCTGTTAAGGTTTTTATAAGCTTTCCTTGTACATCGGAGATTTGTATGGTTAATGCAGATGGTTTATTATTTAATACGATCTGCATAAATACTTTATCTGTAGCAGGGTTAGGGTAAGAGCCAGTAACTAATAATTTGCTAACTCTGCTTTTTACTGAAGTAACCACATCTACAGGTGGATCTTTTGGTGCTAGGTCTGGTTGTTGAGTTTTTGGAGTTGCTGCATTCGTTTCTCTAACCACTCTATTTGCGCCATCACTAGTAGAGTAGCTTCTTTCTCTCGAGATGGTTTCGGTACGTTGTGTTACTGGAGTCAAAAAATAATCTGTTTGTGCTTTATTTGTCTTTAAATCCAAAATAGAAAATCCGTTATCAAATAAATTTACATACTTAATATGTGGATTTGCAGTGGTAATGCCCGTATGTACTGCGGTTCTGGTTAATGGATCGGTACTTACAGCATTTAGATTTGAAGAGGTTACGCTGATGGTTACAAATTCTACTGCTAATGAACCTTCGCCAGTTAATGGGTTGTAGGCAAGCGGATTAAACGGATCTATAGCTACATCGGCAGCCCAATGGGAGTGAATATCACCAGTAAGAATAATTACATTGTCAATGTTTTCGTCACGTATAAACTCTAAGATGGTTTTTCTTTCTGCCGGATAACCATCCCAAGCATCGGAGTTAAATGCAACTCCAGATTCATTTACTGCTAAATTGATGATATCTGGTACTAATGGAACGATGTCTAATAATGGTTTACCAACAATGTTCCAATGCATAAACATTACTTGTTGGCCTATAACTTTCCATTTAGAGGTTGAATTTTTTAATGCATCTAAGAGGAATTGCATCTGTTCAGGTCCAATTAATCGTCTATTAGGATCATTTAAATCCATTCCCGGAACTACTGCATTACTTAATTGTTCATCACGGTCGTAGATACGAGTGTCCAACATGATGATATCTGCTAAACCACCATAGTTTATCACTCTAAAAATCTTTAGGGTATTAGCAGTATCAACGGTTCTAATCGGCATCCATTCATCATAAGCACGTGCCGAAAAACGTTTACGTTCATCCCAAATTCCTTCAGCTCCTTCGGTATGGTTTTCTGCTCCTTCTCTGTACGAATTATTGGTGCTTTCGTGGTCATCCCATACTACTATAAACGGATTTTGTTGATGTACTGCGCGTAAATCTGGGTCTAATTTATAACTACCATGACGTAGGCGATAATCGCTCAACGTAATGGTTTCGCCAGCAGGTAATACGGCACGATCTCCTGTTGTGCTGCTTGCATACTCATAAATGTAATCTCCAAGGTGGATTACCGCATCTAAATCTTTAATCTTAGATAATTGCTGGTAACTATTAAAAAAACCATTTGGCATGTTGGAACAGGAAACTAATCCGAATCGTAACTGGTTTGTCATGATTTCGGGTGCAGTTCTAGTACGTCCAGTAATGGAATTTTTCCCCAAAGCAGTAAATCCGTAGTAATACGTTTTTTCTGGTTGTAAACCAGTTACATCTACTTTAACGGTAAAATCACGGTCGGCAGTGGTAATAAATGTGCCCGATTTTACCACATTTTGTAGTAGAGTATCGGTTGCCATTCTCCAAGTTACGGTTACTCCTTCAGTAACGTCTTCGGGGCTTACTCGGGTCCAAATGATCACTCGATCTTTTAAAGGGTCGCCACTGGCAACACCGTGGAAAAACGGAAATAATTTTTCATCTACCAGGGAGTTTGTACCCACATTAAAGCGACTAAATTTATCGCCGGTTACGGTTTGTGAGAAACAAAAATTAGTTAGTAAAACTAAGAACAAGATAAGGGATATACTTTTTTTCATATTAGTCTGAATTTGCGCAAATATCCCTTTAGAAAGTGTTTTTTAGTTTAGGCAGATATTAAATTTTGATTAATAAATTGTCGTATAAATAAAAAGAGGATGTTAAATAATTAAAATTGATTTCTGATATGCGGATAATTATTTCATCCCTTCGGGGTTAGTTGTCAGGTTAAGGGTGATTATAATAATACCAGTCCTTCGGACTTTAACATAATATGTTAAATGTATTAGCAGAATTTTTCCTTCATTTATTCGAGAATAGCTAAGAAATTTTACTGACTTTGAGCTATTATTAGGATGAACCTCGAGTTGACGAAATTATTATAGAACGAAACCAAGGCAATTAAAAACTAACAATGATTTCTGATATGCGGATAATAATTTCACCCCTTCGGGGTTAGTTGTCAGGTTAAGGATGTTATAATAATACCAGTCCTTCGGACTTTAACATAATATGTTAAATGTATTAGCAGAATTTTTCCTTCATTTATTCGAGAATAGCTAAGAAATTTTACTGACTTTGAGCTATTATTAGGATAAACCTCGAGTAGGCGACACAATAAGTTAACCAGTAAAAGAGAGGATTCCATTTGACACTCCATCTAACATCAATTCAAGTATAAAAATTCTAGTCCTTGGGACTTTAGGATTTATTATATTGGGTTTATGACAAATTTCCCTTCATTTTTCTGTGAATAGCTAAGAAATTTTGTTGACTTTGGGCTATAATTAAGATGAACCTCGAAGAGGTGAAATTATTATAGAACCAAACCAAGGCAATTAAAAACCTCGAAAAGGTGACATAATTACCCCAATAAAAAAGAGAGGATACCATTTGGTATCCTCTCTCAAATAATGAAAATAGCTTATTATTTTAAAAACAACAACTCGCGGTACTTTGGTAAAGGCCATGCGCTATCGTCGATGATTAGTTCTAATTTATCCACATCGTAGCGGATGCTTTCGAAATAAGGTTTTACTTTTTCATCGTAGAAAATGGCTCTATCTCTAATATTCTCAATCACGTTTCCTTTTCTACGTGCATCTATCATAGCATCTACGTTATTTTTTATGTTGCCAACCCGTTCGGATATTTCTTTGATCAAACTTACTTGGCTTTCGTATAATTTTTCGGCAATGCCTATTTCTTTTAATCCTCTCACGTTATCAATCAACTTATTTAAATAGGTTAGAGAAGAAGGTATGATATAGCTGGTAGCCAAATCGCCCATTACTCTAGATTCTATTTGTAATTTTTTGATATAATTTTCTAAACGAATTTCGTGACGTGCATGAACTTCTCTTGGATTCAGGATATTTAATTTATCAAATAAATTTACTGTGCTATCTGTAACATAGGCATCCAATGATTTTGGGGTTGTTTTTATATTGGATAATCCGCGTGATTTTGCCTCTTTTTCCCATGCTTCACTATATCCGTTTCCTTCAAACCTAATGGCTTTGGACTCTTTAATGTATCCTTTTAAAATTTTTAAAATGGCCACATCTTTTTTCTCTCCTTTTTTAACTAAAGCGTCCACTTCTTTCTTGAAGCTGATTAATTGTTCGGCTAAAATGGCGTTTAAAACCGTCATTGGAGCAGCAGAATTGGCAGAAGAGCCAACTGCACGGAACTCAAATTTATTCCCTGTGAATGCAAAAGGAGAAGTACGGTTACGATCAGTATTGTCTAATAATATCTGTGGGATTTTTGGAATATTTAATCCTAAAGCTCCTGGCGCATCTTTCTTTTTACTTACTCTAGAGCTTTCAATCTCATCTAAAACTTCGGATAATTGTGCACCTAAGAAAATAGAAATGATAGCCGGTGGTGCTTCGTTTGCACCTAACCGATGATCATTAGATACCGATGCAATGCTTGCACGCAATAAATCAGCATGATTGTGAACAGCTTTAATGGTGTTAATAAAAAAGGTTAAGAACATTAAGTTGTTCTTTGGCGTTTTACCCGGCGAAAGCAAATTTTTACCGGTATTGGTAATCAACGACCAATTGTTGTGTTTACCCGAACCGTTTACTCCTGCAAATGGTTTTTCGTGAAATAGACACTTGAAATTATGGCGTGCAGCTACTTTATCCATCACGTCCATAAGTAATTGATTGTGGTCTATGGCCAAATTTATTTCTTCATAAATTGGAGCACACTCAAATTGGCTTGGTGCTACTTCATTGTGGCGCGTTTTTAATGGTATGCCTAGTTTTAAGGAAGAAATTTCAAAATCTTGCATAAAGGCATACACTCTATCGGGTATCGATCCAAAATAATGGTCTTCTAATTGTTGCCCGCGAGCAGGAGAGTGCCCAAAAAGAGTTCTTCCTCCCGAAACCAAATCTGGTCTGGCATTAAACAATGCTTTGTCAACTAAAAAATATTCTTGCTCAATGCCCAAACTGGCGGTTACTTTATTAATGTTTTTATCAAAATATTGGCATACTGCAGTTGCTGCGGTATCTAAAGCTGTTAAAGCTTTCAAAAGCGGGGTTTTATAATCTAATGCTTCGCCAGTATAGGAAACAAAAACGGTTGGAATACATAGGGTTTCACCCATTATGAATGCAGGGGAGGATGGGTCCCAGGCAGTGTATCCACGCGCTTCAAACGTGTTTCTAATTCCACCATTCGGAAAACTGGATGCATCCGGCTCTTGTTGTGCTAACGCATCTCCACTAAATTTCTCAATGCCTTTTCCATCGGTTGTTGATTCAAAAAAAGAATCATGCTTTTCTGCAGTTGCTCCAGTTAATGGCTGAAACCAGTGGGTGTAATGTGTAACACCACGGGTCATGGCCCAAGTTTTCATACCAGTGGCAATTTGGTCGGCCATCTCTCTGTTAATTGGTGTCCCTTGGTCAATCGCACTTTTAACACTTAAGTATGCTTCTTTAGATAAAAACTCTTTCATCTTAGAACTATCAAAAACATTGACAGAAAAGATGTCGGAAATTTTGTTAGGGATCATTTTAGGAGCTTGTGGAGCTCTATTTAGCACTGTTTCGATAGCTTTAAAGCGAAGTAAGGTCATTTTTGGAGAAGTTTATCAGGTTATTAACTAATTTGGAGCAAATGTAGTGTATGTTTTTATATATTTTCAAATATAATTATATAAATATTTCAAGATTTTGGTAAAAAGTGAGTGTATTTATGAAAAGTAGTATAAAAAATCATTAAATAATAGATATAATAGCTATTAAAATTGCCAAAACATTAGAAAATTAGATTTTCATGAATTTTTTACAGATAGGTAACAATTTGCTTAGCGTAAAAGCATTACTACATTTGTTGTAACCAGAAATCGTGATAAAGCATTTCATACATAAGTTAAAATCAAATCAAGATTCCTTTTCTCTTTTTGCGGGAAATGGATTAGTGGTATTTTCTAATTTTGCTTTATTAGCTTTTCTTTCTTATGTATTGCCAATTACAGAGTATGGAAGTTACCGACAGCTTACTACCTTTATTGTAATTGGAATTACCATCGGGTCGTTGGGTTTTTCGCAAGCGTTGTATTTTTTTCTCTCCAAAGCCAAAAACGATAAACAAGAACAATACAATGTTATTAATGCTGCAAGAGCCTTAGTTCTGTTTGGAGCAATCACCTCTGTTTTTTGGATGTTTTTTTTGTTCGGATACTTTTCCATTGAGTTTAATAACCCAATGTTCAATGATTTAGTTGGCTTTGGATTTTTGATTGCATTGGTAGGTATTTTACAATCCATAGAGTTAAACTCATTTCTATGTCTAAAAAAACTACGATTTTACTTTGTAGGATTTCTTTGCATCACGGTAGTTCAATTTATTTTTCTTGCCTTTTGTTATTATTCGTCGGCACCAATTAACGATTATTTAACGGTTATTCTTTTAGCTAGTATTACGAGGTTGCTAGTAAATACTATTTACATCGAAAAGTATTTTGCCGGATGTAAAGTAAATGTTGTTTTAGAAAAATTGGCACAGCTACTCCAGTATGCTTTACCTATTGGGCTTGGTATTATTTGCGGAACCATCATGCTGAATGCAGATAAAGTAATATTAATGCATTTTGAAACTTCGCCCGAAGCATTTGCTATTTTATCTAATGGAACTTTTGAAGTTCCATTAATTGCAAATTATTATTTGGCTTTTGCCACTGTTGCTTTACCCGCCATGATTTTGGCTTGGGAAAAAGGAGATATGAGACAAATGCATCATGTACGGCACCAATACATTCGCTTGGTTGCACCTGTTTTATTTCCTGTGGTTATTGGCTTTATTATTTGGAGCGAAAGCCTCATTACATTACTATTTAGTTCTACTTATATAGAGAGTGCTAGTATCTTCGCTATTTTTTCTTTTATCACTTTAGTTAGATTTTGTAGTCACCACGATATTTTTTTAGCAAGTGGTAAAACCAAATTCATTTTATTGCTACAATTTATAGAAGTGCTAGTATTTATTTTTTTATGTTTTTGGTTGATAGAAAAATACGGAATCATGGGTGCGCCTATAGCGGCATTAATTACAAACTATGCTTATTTTATCGTTACAAGTATTATTAGTGCCAGAATTTCAAAAACTTCTATTTCTGCCTTATTTCCAAACAAATTTTTATTGCGAGTTATTTTTTCTGTTTTGGTGCCTACCTTTTTGATTTACACTTTAAACTATTTAGATATAGATGTAATTACTAATTATTGGTGGATGGGAATACCTATTTTTGCTGCGATTTATCTCTGTCTATTTTTCATTTTTATTAAAGATAAATCTTTGAATAATGCTTAAAGAACTGAATAAGAATAGTTGGAAGGAATTTTGTAGTGCATCACATGGTGATATATTTACTGAACTTGAATTTATTCAAAATATAGAGAATGCAAGCGAAGTAAAAATTAAATATTTCGGATTTTATGCTGCTAATAAATTAGTTGCGGCTACTTGTTTACCCGAAAAAAATAACACGATAATTCATCCAATTGATTTTTTATATACTCCGTTCGTAATAGATAATTCCATTAACCCAAACGTTATTAATGAATCTGTGCAGAAAGGTTTAGAAGAATTAAAGAAGAGATATTCATCTATACTATTAAAATTTTCGCCAAAAATTATAGATATAAGAGCATTTAATTGGGCAGGTTTTACATCTGAAGTTAGATATACATATATACAGGATTTAGCCGCAATACATTACCATGATAGTGTAAATAAGAAAATAGACAAAGCATTAAATAATGATATAACTTTTTCTATAGGGGATAATAAAGAGAAATCGATAGTATTAAATCTTAAAAAGTTAAATGAGTTTGGAATTTCAGCAAATCAAGTTAAATACATAGATCATCTTATTCATTCTTTATCTGAAGATGTATTACAAGATTATAATGCAATTTTTGAAGACCAAATAATAGCCAGTAATTTGATTTTAAAAGATGTTAATAATAAAATGGCTTATACTATTTTATTAGCATCAGATAAACAATTTCAGAAATTAGGATCAGATGTAGCCTTGTATGATTATTTTTTCAAGAAGTTAGCGGAGCAAGGAATACAGAAAGTGGATTTATGTGGTGCAAACATGAAAAGTATTGCTGCTTTTAAATCCTCATTTAATCCCGAATTGAAGTCTTATTATATAGTAAGGTATGATAAACCTATTCGTAAATTAATTAAATCTATAAAAGGATTAATTAAACCTTAACGCATTATATAAATTTTGCCAAATTCTTTTTCAACAAACCTATCAGCAGCGGTTTGTCGTTTATTAACTGCATTGCCTTCGCTGTCTTTAGTTATTACCCTATAAAAATAAACTCCATTAGCTAATCTATCACCAAATTGATCGGTACCATCCCAGGCAAATTGAGTGATATTATTTCCAATGTTTATTTGACCTAATTCATCTTTAAAAATTTCTCTTACAACTTTACCGCTAATGGTCATTATTTGTATTTTAATATTCTCTGGTACGGTAGAGCCAGTAACTGTAAAAACAAAACGAGTAGAGGTACTAAAAGGATTTGGATACGGATAAAAATTAGTAATTGCAGCTTCGTTTACTACTTCAAAATTTATTTGATAATCATTCTGAGTATTGGAATTCCCACTGGCATCTTTTGCTCTAACACGTAATGTATACATGCCATCCGAAGAAAAATTGGGTCGGTAGTTTATAGATACTTTATTGTTATTTGTATTGGTAGCTGGAGTAAAAATTAACTCTCCGGCGGAATAACTAATTAGACTAAAGCTCTGCTGATTTGGTTTTTTTATCCATACCTGAATGCTTGCAGTATCGTTTAATAATAAAAATTTATTTTCGTCGGTATTTGTTATTAAAATATCAGGTTTAGAAGAAATTAATTCACCATTAATTATTCTTCTTCCATCAAAAGCAACATCTAATATTGGTTCTCTAATATCTTTTTGTACTAAAAAAGGAATCGGAATAAAATTATTTGATTCAATTAAATCTTTTCCATTTTTAGGTTCAATTCTAAAATTAAAAACATTATTTCCGGATAAATTACGTGTATCAACAGAAACATTTGCCACAATACTTTGCCCAGCAGGTAATGGAGCAAATTTTTTGGCAATGGCATTAATCTTACCGGTTTGGGTACTAATTTCATAGCTAGCAAAAAGAGAATCCGTAGTACTTGTGCCGATGTTTTTATAGGCAATTTTAATATTTAATGAATCTCCTTCATCCAGTTTAGCAGCCTTAAATGCAAATAGAGCATCGGGATCTAAAGTACCTTCGGGAAATGGAGTATAGTTTACCCGTAAAAAGTTAAATTTTGCAGGTGTTCTATTTACGGCATCTATAAAATTTACTCTAAAACGAATAAAAGGAAAATTGGATGCAGAAATTCCGGATATATCCACCGAATCTGGCGGTAAATTAGAAATTAAAATATTTTCTGTACCGACATTATTTATTCCAATAATATCTAATCTAACCGAATCTGAAGGTTGTTTTTTAAAATTGTAAAAAGCTTTATCCCAATTTATTGCTGGACCAATACGTTGCGTAATTAATGTGCCTCTATCAAATAGTCCATTATAATATCTTTCTGCAAAAATTTCTTGTTCGAGCGGTGGAATTGCAGAGTTAGGGTCGGCGGTTAATTCAAAAGCTGTACCGGGTGCATTTCCTTTATTTGTAAAGAATAAATAAGGATGTCTATTTGGGATATTTCTGATTTTAGTACAACCTATTTGTTCAAATGCTTGGTATAATTCTTCGGGTAAATTGATCAAATTAATATTTCTACCATTATGACCAAATACATGAAATCCTTCTGGAATGGAGTTCAAGTAAAAGATTAAAGAATCTCTATCGGCTGCTAGGTTTAAATCGAAATAAAACTGACCACTATAAATATTGGGGTTGAAAGGAAAGGATGCTGTATTTGCAAACCTATTATAACTGCTTGGATATGAATATCGTTGTAAGGTTACCGGATTTAAAGCCATAATGGTAAACCCAGTAAACTCGCGGTTAAATGAAACCGGAAATAAATTATCAAACCGAATAGTTCTGGTTGAAGTGCTTGGGTGAGCATCTCCGTAAGTTAACATGGTTACATGTAAAATATTATCTACAAACTCTATTTCGGAATTTGAGGTATTAATTTTTATATTATTTAAATCGGCATCACCAATTTGATTTTTATTTGCACTAAATCCGGATATAGTAGATAAATAAGTAAAAGAATTTTCTTGCCAATTTTCGCCCGGATTTTGAGGATCTTCAACTCTAACTCTCCAATAATACGTTCTATTTAGCTCTAGAACAATGCCATTATTCCAAGTAGCGGTAAAACCAGCTGGAAAAGCTCCTGACGTTTTTTTGAAAGAGGAATTATAAGTTTTAACTGTATCTATCTCAAAATAATAAATCTGATTTCTGTTAAATATATCAGAAGATTGTGCAATTAATTCCACTACATTTTTATTGACGGTTCCGTTAGTTATTGGAAAAATAGGTAGTACCGTGTTAGAGGGAATAAATACATTGAACTGAATTCTGTTGTTAAGTAAATTTAATTCTTCAATGGTATTTTTTGGGTTTAATATTATCTCGAAAGTATTGTTTCCTGCTGTTTTTAAATCGGACGATTTAATAGTAAAAAATAAGGTATCGGTATTTAATATTGGTTTATATTTCTGCGATGGATATTCTATTACAGAATTATCTGGCAGGGTTCTTCTTACCGAAATTTCTAAACTATCTGTAATAGCCAATCCAAGATTTTGAACTGTAAATTGTACCTCGAAAGAATCGGATAAAGCATTAAAATTATCTGTAGTAATAGAAGCAGAATTATCAGTAAAATAATAATCGGGCTTAGATGGGGAATAAAATTTTATAGCTGGGTCTCCTTGCAATAAAAACATTCTGGATTGAGAATTATTTATTGGATCATTAATGTTTTGAAATTGACGTATGGTTTCTTTTATAATTTTTCCGAATGAATTTCCGTAATTATTTTTAAAAGCCACATTAAATAAAATTCTAGAATATTGTCCCAAATAGTTGGTGTATCCTAAACTAGTATGTGCTAACCAAGCAATTGGGCCAGATTGTTTACGAAACATGTAAAACTCACCCATGGATTCGTTTACAAACGGGTTTCCATTGCTACATCCATGAAAAATAAAGATTGGATATCTGCCTATATTCTGTAAATCTTCTGGTGTTCCAAAATCAATTTCGGTGTTTACGGTGGTGCCGTGCCCAAAATAAACATAAGCTCCAATTCCACGATTTATCGTCTGGATTAAAGTTTCTTTCAACCGGTTAGTTGTTGGCGACGTTACGTTTTTAAAGAAATTTAAAGACCTGCTTCCTAATTTTATTCCTTCAGAAATTTGAGAATAACTCCTAATATTATTGGTAAATAAATTATTTTCGAAAGCGGTAAAACCTCCACTCACAAAAGCAAAATCTTTTCTCCAAATAGAATCTGGTTGTTGGTTGTATTCTTTTAATTTTTCGAGGTAATTTACCACTTCTGCATTGGTAGTTGCAGCCAATCTGCCGGTTGCAAGGGCGGGCTCCAATAATGTTCCATCTAATCCGGATGTAAATAAATAATCAGATGGTGGCACCCCTACAGAAGGCACCAAATTTTGACGGTAAAAAGTACTGTTTCTTAGTCTATCGGTTTGCTGACCTTTACCTAACAGCATTAAATATTCTGGTTTAATATTTCCTTGCTCCAACAAATACTTAGCTAAACGCCTAATAGCAAGTGGATGATGTTGGCCAAAAGTAAATTGATCATATAAATCATCAGAATAAACTAACAGTGTTTTAAAACCAGTTTCATTTCTGTAATTGCGATATTGCTCTGCAGAATTTTGTAACGATTTATGGCTTACCAATACAAAATCAAAAGGGGTGGATGTAATGTTTGGGAAAGATAAATAACGTTTAGTAATTTCTAAAACCGACCTAAATTCGGTGCTATCTGTTAAAAATAATTCTTTCTTATTTCCAGCATTTGGTACAATTATATTAAAAGTAGTTCCTGTTGCTGTTCCTTTTATCCGTATGCCGTTGGTTAAATCAAAAACTACCACATTGTTTGAACTAACCGAAGTAAACTCAAGATGCGATTTATTTCCGGGCTTCAATCCCACAAAATCAAACAAAAAAGTTTTGGTGTTAAATAGATTGAAATTTCGGGGATAGATTAATTCTATATGTGAAACTGCATTAAAACTACTTGCGGCACCTAAATCATTGATGTTTTGGTAACGAATAAAGGTATTACTTGCGCCAATTGTATTGGCAGGGAGTTGTTTCTGAACGTCTACCCTCACAAAACCGCGGTAAGTTGTATCGGCAATTTGGGTAAAAGTGGCGTTGCTAGTTGGGGCAGCCAAAATTCGAATGTGGTGATTAAATGGTCCGTTGGATGAAGCATTAGACCTGCCATACAAAACTGTACGAAGCAAAGGGGATGGTCCGTTGGCAAAATACCCCAAGCTTTCTACCGAGCGATTTTGCGTGGTGCCTAAGCCAAACTGTGTGCCTAAATATCCTTCACCAACCGTATATTCAGATAAGGTTAAGGCTTCGGCGGTTACACTTTCTCCTCTAAAATAAGCCTCTGTAAATACTGCTACCGACCTATGTATGAAAAACTCTTCTTTAACAATGGAATAATCTATGTCTGAAAAATTCAAATATCTTTTTCCTGGTTGATTTTGGGATACGGTAAGGAAATAAATGGCCGTATCACTTACCATGCTGTGAAAATCGTGTGGTTGTGCGCTTTGCGGAGTGTAAAGTTCCTTATCTAGTTTCCCATCGTGTTTTCTTCCAAAAAATTCAATGAAATCGGTGCTATTAAAAACACCATCCTGTTCTCCTACAATCCGGATATTTTCTTCTTTACCATCTTTAAATAATTGGATATTTTTAGGATTTACAGTATTTACTGGGAAACCTGCAGCTTGCAATTCATTAAAAGTAATTCGGTAGATGCCATTTTGTGTTACTTTTATCCGATAATAGTCGTTTCCTTGTTTAATCCACTCATTGCCATAATTTAACTGACCAAAGCAAAGTATGGGCAGAAAAAATAATAGTAAACTGAATATAGTTGAGGAAACGTTTTTGGGCATACAGGTGGTTAGAACTTAAACATACGAAAATAAACAATCTGTGTTAAGTATTTATTATCAATCCGATTTGCAGCCTCTAGCTAATTAATTAATTTTGTGAACGAAAACCAACACCAATCATTTTGGAATCTGAACAAACTCCCCTCGAAACGGCAAAAAAATTAGGTCTACTTCCTACAGAATACGATAAGATTAAAGAAATTTTAGGCAGAACGCCAAACTTTACCGAGCTAAGTATATACTCCGTAATGTGGAGCGAGCACTGTTCCTACAAAAACTCTATCCGTTGGTTAAAAACCTTGCCTAAAGATGGCCCCAAAATGTTAGCTAAAGCCGGTGAAGAAAATGCCGGAATGGTAGATATTGGCGATGGATTGGCTTGCGTTTTCAAGATAGAATCTCACAATCATCCATCTGCTCTAGAGCCATATCAGGGTGCAGCTACAGGTGTTGGCGGTATAAATCGAGATATTTTTACGATGGGTGCTCGTCCAATCGCTCAATTAAATTCTTTACGCTTTGGAGACATCAACCTAGAAAAAACCAAATGGTTATTAAAAGGAGTTGTAAAAGGTATTGGCGATTACGGAAATGCTTTCGGGATACCTACTGTTGGAGGCGAAGTATTTTTTGATGAATGTTATAACATAAACCCTTTGGTAAATGCCATGTCGGCAGGGATTGTAAAAGTAGGAGAAACAGCTTCTGCTACTTCTTATGGCGTTGGTAACCCGGTGTATATTGTTGGTTCTGCAACCGGAAAAGATGGTATACACGGTGCGGCATTTGCATCTAAAGATATAACCGAAGATTCTATAAACGATTTGCCAGCCGTACAAGTGGGAGATCCTTTTCAGGAAAAACTTTTGCTCGAAGCTTCGCTGGAAGTAATTAAAACAGGTGCTGTAATTGGCATGCAAGACATGGGCGCAGCCGGAATTATTTGTTCAAATTCAGAAATGTCGGCAAAAGGTGAGCATGGTATGCGCATTAATTTAGATAAAGTACCCACCCGACAAGAGAATATGAAGCCATTCGAAATTTTACTTTCCGAATCGCAAGAACGAATGTTAATTGTAGTAGAAAAAGGAAGAGAAGCAGAAGTAGAAGCTATTTTTGATAAATGGGATTTGAATTGTGCTATAATTGGCGAAGTAACTGATACGAAACAACTAGAGTATTTCATGAACGGTGAGTTAGTAGCTCATGTGCCGGCAGATTCTTTAGTACTTGGTGGTGGTGCGCCAGTTTATGAGCGAGAATATTCAGAACCAGAATATTACAGACAAAATCAACAATTTTCTATAGATAATGTACCTGAACCAGAGGATTTAACCTTAGTTGCTAATCATTTATTATCTCATCCAAACATAGCATCAAAACGATGGATAACCAATCAATATGATTCTATGATTGGTACCATCAACATGACGACCAACAAACCAAGCGATGCCGCTGTAGTGTATATAAAGGACACGGAGAAAGCATTGGCATTAACCGTTGATTGTAACTCCCGTTATGTATATGCCGACCCAGAAGAAGGATGTGCCATTGCTGTTGCAGAGGCTGCCAGAAACATTGTTTGTGCAGGGGGCGAGCCTGTAGCCATTACCAACTGTTTAAATTTTGGCAACCCGTACAACCCCGAAGTATATTGGCAATTTGTTGGCGCTATTAAAGGAATGGCAAAAGCTTGCGAAAAATTTCAAACTCCGGTTACCGGCGGTAATGTAAGTTTTTACAATCAATCATCAGATGAAGGTCCGGTTTTTCCTACTCCTACTATTGGTATGTTAGGATTATTAGAAAACAGAAACACATTTACCACCTTAGATTTTAAAAACGACGGCGATTTGATATATCTAATTGGCGAATCGCCTAATGATATTGCTTCTTCAGAATATCTGTATTCTTACCATAAGATAAAAAATTCTCCGGCACCTTATTTCGATTTAGAAAAAGAGTACGATATGCAAGAAGTTATAAAATCGCTTATTCACGATAATTTAATTGATTCTGCACACGACGTATCGGATGGTGGATTATTTATCACCTTATTTGAGAGTGCTGCACCAAAAGATTTTGGATTTGAGATAGATACCGACATGAGTATTCGTACAGATTCCTTTTTATTTGGCGAAGCACAAGGCAGAGTAGTGGTATCTGTAAAAAGTGAATTACAGGAACAGTTTGTGGAATTTCTATCTACTACTGATGTAGAATTTACTTTACTTGGTTCGGTGAATGCAAAAGGTACTATGCTCATTGATGGTCAATCTTTCGGAAACATGGTTGAAGCAAAAGATATGTATAACCAAGTGTTAAACAAACATTTAGGAAATTAATTTTGATTATTTGAACATTAATCTCCGGCAGCAAAACTGCTGAATACCCACTTGCCTTTTATCTTTCTGAAAACAAATCTATAATCAAGCGGGCTTTTCATATCGGATGAAAGGATGTATCCGGCTCGTTTATTTTTTAGTAACACTTGTGTCCAAGAGATATTTTCTTCATCTAATACAGACCAATTGGTTACCTCTACAATTTCAAAGGATAATGCTCCTGCTCTGGGCGACGAAATAGTTGGTTGTTCATAAACAAAAGCACTGTTTTTTATTACAATACCGTGGTTGTATACATTAAATTTATCAGAAGGAAACAAGGCAGAGGTATAAGGCATTTCAAACCTGTTTTTCTCTACCATTACTCCGCCAAGTACAACTGCTTTGATAATTTCTTTGCCTAAAATTTGGTTTACATCCAGTTTCCAAACTTTTTTAAATACTTCTATTCCAGGTTGTTCATGATGACCATTATACATGTCTTCATATAAATTGTTAAAAAGAAAACTGGTATCGTTGTTATTTACTGCTCGTAAAAATGCTACCATAAAATCGTTGAGCGATTTATCTTTATTCAATTCATTAACAGGTAATAGTTTAGCGACCTGAGCAAAGCTGCCGGTAAATAAGAACAAAAAACCAAGGATAATAGTAATTGCTTTTTTGGAGATCATAGTTTGTGGCTAATTCTAAAATTACGTTCAAAGATATAAAAAACGCTCATTTAAACGATTTAAGCCTATTATTGTTTCTGCGGAAATGATACCTTTGCGCATGAATTTTTCTTCCAAATTATTGGAAAACGCCGTAAATGAGTTCTCTAAACTTCCGGGTATTGGACCAAAAACAGCATTACGATTAGTATTGCACCTTTTAAAGCAAAATAAAGAAGAAGTTGCACAATTTGGTAATGCACTTCTTACCCTTAAACAAGAAGTTAAATATTGTACAAATTGCGGAAATTTATCGGATACTGCCCTTTGTTTTATTTGCTCTCATGCTAAGCGTGATAAAACATTAATTTGTGTGGTGGAAGATAGCCGAGATGTTATGGCCATTGAAAATACAAACCAATTTAACGGATTATATCACGTTTTAGATGGATTAATTTCTCCCATGGATGGTATTGGTCCTTCTGATTTGAATATCGATAGATTAATAGAACGCGCCAAACTAGAAGAAACAAAAGAGATTATTTTGGTTTTAAGTGCTACAGTAGAAGGTGATACCACGATTTTTTATCTGCATAAAAAATTATCAGATTTGCCAGTTAAAATTAGTACGATTGCACGTGGAATTTCGTTTGGTGGAGAAATTGAATACATTGACGAACTAACACTTGGTAGATCCATAGTATCCAGAATTCCGTATGAACAATCGCTCAATAAATAATATATTTCCTAAATTTTAATTTAGTTTGATATCTCCCTTGTGAAGCTGACCATCATCATTGTAAATTATAACGTTCGTTACTTTTTAGAACAGGCATTATATGCGGTACGTAAAGCTGCAATAAATATAGAGCATGAGGTTTTTGTGGTGGATAATAATTCGCATGACGGCTCAGTAGAAATGCTCAAAGAGAAATTTCCGGAAGTAAAATTAATTGCCAATACAGATAACGTAGGCTTCTCTAAAGCCAACAACCAAGCTATTCGTTTGGCAAACGCAGAGTACATTTTATTACTAAACCCAGATACCGTTGTACAAGAAGATACTTTTGATAAAGTAGTGAAGTTCATGGACAAAACTCCGGATGCAGGTGGGTTGGGTGTAAAAATGCTCGATGGTAAAGGAAATTTTTTACCAGAATCTAAACGGGGTTTTCCATCGCCGTTTGTAGCCTTTTTTAAAATATTTGGATTATCTGCTTTATTTCCTAAATCAAAACTTTTTGGGCGGTATCATTTGGGTTTTTTAAGCCCAGATTTAATACACGAAGTAGATGTGTTGGCAGGTGCATTTATGCTTTTACGCAAAAAGGTATTAGATGAAATAGGCTTATTAGATGAAGATTTTTTTATGTATGGAGAAGATATAGATCTCTCTTACCGAATTAAAAAAGCCGGCTACAAAAATTACTTCTACCCCGATACAAAAATTATACATTACAAAGGCGAAAGCACCAAAAAAGGCAGTTTAAATTATGTTTTTGTGTTTTACAATGCCATGATCATATTTGCTCAAAAACACCTTTCTAAAAATAATGCCTTATTATTTTCAATCCTAATTAAATCGGCAATCTATATCCGTGCATTTGCAGCAATAGTTGCTCGTATAATCAATAAACTAGCATTACCTTCACTAGATTCCGGATTACTTTTTGGAGGTATGTTCCTTCTAAAAGAATACTGGGAACAAAATCATAAATATGGTTTGGACTATTACAGTCCGCAATTTATGGGAGTGGTAGTGCCAATATATGTAAGTATTTGGTTGCTTTGTATGTTTTTAAGTGGAGGTTACGACCGCCCAATCCGATTATCCAGAATCATTAGAGGTTTAGTTTTTGGTACCATTGTAATTGTTATCATTTATGCCTTTTTAGATGAAAATTGGCGATTCTCCAGAGCATTAATTATTCTTGGAGCAGGTTGGTCAGTTTTAGCAACCATTTTGCTTCGCTTATTACTCAGTTTATTAAACTTTAAAAAGTTTAAGATTGAAGGAATAACTACCGAAAAGCGCGTAGTCTTAGTCTCTGAGTTAGAAGATGGTATCCGATTAAAGCAATTCATTACCCAAATTCAACCCGATATCAATTTTATTGGATTTATTCATCCGGCCAAAATTTTCTCTAATAAAAACGAAGATTATTTGGGTACCATCTTAGAGTTAAAAGAATTAGTGGAAGTATATCAAATAAATGAAGTAATATTTTCTACCAAAAACATCGCTTTACAGGATATCATAGATAGCATGTCAAAAATAGATCATGCCGAAGTAGATTACAAAATTGCACCCGAAGAAAGCTTTTTCATCATTGGGAGTAATTCGGTAGATGACCCTGGCGATTTATACACCATCGACATTAATTTATCTATCATAAAACCGATTAGCAGGCGTAATAAAAGGGTTTTTGATGTATTGTCTTCCATTATGATGCTTTTGTTTTCGCCAATTATTGCTGTTTTTCAAAAACATCCAATACAATTTTTTCGTAATGTATTTTTGGTTTTGTTTGGATATAAAAGTTGGGTGGGATATGCTAGAAGTAATGGATTTATTAAAAATTTACCTACCATTAAAAGAGGCATTTTAAATCCTGTAGATACCGTAAATATTACGGTAAACGATGAAAATACCATCAAAAGATTAAATATGTTGTACGCAAAACATTACCATCCTGAAAATGATATGCGCATCGTGCTCAGAAATTGGCGAAAATTAGACAGAAAAAATTAAATGAGTAAGCTAAAAAACAAAGTGGTTGTCATAACTGGTGCATCCTCCGGAATTGGGAAAGCATGTGCAATAGAATTTGCCAAACGTGGCGCTACAGTTGTTTTGGCGGCAAGACAGCTAGATGTTTTGAGACAACTTTCTAAAGAAATTAATGCTACTCACCACGTGCAAACTTTAGCTTTAGCTTGCGATGTAACTAATCAAGACGATTGCGAGCATTTAATGCAAAAAACCTTAGATACATTTGGTAGCATTGATGTTTTGATAAATAATGCGGGTATTTCAATGCGCGCTTTGTTTCATGAGTTAGACTTAGAAGTGATTAGGAAAGTGATGGATATTAATTTTTGGGGTACCGTTTATTGCACCCGTTTCGCCATTAATGAAATCATTAAATCTAAAGGCTCTATAGTAGGTGTTTCTTCCATTGCAGGCTATAAAGGTTTGCCCGGCAGAACAGGCTATTCTGCTTCTAAATTTGCTATGCAAGGTTTTTTAGAGTCTTTACGAATAGAAAATCTTAAAAATGGAGTGCACGTTTTGTTAGCTTGCCCGGGTTTTACGGCTTCCAACATCCGTAATGTGGCCCTAGCTAAAGATGCCCAGCCTCAAGGAGAGTCTTCTATGGAAGAGGCAAAAATGATGACTCCTGACGAAGTTGCTCGCTTAATTGCCAATGCAGTAGAAAAACGAAAACGTGATTTAATCATTACCTCTTTAGGGAAAATTACTGTTTGGTTAAATAAATTGTTTCCCTCTCTAGCAGATAAATTGGTATATAACCACTTCACAAAAGAAAAAGACCCGCTCATTAAATGATGAAATACTTGATTTTACTTATGTTTATTTTTAACTACAATGTTTCTGTTGCTGCTAAATCGTATCAAGTAACTAAGAACATCTCCTATGCTAATGAGCACACCAGACAAACATTAGATATTTATTCGCCAAAGTCATCACAACAAAAATTAGATGTTTTAATCTATGTTCATGGCGGTTCTTGGGATAGTGGTTCTAAGGATACTTATAAATTTATGGGTAAAAATTTTGCCAAAAACAACGTACTATTTGTACCTATTAATTATCGTTTGGCTCCCGAAGTTAGCTACCAAGACATGGCATTAGACGTGGCAAAAGCGGTACAATGGGTTGCCCAAAACATAGAAAATTATGGAGGAAATCCGGAACGAATTTTTATATCTGGTCACTCAGCCGGTGCACATTTATTAGCTTTAGCAGGTTTGGATAAAAAATACTTTGAACGTTTAAATTTTACTAATCCCATTAAAGGGATGATTTTAATAGATGCATTTTGTTTGGATTTACACGATTATTTCACCATAACAGCTGTAGAATGGGCAAAACGATATTATTATATTTTTTCTACAGACCCCGAACGTTGGCAAGATGCATCGCCAATAAACTATATTAACAATGCCAATTTCCCGATTCAAGCTTTTGTAGGCACCAAAACATATCCCGCCATTATGTTGGGCACCGATCGGTTCAGGGTAGAAGCATTACGATTGGGGAAAGATATTCAATACATTCAAATAGAAGGTAAACGCCATGTGGGCATGATTGCTCAAATGATTTTTCCTAAGAACAACATGTATGAATATATTTTGAAGTTTATGAGGAAAAAATAATATTTCGCTATTTCACAAACTCTAAGCATATTTGCACGCACAAAAAAAATGAAGAATACACAGGTACATACCTCTTGGTGGCACACAATCAGTCCGATTGAGTAACCCAAGTATGTACAAATATCTAAATATTGGAGGGTTGCTGGAGGCAACCCTTTTTTTATGATTTTTTATGAAAGAAATACTAACACATTTATTTGAACAAAAAAGTTTTTCTAAACTAGAGGCTAAGAAAATTCTAACGGATTTGGCATTGGGCAAATATAATAACTCGCAAATGGCTGCATTTATGACAGCTTTTAGCATGCGAAGCATTAGGGTAGAAGAATTAGAAGGTTTCCGTGAAGCCATGCTTGAACTTTGCATTCCACTTGATCTACAGGAGTATGATTTAATTGATTTATGTGGTACCGGTGGTGACGGAAAAGATACTTTTAATATATCTACTATTTCTTCATTTGTGGTGGCAGGCGCTGGCTATAAAGTTGCAAAACATGGTAATTATGGTGTTTCTTCTATCTCCGGCTCATCCAATGTTCTAGAAGAATTGGGATATACCTTCACAAAAGATACCGACAAACTCAAAAAATCATTAGATGTAGCCAACATCTGTTTTTTACATGCTCCATTGTTTCATCCAGCTATGAAAACCGTAGCACCAATTAGAAAAGAATTAGGGGTTAAAACCTTTTTTAATATGTTAGGGCCAATGGTTAATCCTGCATCACCCGGCCGACAAGTAGTTGGAGTATTTAGTTTAGAATTAGCCAGATTATATGCTTATTTCTATCAAAAAACAGCTAAAACATATGCTATCATTCATGCTACAGATGGCTATGACGAAATTACCCTTTCTTGTCCGTTTAAAGTTTTTTCTAAAACCGGCGAAAGTTATTTTAGTCATTCAGATTTAGGCTTACATAAAACCAAACCAGTTGATTTATTAGGAGCCAAAACAGTAAAAGAAGCTGCAGAATTGGCTTTGAAAATAATAAATGGAGAAGGTACAAAACCTCAAACAGAAGTCGTGTTGGCAAATTCTGCCTTTGCCATACAATGCTTTGAGCAAAATAAATGTATTGAAGATTGCGTAGCTATTGCAAGAGAATCTCTAGAAAGTGGTAATGCAATTCAATCTTTCAAAAAATTAATGGAAGTATGCCAATAAAATGGAAAGTATGCGGAATGAAATTTCCGGATAACGTTGCGGAAATTAGTCAACTAAAACCAGATTATGTGGGATTTATATTCTACCCAAAATCTAAACGATTTGTAGAAGATTTATCCCCAGAGATAGTATCATCTGTTGGCAATTTGGGTATTAAAACTACCGGGGTTTTTGTAAATGAGAGAATGGACATACTCCAACAAAATATACAAAAGTATGCCTTTAATGCAATTCAATTACACGGTAACGAATCTCCCGAGTATCTAGAAATTTTAAATCATTATCGCAAAAAATCAAAACACAAGTTTGAAATAATAAAAGCATTTGGGCTGGATAACACATTTGATTTTAATCAACTAATACCATATAATTCGGTGTGCGATTATTTTTTATTCGATTCTAAAACCTCCGAATACGGCGGTTCAGGAGAAACATTTAATTGGAGAATACTAAAAAATTATACGTTGGATAAACAATTTTTCTTGAGTGGAGGTATTACATTAAATAACATAGATGCCATCATCGGTCTGAAAGAAAAAAGTAATTTAATTTATGCCGTGGATGTAAATAGCAAATTTGAAATAGAACCGGCAAAAAAAGACAGTACACTTTTAAAAGAACTAGTTAAAAAACTCAAAACAAAATGAATTATCATGTAAACGAACTGGGTTATTACGGAGATTTTGGTGGAGCATATATTCCCGAAATGTTGTATCCAAACGTAGAGCATTTGCGCCAACATTATTTATCTATCATTAGTGAACCTGCGTTTCAACAAGAAATGAATGTTTTATTAACCGATTATGTTGGTAGACCAAGTCCACTATTTTTGGCAAAACGTTTATCTGCCAAATACAAAGCAAACATCTACCTAAAAAGAGAAGACCTTAACCATACCGGTGCTCACAAAGTAAACAATACCGTAGGGCAAATACTTTTAGCCGAAAAACTAGGTAAAAAGAGAATCATTGCCGAAACCGGTGCCGGACAACACGGTGTAGCTACAGCAACAGTTTGTGCATTACGTGGCTTAGAGTGTGTTATATACATGGGCGAAGTGGATATTGCTCGGCAAGCACCAAATGTAGCCCGCATGAAAATGCTGGGTGCAAAAGTGGTAGCTGCAACTTGTGGCAGTAAGACGTTGAAAGATGCTACCAATGAAGCCATGCGAGATTGGATTAACCATCCGGAGGATACCCATTATATTATTGGTTCTGTTGTAGGTCCGTATCCTTATCCCGAGATGGTAGCTCGTTTTCAATCCATTATAAGCTTAGAAACTAAAAAACAATTGCTGGATAAAACCGGAACCGAACTACCCGATTATGTGCTTGCATGTGTTGGTGGCGGAAGCAATGCTATGGGGGCATTTTATCATTTTTTAGATGATGAAAGCGTAAAATTAATTGCGGTTGAAGCAGCCGGAAAAGGGATTAGCACTGGACACTCGGCAGCAACTACTGCATTAGGTAATGATGGTATTTTACATGGTAGTAAAACCCTGTTAATGCAAACAGAAGATGGACAAATAGTAGAACCATATTCTATTTCGGCCGGGTTAGATTATCCGGGTATTGGTCCACAACATGCGCATTTGTTCAAGGTTAATAGAGCAAAATACGTAGCCATAACCGACGATGAAGCCATGCATGCAGGCAGATTATTATCAGAACTTGAAGGAATTATTCCAGCAATAGAAACGGCACATGCTTTAGCATATTTAGAGAAAATGAAATTTAATGGCGATGAAAATGTAGTGATTTGCCTCTCGGGTAGAGGAGATAAAGATTTACAAACCTATATCGACTATTTTAAATTATGAAATAGGAATTTAGAATTAAGAAATATTTATTCCTAGTCATCGTCTTAGTCATTCAAAATCAACAAACAAGATTCACTAATTATTCAAATGAATAGAATTAATCAGCTTTTCCAAATTAAAAAGAAAAACATACTTTCTGTATTTTATACTGCTGGCTTCCCTGCATTACATGATACACTTACGATTGCCAAAGGTTTACAAGATGCAGGTGCAGATATGTTAGAAATTGGATTCCCATTTTCAGATCCATTGGCAGATGGTCCGGTAATACAACGAAGCAGTGAGATAGCATTAGATAATGGCATGTCGTTAAAGGTTTTGTTTGAGCAATTAAAAGATCTACGTAAAGAAATTACGATTCCGGTTTTACTAATGGGCTATGTAAACCCGGTCATGCAATATGGAGTAGAGCGTTTTTGCGATGCCTGTGTTGAAGCCGGAGTAGATGGAGTAATCATTCCGGATTTACCTATGTATGAATACGAGAATTTATACCAAGACATATTTGAAAGCAGAAAATTGAGCAATATTTTTTTGGTAACTCCACAAAGCTCTGATGAAAGAATCCAAAAGATTGATGCATTAACTAATGGGTTTATTTATCTATTATCTTCCTCCTCTACAACAGGTAGTGTGTTAAAGCAAGGAGACGATTCTGAAAAGTATTTTCAACACATTAAAAACATGAATTTAAAAAATCCAACCGTAATTGGTTTTGGTATTTCAGACCGTGTATCTTTTCAAAAGGCATGCTCAAATGCAAATGGGGCAATCATTGGTAGTGCCTTTGTAAAGGCTATTTCTGAAGGAGATTTGTCGAAAATTCCTGTATTTATTCGCAGTATTTTGTAAACTTGCGGCATGATACAGAAAGTAGTAATTCAACCATTTAAAAATTTCTTCAAAATGGAGCAAGCTTCCGGTATAATTTTAATTATATGCACCATTTTATCGTTAGGAGTAGCCAATACCGCATTTGGGCCTGATTATGTTGCATTTTGGGAAACTAAAGTCGGATTTGAATTCGGCGTGGTACATCTTAAAGAAAGCATTTTACATTGGGTAAATGACGGGCTAATGGTTGTTTTCTTCTTCGTTGTGGGGATGGAAATTAAGCGTGAATTTGCAGCCGGAGAATTATCCACTGCCAAAAAAGCCAGTTTACCTTTAATTGCAGCTTTAGGTGGCATGGTAGTGCCCGCTTTGTTTTTTGCCTTTTTTAATTTTGGTAAAGAAACAGCCGATGGCTGGGGAATACCAATGGCTACCGATATTGCTTTTGCATTGGGTATTTTATCCTTGGCTGGTAAAAGAGTTCCAATTAGCTTAAAAATATTTTTAACTGCTTTGGCGGTAATTGATGATTTAGGAGCAATTATGGTAATTGCCATATTCTATACCAGCGATTTATCCTTCCTTTACTTATCACTTGCGTTGGGGATATTTGTAGTTTTACATGTATTAAATAGATTAAAGGTAGACTTAATATCTCCCTACTTATTATTAGGCTTATTCATGTGGTACTTTATGTTACAATCTGGCATACACGCAACCATTGCCGGAGTATTGTTGGCAACAGCCATACCACTAAAATCCAGATACGGACACTCTCCATTGCAACAATTAGAACACGAATTACATCCATTTACCGCATTTCTAATTATGCCAATTTTTGCTTTGGCAAACACCGCTATACCATTAGGAGGTTTAGATTTCTTCAATTTGCTTATGCAACCATTAAGTTTAGGTATCATAGCTGGTTTATTGTTAGGTAAACCTGTAGGTGTTGCATTATTCTCTTATTTGGCAATTAAGTTTGGTTTTGCAAACATGCCATCCAAAGTAAATTTTAAGAAATTAATTGGAGTTGGATTTTTAGCTGGAATTGGTTTTACCATGTCGATATTTATTTCTGTATTAGCATACAGCGACCCGGCAGAGGTAAATTTTCAGAACAAGGCTAAACTAGCAGTTTTAACAGCATCGGTTCTTGCCGGTTTATGTGGGTATTTCATTCTCACCCGAGATAAATCGGAGGTGAAATAAATAGATGTATCGGGTTGTAAATCTAGTTTACAACCCGATACGTACATTTGTCTTTTTAACCAACTCTCTCAATGAATTATTCACGTTTTGTGGCGAATATTTTTGCTGTCGTTTTTTTGCTTATCTTATCCAAAACATCTTTTGCGCAACAATCCCTGTATACTATAAAAGGAAAAGTTGTAGGGATTAATTCTGAAACCTTACCCGGGGCTGTTGTTACATTTAATGAAAATATTATTATTGCTAGTGATATTAATGGAAATTTTGAGTTTCGTCAAATTCCATATGCCAATAACTACAAGATAAGAGTACAATACTTGGGGTATTTGCCTCAAACCATAACGGTAAACCTTTCTCGCGAACGATTAGTAGAAAATGTAGAAGTACAACTCATAACCAGTGCCTCAGAATTAGGTACGGTTACCGTTGTTTCTAAATCGGAAGCAAAAATTTTAAACCAAAGTGCCTTTTCTGTTTCTGCCATTGATGTTAAACCTTTGCAAAATCGTTCGGTAACAACTCGGCAAATTCTGACGAGAACTGCCGGAGTGAGGGTAAGAGAATCCGGTGGATTGGGTAATCCTGCACAAATATCCATCAATGGAATTTCTGGCAAGCAAATTAAAATATTTGTGGATGGTATTCCCCTAGAAAATACCGGTTTAGCTACCGATTTAAATAATCTACCCGTAAACCTGATAGAAAGAATAGAAGTGTATAAAGGGATTTTACCTGTTAGCCTTGGTTCCGATGCATTGGGCGGGGCAATCAATATCATTACAAATAAAACCAACAGAGAGTATTACGATATTAGTTTAGAACAAAGTTCATTCAATACGAGTAGGGCTTCTTTCAACTCTCGCATAAATTTTAATAATTCTCCGGTTTTTGTAGGATTTAATGGATACTACAATTACTCGGATAATAATTACAAGGTTAGGGTAGAAGTTCCCAATCAATTTGGGCAACCTGATACGGTGGTGGTTCCGCGTTTCCACGACAGGTTTAAATCTTTTTCCTACCAAGCCGAAGCCGGTGTGCGAAACGAAACTTGGGCAGATTTATTTCTTTTTAACTTTTCTTACTCTGGATACGATAAAGAATTACAGCATTCTTTTTTCTCAATGAACCGAGTTTTTGGCGATGCCGTAGTATTTGAAAATGGGTTTAAACAAGAAATTCAATACCAAAAAAATAATTTATTTGCCGAAGGTTTAGACGTAAACTTATACACCGGATTTTACGATAACAACACGTCGTTTATAGATACCGGATTAAATAAATATAATTGGCGTGGCAATGTAATTAATAAGGTTAGGTTTGGTTCAGAAGTTGGGTTTATTGCTCATACGCTAAAAATTAATTCCATCAACCTAATTCAAAGAGCAAACATTAATTACAAGTTAAATCCCAAACATCAATTTAACTTTAATGTGGTAAACAGTTATGTGCGACAAAACGGGCAGGATTCTACAGCAACCAGATTGCTTGGCACCGTTAGAGATTTATACGAACAGCCACAAAAAATATTTAAGCTTACTACCGGATTGTCTTATCAACTGAGTTTATTAGATAATCGATTGCAATTTATTAGCGGTTTAAAATATTACCGCATTAATGTAGATGCCAATGAGAGCACCTTGGTTTTTATCGGCCCCAAAGCAAGGTATAAAAAGTCGAATTACGGTATCTCACAGGCTGCAAAATTTTCTTTTTGGAACGATAAACTCTTATTAAAAACTAACTTTGAGTACACCACCCGGTTGCCAGATCAATTCGAACTATTAGGCGACCAAGTTTTTGTTGCGGCAAATCCGCTTCTACAACCAGAAATTAGTTACAATTATAATGTTGGTTTGCAAACCTCTTTTGATGGTAAATTCGGCAAATTTAACCTGGAGGTAAATGGATTTAGTAGGGATACTCGCAGAAATATCTTTTTATTAGTAACCAACTTTTTTGCTCAATACCAGAACATTGCTAAAATTAGATCCAATGGATTGGATGCAGAATTTACCTACAATCCCAATCCAATTATACTGTTAAAACTGAATGCGACCTATCAGGATATACGTAACCGGTCCGATACCATTGGGGAAGGATTATCTACAACAGATCCACGCTTTTTCAATAAACGTTTGCCCAACCGACCTTCGCTGTTTGGGAATGCAGAAGTTACCGTATTCTATCCGGGAATTTTTAGATCCGGCGATGTTGCCTCCTTTTATTGGAATGCCAACTACGTTCGTAAGTTTTTTCTGGCTTTTGAAGAAGATGGAGATATAGAAACTAAACTCACCATCCCCAATCAGTTTTTGAATACAATAGGTGTTTCTTATTCATTGCCCAGAAATACCATTAGTGCCAGCTTCGAAGTTCAAAATCTATTCAATAGGGATTCCTTTGATAATTTTAAAATTCAAAAACCCGGACGAAGTTTCCACGTTAAACTCAGATATTTTATAAATAAAACGACATGAAAAAAATAACACTTCTTACCTTACTATTTACTATTATTCTTTCCGCTCAGGCCCAGGTACGGTACGGAGTAATGCTTAAAACCGGTTATTTTACCGAACCCGGCAACCCCAATACCAGTTATTTGCGAATTACCGACAACCTGAATGTAACTAGCATGAACACCTCTGGGTTTAGAGAAATAGCCGGAACCGGAAATATTCTTACCCACAAAGGCGCTTATTATTATTATAATTTTAATGAACCTAGGCTTTATAAAATGTCTATCAATACAAACGGTACATTAAATATTGCTACCACTTTGTTGTTTCCTGGTGCATCCAATGTGCCTCACATAGTAGATATGCTCATGGTAAATGATAAGACCGCTTATGTAATCTCACAAAGTGTGTTTAAAATTTTCATCGTGGATGTAGAAGAGTTTAAAATTACTGGTGAGATAGACTTAACGTCATTAGAAGACAGAAATTTCGAAATTTCTACCCCCGAAGAAATGATAATTCGCGATGGTAAATTATTTGTTCCCATTTGGTATGGTTCGGGTTTTGCCAATGCTCGTGTAAAACCAGAAGCTTATTTAGCAGTAATTGATTTAGCAACTAAAACCTTGCAAAAAACCTTGGTAGATACTCGTGTACATCTTTTAGGTTATGGAGGTTCTGCGGTTAGTGCTATGTTTATTGATGAAGCCGGCGATTTATACGTATCTGGTAGTGATGTGATCAACGGCGGGCAAGGAATTAAACCTGGAGGTATTTTGCGAATAAAAAAAGGAGAAACAGATTTTGACCCGACGTATTTTGTAAACCTCGATCAAATTTGCGGAAACCGTAAAACTATTGGAATGACGTACTTGGGGAATGGTTTAGTTCTGACTACAGCACAATACCCGGAGCGTTTAAATCCTGTAACCAACCCTGGTGTAGACCCTATTTTTTCTAAATACATTGATGCTATTTACAAATATTGGATTGTAGACTTAAATACTAATACCGGGCAAGTAATAGAAACCGATTGGACCAATGGCGGATTTTTTAATTATGTAACCAAAGTGGGGGATAAGTTTTACATACCTGTAGGAGGAAGAAGAAGTACCTCAGGTTTCTGGGAACTAAATGTACAAGCCAGAACAGCAATAAAACGAATCAATACTAGTTCTATCGAACCTTTTGGGTTGTTTGAACTAAACCAAGATGCGACCTTAAAAAACCGGAATACCAATACTACATCGGTTGGTAAGGTGAAAGAACTAAACATCCAAACCCTATTGTTTCCAATTCCAGCTCTAAACGAATTAAGTTTAATAATTACTTCTCCTGAACGAAGAAAAGGAGTACAGCTGATTATAACCGACATATTAGGGAGAGTATTGGTGCAAGAACAACATGATTTAGTAGATGAAACACTTATTCATTTACCCGTTGGCGATTTAAAGGAAGGAAGTTATCGGGTAACTTTAATTTCTGGAAACGAGCGCAAAAGTATTGCCTTTATCAAAGCAGCAAACTAATCTTCTGCTTTGATTTTTTCTATCCCAGACCGTATGTGTAAATCGCGTTGTGGGAATGGAATTTCTACGTTATGCTCTTTAAATTTCTCGAAAATATCAAAATACAATTCGCTTTTAAAAGCTCCGGGACGATGGATGAATTTAGTTGTCCATACTAATAGATTAAAATCCAAGGAACTATCGCCATAATTATTAAACCAAACATTAGGTTTAGGATTTGCAAGTACACCCGGATGTTTAGAAGCAACTTCTATCAGTATTTTTCTTATTTTTTGAGGATCTTCATTGTATGAAACTCCAACCGGAATTTTAAACCTTACTTTTGAGTCGTTGTGGCTCCAGTTTATTACCCGATTACTTATAAACTCTGAGTTAGGTACAATGATGGAAATATTATCGTTGGTAACAACCGTTGTAGCTCTAGCAGATATTTTTACTATATCTCCATTTACATCTCCAACTTCTACCCGGTCGCCTACTTTTATTGGTCGTTCAAACAGAATAATTAGACCCGATATAAAATTATTGGTGATATTTTGCAAACCAAAACCAATACCTACACCTAAGGCTCCTGCTAATAAGCCTAATCCACTTAAATCAATTCCACTCGTTTTTAAAATAATGTAAAAACCTAGAATTAAAATCAGATATTTTATGATGGTAGCTATTGAAGTTCTTACGCCAATATCTACTATGTATCTGGCTAAAAACCTACTCTCTAGTAATTTTTTTAGTTTTTCGGATAAATAAAAGAGCAGAAATACAGAAACCAGTAAAATTAATAGAGACTGTACTTTTACCGAACTGTTGCCAATAGAAAATAACGTGTAATCTAAAAATTCGTTAATTGTTTCCATTTTACCTTTTCAATTTTCAACCAATTTATATAATTTCTTCTAAATTCCCCTTTCCTTCTCGGATAACTTCGGGTTCTCCTTGAGTTAAGTCTATTACGGTAGATGCCTCGTTTCCTCCATATCCGCCATCAATAACCATGTCTACCAGGTCCTGATACTTTTCATAAATTAACTCGGGGTCGGTGCTGTATTCCAAAATCTCATCTTCATCATGTATAGACGTAGATAATATTGGATTGCCTAAAACTCTAACAATTTCTAGAGCAATAGCATTATCTGGCACCCTAATTCCAACTGTTTTTTTATTTGCATGAATCAGTTTTGGCACTTTACCACTAGCATTTAAAATAAAAGTAAACGGCCCGGGGAGTGCTTTTTTAAGCATTCTAAAGACAGAAGTATCAATTGGTTTGGTATAATCTGCAAGGTGGCTTAAATCGGAGCAGATGAATGAAAATTGTGCTTTAGCGGGATTAATTCCACGTATTTTACAAATCCGTTCAATGGCTTTTTGGTTGGTAATATCACAACCCAATCCATAAACCGTATCGGTAGGATAAATGATTATTCCTCCTCTTAGCAAACATTGTACTACTTGCTCTATGTGCTTGGTATTAGGATTTTCTGGGTAGATTTTAATGAACATTTGGGATAAAATTTCTTATTTCCCTAATACTCCGGACGGTCTAAAATAGACTTCATAATTACAGCTTCTTGCAAATCAAATTGGTCAGTATCGTATTCTTGACCTATCGAATTATTTGCAATTTCTTCTGTTTGTAATTTTGCCAATCTTCTACGCTCGCGGATTATCTCATCTGCCGATTTTAATTTATTTTTTTCCTGCCTAGCTTTACGAGTTCTTTCAAAATAATCTTCCGGAACATCCGATTGGTAAACCGTTTCATAGGATTTTGCTGGTTGGTAAGTTGGTTGTTGGTATTTATTTTCGGGCTTTGATGCAGGGGCAGCCGGAGATACTTTTTCTTCTTCTTTTGGATAACCTAACAATTCGCCAAAAATTTCTTCGAAATTTGGTTCTGTCGCTTCCGGGATATTCGGATCTAACTCTTCCTGATAATTAGGCTGATTATTTTGTTTTGCTCTTTTAATTGCTTCTTCTTGTTGCTTCTGGTAATTTTTGTAAATTCCATAGCCGAAGTAAGCAATAATAGCAATAATGTAAAATATGGTTTGAAGATCCATGGTGTTTTTCTTGTTGATAAAAAAAATTGCGACGAATTGTTTTAGTAAAGATATTTAAACCTTGCTAAAGAGCAAAACTAAAGAATAGATTGTGAAGCTAACCACACTGGATATTAAGGGATTTAAAAGTTTTGGAGATAAAACAACTATTCATTTTGATGAGGGAGTAACTTCTATTGTGGGCCCAAATGGTTGTGGCAAGTCTAATGTAGTGGATGCTATACGTTGGGTTTTGGGCGAGCAGAGTACAAAGATGCTTCGCTCAGAAAAAATGGAAAATGTAATTTTTAATGGTACAAAATCCAGAAAAGCCTCTAATCTTGCCGAAGTTTCGCTCAGTTTTGATAATACAAAAAACATTTTACCTACAGATTATAGTCAAGTAACTATCACCCGAAAATTATATCGAAGTGGCGAAAGTGAGTATAGGCTAAACAACATACAATGTCGGTTAAAAGATATAACCGATTTATTTTTAGATACCGGTATCGGGGCCGACTCGTATTCCATCATAGAATTACGAATGGTGGATGAATTACTAAATAATAAAGACAACTCACGTAGAACTCTTTTCGAAGAAGCATCTGGCATTTCTAAATATAAAATTCGCAAAAAGCAAACCTTTAATAAACTCCGCGATACCGAAACGGATTTAAACCGAGTAGAAGATTTGGTATTTGAAATTGAGAAAAACCTAAAGGCATTAGAATCGCAAGCAAAAAAAACGGAACGCTATTACCGTATTAAAGAGCAATACAAAGAAATAAGCATTGATTTAGCTTCTTTCAGAATAAATAATTTTAAAATTTCGTTGGATGAATTAGAAGCTCAAGAGCAACAACGAAACGATGAAAAACTAGCATTGCAAACCAAAACAGATGCTACAGAAGCTGCTATCCAAGAGGAAAAACTCATCAACCTTACAAAAGAGAAAAATTTATCGATACAACAAAAAGCTACTAACGATTTTGTGAATGGAATTAGGCAATACGAAAGCGATAAGAAATTAAAGAATGAACAACACCGTTATTTATCCGAAAAAGAAACCAGATTAGAATTAGAAATTGCAAACGATAAACAAACCATTGACAATACCCAGCAAAGTATTAAAGCTTTTGAATCTACCCTAGAGTCAGAAAATAGTGCATTAACGAGGATAGAAATTAATTTAAAGTCCGTAAAAACAGAACTTGATGCATTGAAAGAAAAACAAAATAGTTGTAAGACTGAATTAGAAACTTTATCTACCCAAAATAAGAATTTACAAAACCAAGTTTTCCAAATTGAAAAAGAGAAGGATATAATTGAAGTGCAAAAAAATGCACTAATACAGGAACTAGAACGTAATACCACCGATACTCAGCACAAA
This sequence comes from Sphingobacteriaceae bacterium, assembly GCA_041743935.1. GTDB lineage: Bacteria > Bacteroidota > Bacteroidia > Sphingobacteriales > Sphingobacteriaceae > JBGTLU01. The sequence goes on from JBGTLU010000002.1 coordinate 100,423, forward strand.
GCAGAAGAAATACAAGATTTTGCAGATAACATTAGTAAAATAGAAAACACACTCGTGCAAAAAGAAGAATTACTTACACAAACTATTGCACAAGAAGAAATCCTACTAAAGAAAATTGAAACTGCTGAATATCAATTGCAACTATCCAAAGAAAAACTAATAGCAGAAAATCGCACTTTAGACGCAAAAATTAACGAGTACAATCTGACCAAGAGTTTAGTAGAGAATTTAGAAGGTTTCCCTGATTCCATTAAATTTTTGAAAAAAAATGCCAATTGGGCAAAAAATGCCCCATTACTTTCGGATGTTTTGTTTTGTAAAGAAGAGTACAGAATCAGCATCGAGAATTATTTAGAACCCTACATGAATTATTATGTAGTGCAATCCACAGCCGAAGCAATTGCAGCAATTAATCTTTTAAGTAGCTCTTCGAAAGGGCGCGCTAACTTTTTTATTTTAGATGCTTTTGAAGGGGCAAAAACAACTTCCGCCTCCTCAGAAATACCATCATTACAAGATAACCGATTTGTATCTGCCTTAGAAATTACAGAATGCGAAGACAAATACCGAAAACTTTGCGCACATCTGCTTAAAAATGTGTATTTGGTTTTACGTGATGATGAAAATACATTTCTAGAACATTCGGTATCGGATGTAATTTTACTCAGTGCTGGAGGTAAATTCAGTAAAGCAAAGTTTAGCATGGCAGGTGGTTCCGTAGGTTTATTTGAGGGTAAGCGTATAGGACGAGCTAAAAACTTGGAAGCATTACAACGAGAGACTAAGAAATTAGACGAACAGCTTCTGAAGTTAAAACAACAGGTTGAACAACAAACCGAGCAATTATCTAAATTAAAAAACGATACAAAAGCTAATTTAATTTCAGAAATAAGAGCCGAAGTTAATCAACTACGTACCAATTTGGTTGGATTACAATCTAAACAAGAACAATTCAAAAATTTTATTGCAAACAGCAACCTTAGGAAAGAAGATATAGAGCAAAAAATAAAAAGTTATGAGGAACAATTGGTAATACTATTACCAAAACTAACCGATTTAACAAATAATTTACAGATAAACTCTAACTTGTTAAACTCATTACAAGCTGATTATGCAGTTTTATCTGAGCGAGTTAATGAACTTTCTGCCGAGTACAATAAGCAAAACATTGGGTTACACCAACAACAAAACCGTATTGCCGCAATACATAAAGATGTTGAATATAAACAGTCGCAAGTACAACTAGTACAAGCCAGAATTATGAATAATTCGCAAGAATTAACTAGCACTAAGGCAGAAATGCAGGCATTGGTGCTAAACAACCAACATTCTGATAGTGATTTACTTGCCATGTATGCTCAAAAAGAGCAACTCGAAAAAGGCTTACAAGAAACAGAAGAAGCATATTATCAAAGTAGAGGAAAAATTAATACACTAGAGCAAGAACTAACAGATATCCGCAGAAAGAAAGAACAGGCAGAGGAACTAATTCTGGCTATAAAGGAAAAGAAAACACTTCTTAAAATAGATTTAAATGCCTTAAAAGAAAGGCTCTCGGTTGAGTTTGATATACAAATTGAAGATTTATTGGATGCCGATTTACCCGAATCTCAAGAAGATGAATTAAAAAGAAAAGCTGAAAAAATAAAAGAACAATTAGAAAATTTTGGCGCCATAAACCCCTTGGCGATGGAAGCATATAACGAAATGCATGAACGTTATCAATTCATCCAAAATCAAAAGAAAGACCTTTTAGAGGCAAAACAAGTATTGTTGCAAACCATTTCTGAAATTGACGAAACAGCAAAAACAAAATTTTTAGAATCTTTTGCCGCTATTCGCGAGAATTTTGTAACCGTTTTCCGCTCTTTATTTAATGAAGAAGATTCCTGTGATTTAATCTTAATAGACCCTAATGACCCACTAGATTCTGAAATAGAAATCATTGCCAAACCAAAAGGGAAAAGACCTTTAACCATTAATCAATTATCCGGAGGAGAAAAAACCCTCACGGCAACCGCCATCCTGTTTTCTTTGTATCTGCTTAAACCTGCTCCGTTTTGTATTTTCGATGAAGTAGATGCACCCTTAGACGATACCAACATAGATAAGTTCAATCACATCATTCGTAAATTTTCTAACGACTCACAGTTTATCATCGTAACTCATAATAAACGCACTATAGCAAGCACAGATATTGTGTATGGTGTTACCATGATAGAGCAAGGAATTTCTCGTGTAGTACCTGTTGATTTACGTAATGTAGAATTGGTAGCTTAATCTACACCAACAAATAATAGGTTAAAGCTGCAGTTGCTACTTGCACTGTAAAATTATCTGTACCATGGCTACTTACTGCTTCTACCAACATGGCTGCAATGGCTGTTATCAAAGCATAAAATAGTACAGTAGAAAGGGCAAGCCCAAAGGAAAGCATTGCTGGTATGCATACTAAAAAGCTAACTAAAGCTACAGCTGTAGAACCTTCTAATGTTCTGGTTGCTGCAACTCCATAAATGGTGGGTACATTATAGGGGTGTTTGCCCCATTTACTGCCTACAGGTTCGCCAATGGCATCGCCCCAACCACCAACTAAGTAGCCAATAAATGCAGTTTGCGGAAAAAATAAATTACTTACTACACCACCCAATGCGGTAGAAAAAAGAGGAATGATAATGAATTTACTTTGGTGTGGTGCATCGCGCGGACGCGCTAATGATTCGTAAAAATAATCTCCATGCCCCTTGTATAAAGCATACAAAACGGCTACTGCTACAATCGAACCAAAGATTACGGTTGCTTGTAAGCCTAAAAAAAACTGTAGGACAGCAGCACTGGTAAAAATGATAAAATGAAAAATTTTACGAGTATATGCAGTACGCATTTCATATCTTTTTTTCAGAAATGACACAAGAAGTATAGAAATAATCGTGATAACCAATGCAATAGGAGCTACCAAGATGATTTTACTTAAACTTGGTATAAAGGCTTGGAAATCTATCATTTATTTTCTTTGGGTATGTTGTTTATAAAATGAACACTACTTGGCTTATCAGATAAAAAATGATGTACAACTATTGGTTTTTTCTTCTGTTTTATAATTTCCCATGCAGCTTTAATTTCTGCTTTACTAGAATTTGCATCTAATGGAATGTTTACAAAATCAACAAAATAAGTAGCTAGGATTTTTTTCTCTTCTTCAATCAATTTTCTATCATTAGGGTCTTTAGGGTTTAAAAGAGACACAACAGTGTTTATGCCAGGAGCAATTATATAACCCATAAATTCTTCATCTGTTGGATAAGGGGTATAGTAAATACTATCTCCTAACATGGTTATTTTACCCCGTTCAAAAACCAAAGTATCTGATAATACTCTTTCTGAGTCTTCAATTTCCGATACTAACAATTCCTCATCTCCAAGAACTTTTAAAATTATTCTTTTAGCTGTGTTTACTCTATCTTTTCCCAAATAACAATGCAAGTAATACTTTCCTGGTGCGTTTTTTACAAAATTGCTTAGTGAATCTAACATCTTTGCATTTTCACCAACCCAAGGTAAAAGCGGAAAATGATGAAATTATAGCCCAATTTCCGTAGTTTGTGATTTAAGTTGATTAATTAAAACTGGTTCAAATGGCACAATCAAAGGGTGTAATAAGGATATTATTCCATCGTATCCTTGTGCTTTAAGTTGCATTAGTTTTCCTCTTTCTGGAAAAGGCCCAATAGTATAACCAATACTTATTTCTGTTACTGAAGTTTCTGTAACTGGGTTAATTAATTTTGGTTGAAAAAACAACCAAATACTCACCGAAAACAATAATATAGGTACTATTAACCATTTTAACTTACCCCCAAAACTTTCCTCTTTTACTAGCTGATCAAAAATTAATTTACTTATCCAAATGGTAACAATAAGTACTAAAATAATTAATCCAATAACTGCTGCTTTTTCAGTATTAGCAGAGTATCCATGGTCTCTAATATAATCTACTACCCATCTCAATGGCAATAATAACGTTATTGTACCTATGCTATAGCCAACAAATCCTAAGAGCAATAAAAAATAAAAACTCAAGTAATTTTTTCATGTAATTTATTAAAAATGTGTGTAGAGATTAAGGAAGACATTAAAGGTAATCAATTATTATTGATTACTCCATCTTGCATGGTATATTTTTTATCTGCCCTATCTGCAAGTTCTTGGTTATGTGTAACCAAAATAAACGTTTGATTGAACTGTTCTCTTAATTGAAAAAAGAGTTGATGCAATTCATTGGCATTTTTAGAGTCTAAATTTCCGCTAGGTTCATCGGCCAGTATAATAGCCGGATTGTTAATAAAAGCACGAGCCACTGCCACACGTTGTTGCTCTCCACCCGACAATTCGGAAGGTTTGTGGTTTAATCGGTCATTTAACCCCATGACTTCTAATAATTCGGTTGCTTTTAAAAGTGCTGTTTTTTTGTCTTTTCCGGCAATAAATGCCGGGATACACACATTTTCAATGGCCGTAAACTCCGGTAATAAATGATGAAACTGAAATATAAATCCAATGTATCGGTTTCTGAAAATGCTTAAATCTCGTTGATTTAATTTATTTACATCTATGTTATTGATAAGTAAACTACCAGAATCCGCTTTATCTAAGGTGCCAATAATATGAAGTAAAGTACTTTTTCCAGCACCTGATGCACCAACAATGGAGATAATTTCGGCTTTATTTACTTCCAGATTTACCCCTTTTAGGATAGATAAATTACTGTAGTTTTTATAAATTGAATTTGCTTTGAGCATAGATCAAATGTAAAGAAAAAAATGAGTGGTGGCCTCGCTTTTAGCCAGCCCACCACTCTGTACTATGCTTTTTTCTTTTTAAGTGTTAAATAATCTAAATAATACAACACTTTAATGGAAACGGTATTTAATTGATCTGAGCGTAAAACATTACCAAAGTTTTCGAAGAACCTTTTCCCAACTTGATTATCAAATTTATTTATGGAGTTCTTGTAAATTAATACCACATCCGATCCCGGTGCAAAGCGCCAGGAGTACACCATATCAATATTAAAGAAATTGGCATTGATGTTAAAATCATTCACCGGTCTTGTAGTGTTTAAATTCAATTCGTCTTCACGTAGTGTTCCATCCTGGTTCAAAATCATGTATCTGCGATAGTCCACGTCGGTCCAATTATGTCGTGCTCTTAGCGTAAGCGACATGTCTGGAGTGAAAATATAAGAGGTTGAAAATACATTTTCATACGTTTTTACATCCCGTATACCGAAATAAATTTCATTGTTTGCACGGGTAACAAATCCCTTATCTAAATCTTTAGAAACAGTAAAATTGTGTATGAATAAAACTTTATCGTTTAATCTAAACCTTGGTGAAAGGTTTAGCCTACGAAATGGGTTTCTTTCTTGTATGTTATCAAAGTAGGTTACTCTACCATCTACAGCAAAACGTTTTCTAAAATCAGTTGAGAATCCAACAGATCCACCCATAAAAGCAAGTCTTTGGTATTTTCTACCTGGAGTTCTAGCCTCAAAAAAATCGTTGTGATTAGGTTTATATTCTACGAAAGATTGAAGAGAGAAAAAACTCTGGTATAGTGTAAAATTATCGGCACTTACCGAAAATTGAGCATACTCTCTAGTTTTAAACGTGGTTTCGTACCTGAAATTAATTCCACCTCTTGATTCTCTGATTTTTGGATTTTTAGGACTGAAATTTCGATAACCGGCTCCCCAAAAATGTGTAACCTCATCAGCAGCTTGTAAAAGGCCAATATCGTTCGGGTTATAGGTATCACTTTCTACATTTCTGCCCAAATAAAATCTAAAAGGGCCTGATATTTTTTCAAATGCAATGTCATATTTGTACCCGTTTGATACCGAATCCAACATAAATTTATTGCTGATTCCTAAAATACCTCGTAGTTGATAATCGTTTTTAGCCGTACCAACCTGAAAGCGTATACCCGATAAGTTTGCATCATTGTTTGGGCCCTCTCTGGTTACGTTACCATTATATAAGTTCACAAACGAATTGTTGGGCAATGTTTGGCGTACAGAAATGACATTATAATTAGTAAAAGGTTCTGTTTTAATACGTTGTTGCACACCATTTGCATCTTCCACAATGGCAAATTCAGCATTGGTTATGGAATTTAAAAATCCAATACCGATACCAGATTTAGTGGTTCCGGTAATTTTGGTTGCATTTAATAATTGTATTTGAGATGGATTTTCGATGATTTTAAACCCTTGATTTGCCATGTTTCTTACCGATCCAAATCCTTTTGGTGTACCACCAATTCGTCGCGGGAAAAATAAATGACCAACATTAAAGTATTCATTTCCTTCCTGAAAAAACGGACGATTTTCTGAAAAGGTGGTTTCAAAAGCAGATAAATTTAAAAACTGATTATCTGATTGCACCTGACCAAAATCTGGCGCTAGCGTAGCATCTAAGGTGAAACTTTCGTTTATGCCGTATTTTAAATCTAATCCAACATTATAGGAAGTAGAATAATTACTTAATCCTACAACATTTGCAGGGAAATGACTTACTCCAAACCCAGCATATGGAGTAAAAGATAATCGAAGTGGAGGGTTTATGCCACTAATACCTTCTAGTTTTGCTGCAAAAGGTAGTGGATTATTTATACCTAGCGGAATATATGGCCACAAATCCTCTCCTCTGGTTCTTCTTACTTTGCGCTGTGCAATAAATCCCCAATTTTGTATATCCGTTTTTGGAAAACGGATGGCAGAGTAAGGTATTTTCATTTCTACAGCCCATCCTTCATTATTTATCTTTACTGCACTTTCCCAGATAGCACTAAAATTATTGGAGCCAATGAATTCATCTAATTGCACACCTGCTGCAGTTACTCCAAATACAAAACCGGTTTGTTTGTCATTATAAGTATCAAACACAACATGAAATTCATCTGCGTTTCCCGATCTGTCTCGTTGAGTTAATTCACGTAAAATACTATCTGGCGATGTATCATATAGCATTGCCGATACATAGATGGCAACATTATCATACAAAATTCTCACTTCTGTTTTTCTGGAAGCCGGTGTATTATCTATAGGTCTTACCTCTGTAAAACCAGTTATTACAGGGGTTTTACTCCAGGCAACATCATCTAAAATACCGTCAATTTTTGGAGCTACATCTATCCTTGTTGCTTTAGCAACTTTCGTAGTGGATTCAGTTTCTTGAGCCAACGTAAATAAAGGAATGAGTAGGAGAGCGCTTAATAATTTTATTTTTTTCAAAACGTAGTTTTTGGTTTAGAAATATGACGCAATTTTAACTCGATAAGTTGCATTTATGATAAGAAAAGTAGCAACATTATTGTTACTGCATTATAAAATTCTTGTTATACTTAACTTTGAGTTCTGCCTTTAGAATCCTACTTTTGGAGGTATACTAAAAAAAGTAAGATGAATATTCACGAATACCAAGGAAAATCAATTTTAAAAAATTTTGGCGTTAGAATTCAAGAAGGCTTAGTTGCAGATACACCCGAAAAAGCGGTAGAAGCAGCTAAAGAATTACAAGCACAAACCGGAACCAGTTGGTGGGTCATAAAAGCTCAAGTACATGCCGGTGGTAGAGGAAAAGGTGGTGGTGTAAAATTGGCTAAATCATTAGAAGAAGTTCGCGAAAGAGCATCGCAGATAATTGGTATGCAGTTAATAACTCCGCAAACATCTGCTGAAGGGAAAAAAGTACATCAAATATTGGTTGCTCAGGATGTTTATTACCCGGGTGAAAGTGAAACCTCTGAGTTTTATATGAGTGTTTTACTTAACCGTACTACTGGTCGTAATATAATTATGTATAGTACCGAAGGAGGAATGGACATTGAAGAAGTGGCAGAAAAAACTCCTCACTTAATATTTAAAGAAGAAATAGACCCTAAAGTTGGCTTACAGGGATTTCAAACCAGAAAAATTGCCTTTAATTTAGGCTTATCTGGCGAAGCTTTCAAAGAAATGACCAAATTTATAGCTTCCTTGTACAAAGCTTATGAAGCTTCTGATTCTGCATTATTCGAAATAAACCCGGTTTTAAAAACTTCCGATAATAAAATTTTAGCGGTGGATGCAAAAGTTAGTTTGGATGAAAATGCTTTGTTCCGTCATCCGGATTTAGCTGCCATGCGCGATGAGCGCGAAGAGGATGCAACCGAAGTGGAAGCCGGAAAATCGAATTTAAACTATGTAAAACTAGATGGTAATGTTGGATGCATGGTAAATGGAGCTGGTTTAGCTATGGCAACCATGGATATCATTAAGCTTGCCGGTGGTGAACCTGCTAATTTCTTGGATGTTGGAGGAACCGCTAATGCTACAACCGTAGAAGCAGCATTTCAAATCATTTTAAAAGATCCGAGTGTTAAAGCAATTTTGGTTAATATTTTTGGCGGAATTGTTCGTTGCGATAGAGTAGCTCAAGGAATTATTGATGCCTACAACAACCTTGGAAATATTGAAGTTCCAATCATTGTTCGATTGCAAGGTACCAATGCAGAACAAGCCAAAAAGTTAATCGATGAGTCTGGATTAAAAGTATATTCTGCCATTGAACTGAAAGAAGCAGCAGAGTTGGTAAGTAAAGTATTAAGTAAGTAAAAATATAGGCTTACCAACTTTAGTTGGTAAGCCTATATTTTCTTATCTGCTTACAGCAAGCAAGCTCCCGTCTAGTAATATCTCAATCGGATTACACCTGCCAACGATTTAGCCAAGCGGATTACTTGTCTGGTATATCCATATTCGTTATCGTACCAAACATACAATACCACCGATTTTCCGTCTTTTGATAGAATAGTTGCCAGACCATCTACAATGGATGCATGCGCATTTCCAATTAGGTCACTGGAAACTAATTCGCCCGAACCAGAGTATTCTATTTGCTCAATTAACTGACCTTCTAAAGAAGCTTTTTTCAAACTCTCATTTATCTCAGCTATACTAGTGCTTTTGTTTAATGTAAGATTTAGGATAGCCAAAGAAACATCCGGAGTTGGTACCCTAACAGCATTTCCTGTTAATTTACCAGCTAATGGAGGTAAAACTTTTGCCACTGCTTTATCGGCACCGGTTTCGGTAATTACCAAGTTTAAAGCGGCTGCTCTACCTCTTCTAGATTTATCATGATGATTATCCAATAAATTTTGGTCATTAGTGTAGGAGTGTACGGTTTCAATATGTCCTTTCTCGATTCCAAATACTTCGCTTACTACTTTAAGTACAGGTACAATGGCATTTGTAGTACAGGATGCAGCAGAGAAAATGGTTTCTTGCCCGTTAAATTCCGAATCATTTACACCAAAAACAATGTTCGGAATATCTCCCTTTCCAGGAGCTGTTAATAAAACTTTACTTGCACCCTTAGATTTTAAATGTCTGCTAAGCTCTTCTCTATCTCTAAATACACCAGTATTGTCAATCACTAAAGCATCTTTAATACCGTACTGTGTATAATCAATATCCTCAGGATTTTTTGCACAAATCATTTTGATGGATTGCCCATTAATGATGATGGAGCGATTAGGATAATCTTCTACAATGGTTCCATTAAACGCTCCATGTATGGAATCATTTCTTAATAATTCGGCGCGTTTAATTAAGTCTTTTTCAGAGTCGCTACGAGTTACAATGGCGCGTAAACGTAATTGTTCTCCCTTGCCGGCTTGTAAAATTAACTCGCGAGCTGCAATTCTTCCAATCCGCCCAAAACCATATAATACTACATCTTTTGGGATTAGTTTTAGTTTATCGGCTCCAATATGATTTTTTAATTTTGCTTTTGTGAATTCGGTTACATCATTGCCGAATACTTCTTTCTCCGAAATCCACTCAGCCCCTAATCTTCCAATATCAATTCTAGATGGAGCTAAATCTAAAGCTATCATGGCTTTAGCAATAGCTAAACTGATATCGATCGTAATATTTTTCCCGATGATTGTACGAGCATACAAATGATGGTTTAAAATTTCACTTGCGCTAGTATCTACCAATTGTTTGCGATAGATAATTAACTCTACTGATTTATCGTACCATAATTGTCCGATAATACTTATAAACTCTATGGCTTGTTTTTCTTCTGCTATCCAATTATTTAGCTCTTTTTCGTATGTATTGCTCATGCGATGGGTTTTTTAGATTGATTTTTAGGTTGATATAGTGGGGCAAAAATAAAAAAAGATTGGGTTTTGCTGCCCAATCTTCCTATGTATTTCTTAACAAAAACAGAAAGTATTATTAATTTAACCCAAATAGGATTTCAATATTTTACTTCTGGATGTGTGACGTAAGCGTTGTAATGCTTTGTCTTTTATTTGGCGAACACGTTCACGAGTTAGATTGAATTTTTCTCCAATTTCTTCTAAAGACAAAGGATGATTAGTGCTTAATCCGAAAAACAACACCACAATTTCGCGCTCGCGCTCTGTTAATGTAGATAATGAACGTTTTATCTCTTCTGATAGAGATTCGTTTATTAACATGCTATCGGTAGTAGGAGTGTCGCTGTTTTCTAAAACATCTAATAATGTGTTCTCTTCTCCTTGTACAAAGGGAGCATCCATGGAAACGTGTCGGCCAGAGTTGCTCATTGTATCCGAAATTTTATCTACCGTAGTTTCTAAAATTTCTGCCAACTCATCTGGAGTTGGTTCGCGCTCGTAGTCTTGCTCTAGTTTAGAGAAAGCCTTGCTTATTTTACTTAAAGAACCTACTTGGTTTAAAGGTAAACGTACAATACGGCTTTGCTCTGCAATGGCTTGTAAAATGGACTGACGGATCCACCAAACGGCATACGAAATAAATTTAAAACCTTTGGTTTCATCAAAACGTTTGGCCGCCTTAATCAAACCTAAGTTTCCTTCATTAATTAAATCACCTAGGGTTAAACCTTGGTTTTGGTATTGCTTAGCAACCGATACAACGAAACGTAAATTGGTTTTGGTTAAACGCTCAAGTGCTGATTGATCTCCTTCGCGGATTCGTCGTGCTAGAATTACTTCCTCTTCGGCAGTAATTAAATCAACTTTTCCAATTTCATGTAGGTATTTGTCTAAAGAGGCGCTTTCGCGATTGGTAATGGATTGAGTTATCTTTAATTGTCTCATGCTATCGCTAAAATCGGGTTAGTTTGCATTGTTCTTTTGCAATTTGCAAAAGATGCAAAAATAAGTAAAATATATTTATGATGTCTTAATATAACGAATGTTTTTAATAAAGGTTCACTTTTTTACAGTTCACTTAATTTAAATGTCTTCTCAGCACGTATTCCTTTATCGGTTTTTGTTAAAGTACAACATTCTACCAATGGGTCATGCTCAAAGAGCAAAATATAATTGTTATTAAACGCTTCTTCTAAGAATTTAGTTTTTTCTTCTAAAGTTAGCAATGGTCGGGTATCATATCCCATTACATATGGGATTGGAAGATGAGCTACTGATGGCAACAAATCTGCACAATAAACTAATGTATGTTCTTTGTATCGGATTTTTGGTAACATCATGGCATCTGTGTGGCCGTTCATGGTTAAGTTACTAAATCCATCAACCCCAATATTTTTATCATCCAAAAAACTTAAATGACCGCTTTCTTGCATGGGCATTAGATTATCTTTTAAGAAAGATGCCTTTTCTCTGGCATTTGGTTGGGTAGCCCATTGCCAATGATTTTTGTTGGTCCAGTAGGTTGCATTCGGGAACATCATTTCAAAACCCGTTTTGTCCATGTTCCAAACCACACCACCACCGCAATGATCAAAATGTAAATGGGTCAGAAACATGTCGGTAACATCATTTGGCGAATAACCCAATTGGTTTAATGATTTAACCAAAGTTGCATCGCCATGTAAATAATAGTGACTTAAAAATTTATCATCCTGTTTATTTCCAATGCCATTATCAACCAAGATTAATCGGTTTCCGCTTTCAATTAATAAACATCGCATTGCCCAGGTGCACATATTGTTATCATCCGGTGGGTTAAGTTTTTGCCACATGGACTTGGGTACAACTCCAAACATGGCACCGCCATCCAACTTAAAAAAACCTGTGTCTATGGTATGTATCTTCATAAAACTTTAAGAAAATCGAAAATAAGAATACTCTGCATATTTAAAACTATTTACAACAAATTTGGCAAGCAATCTTATTTTTATAAATTCGATGCCATCAATTAAACCTTAATTTCACATCACTTGGAAAAAAAACAAAAATTGAGCCCCGTTGATAGGTTTTTAAACGTGGTGGAACGAATTGGTAATGCTTTACCACATCCTGCAACCTTATTTGCAGGTTTTGCAGTACTTATCTTATTACTTTCTTGGCTTTTTAGCTATCTCGATTTACAAGTAATTTTACCAGGCACCGCCGATGAATTTCCGGAAACTGGCGGAAAAGTGGTAAAAGCTGTCAATTTAATTTCGGCAGCAGGTTTACATCGTATTATCACCGAAATGGTAACCAACTTTACCAATTTTGCACCTTTAGGAACTGTTTTAGTTTCCTTATTAGGAATTGGTATTGCGGAAGGATCTGGTTTAATTGGTACGGCTTTGCGTAAAGTGGTATTAGCCGCCCCAGCTCGTTTACTTACCGTTGTAATTGTTTTTGCTGGTGTATTATCCAATACTGCCAGTGAAGTGGGTTATGTGCTTTTAGTACCACTTGCAGCCACCATGTTTTTGGCAGCTGGTAGGCATCCATTAGTGGGACTCGCAGCTGCATTTGCTGGAGTTTCTGGTGGATATAGTGCTAACTTATTGTTAGGTACCATAGACCCATTATTATCGGGCTTATCACAAGAAGCTGCCAGAATAGTAGATGCAGATTACTTGGTTAACCCAGCTTGTAACTACTACTTTATGTTTGTCTCTACTTTTCTGATTACTTTTTTAGGTACTTGGGTAACAGAGAAAATAGTGGAGCCTAGATTTGGTAAATATTCGGGCTCGGAAAAGCCTCAAGAAATAAATCAACTTACCAGTTTAGAACGCAAGGGATTGCGTTATGCGGGTATAACCGTTTTCTTGTTTACTGCCATTATACTATGGGGTTTGATTCCTGAACAAGGTTTTCTACGTAATCCAACTACTTTTGGTGTATTAGATTCGCCTTTTATGAAAGGGATAGTTGCCATGATTTTTTTGGCTGCTGGTTTAGCAGGAGTGGCCTATGGTATTGGTGCAAAAACCTTTAAAAATGATGAGGATGTAGTTAAAGGCATGTCTAAAGCCATGGAAACACTAGGTTCCTACATTGTTTTGGTATTTTTCGCTGCACAGTTTGTGGCTTATTTTAATTGGACAAATATTGGTTTAATTTCTGCCGTAAATGGCGCTGAAATGCTTCGCTCAGCAGGCTTAGGGCCAATTCCTTTAATGATTTGTTTTGTGTTGATATCTGCCGTAATAAATTTGGTAATGGGTAGTGCTTCGGCTAAATGGGCCATTATGGCGCCAGTATTTATTCCCATGTTTATGTATTTGGGTTACTCGCCAGAGTTTACTCAAGTTGCTTACCGAATAGGGGATAGCGTAACCAATATCATTTCTCCAATGATGTCGTATTTTGCATTAATAGTTGCATTTATTCAACGATATGAACCAAAAGCAGGTATAGGTACTGTAATCTCTACCATGTTGCCGTATTCTTTTGTGTTTTTAATTGGATGGGTTTTAATGTTAATCGTCTGGATAATCTTTGATCTACCCATTGGATTTGGAGCGGGCTTGCAATATATTCCGTAGTTGAATTATGAATTATATGTTCTATTAAAAGCAGACTTGAAGAATAATTTAAGCTGAGCTTTAAATAGATTAAACACACAAAAAGCGCCTTTCTGAAAATCAGAAAGGCGCTTTTTTATTAAATTTTACTCATTTCTCATTACTTCTTCAGGTACTCATCCACAGAAAATTTGCCAGCCCCAGAAAATAATAAAGCTACATACGAAGCCAAATAAAATAGGCCTAATTCTTTAACTCCAATTGGGTCGGCTGCATGAACTACAAAAACAGCAACTACCATACAAATGATTAATGGTATACTTGCTAAACGTGTTGCCAAGCCAAGGATAATTAATATTGCACAGAAAAATTCTGCAAAAACGGTTAAGTATAAAGACAAATTGGTGCCAATGCCAATGGGATCACCAAATTGTATTTCACCTGAAAGAATCATTTGTAGTTTTGGTAAACCGTGTGTTATCATAAGTCCGCCGGCAGCCAAACGTAATAAGAGTAAGGCAAAATCTACTTTTGGCGAACTAAGTTTTGTAGAGAAGGTTGATTTTATCATGTTGTTGGGTTTAGTGGTTTAATATTCTAATCTCAAGAAATTATTTAATAATGTTTCGGGATGTGGAAAAAAATGTCCCGAAAAGTTTTGGTATGTATTTTATATCGTATATTTGCGATATACTTTAAAATGGCAATAAACAAAAAAAATGAGTTTGCAAAAGAGGATATTCAGTTAGCTGAATTACTAAAAGCATTATCACATCCTGCACGTGTAGCAATACTTCGTGAACTTGCCAAACGAGATACCTGCATTTGTGGAGAAATTGTAGAAGTGTTACCACTGGCGCAATCCACCGTATCGCAGCATTTAAAAGAACTCATTAATGTGGGTTTAATTAAAGGTACAGTTGACGGATTAAAATCTTGTTATTGTCTAAACCCAGAGAAAATGGAATTACTTGGAACGGTTTTTCAAGATTTCATTATCGACCTAAAAAAGGAAACTAATTGTTGTTAAACAGAAGAATCATGAAATTATCAGAAATTAAAAACTACCTGCAATCTTTATCCGAAGTAAACTTTGTGCTTCCTAACGGAACCTTTATACCAAGGCATTTTCATGTTACTGAGGTTGGTCATGTTACTAAGCATTTTATTGATTGTGGTGGTAAAGAGCGATTAGAAAAAGTAATAAACTTTCAGCTTTGGGAAGATGGTGATTATGACCATCGATTGGCTCCACAAAAATTTCTACATATTTTAAACTTATCTGAAAAAGTTCTTGGAACAGATGATTTAGAGATTGAAGTAGAATACCAGGGCGAAACCATAGGTAAATATGGATTAGATTTTAATGGGAATCAGTTTTTACTAATCAATAAACAAACTGCTTGTTTGGCAAGTGATCAGTGCGGAATACCACAAGCAAAAGAACGCATTAACTTAAAAGATTTGCAAGCGGCTAACGCTTGCACTCCGGGGGGTGGCTGTTGCTAATTGCTATGAAAAATATATTATTTGTTTGTGTAGAAAACTCTAACCGCAGTCAAATGGCGCAGGCTTTTGCTAAAATGTATGGTGCCGAAAAAGTACAGGCACACAGCGCCGGATCGCGCCCATCCGGTAGAGTAAATCCAAGAGCAATTGCTGCCATGCAAGAGTTGGGTTATGACTTAAGAAAGCACGAAAGTAAATCTTTACAAGAAATCCCATCTATAAAATATGATTATGTAATAACCATGGGTTGTGGAGATGAGTGCCCTTGGATAGAAGCAAATCATAGAGAGGATTGGGCACTGCCAGATCCCAGAAACATGGAACCCGTCGAATTCAATCAAGTGCGAGATGAAATTGCCGAGCGTGTTAAAAAATTACTTACCGATATTTAGTTTTTCGGTAAAATCATGCAAAAATACCTTGCCGAGTTTGTAGGTACTTTTCTGTTAGTTTTTATAGGCACTGGTTCTATTGTTTTTGATAACCAAATTTACCCCATTGGCGGATTGGGTATTTCGCTGGCATTTGGAGGCATAGTTACCATAGTAATATTATTATTCGGCAAGATTTCGGGTGCTCATGTGAATCCGGCGGTGAGTATTGCTCTGGTATTTTCTGGTTCATTGAGTAAGAAAAAACTTCCGGGCTATTTGATAATGCAACTAGCGGGGGCATTGCTTGCTTCAGGAGTTCTATTTTTTCTTTTTCCTGAGGATGAAACCTTAGGGGCTAGTTTACCTAGTATTTCGTTAATATCTGCTTTTATTTTAGAGTTATTTTTAACTTTTATGTTGATGTTGGGGATTTTTATATGTGCCAATACCAGCCATTTTTTGAAGAATTTTTTGCCATACGCTATAGGATTCATCGTATTTATGGAAGCTTACTTAGCCGGACCTTTAACCGGGGCAAGCATGAATCCCGCTCGAAGTATAGCGCCACTTTTGTTTTCTGGTAATGCAGATCTTCTTTGGTTGTATACGTTTGCACCAATTACTGGAGCTATGTTAGCCTATTTGTTTTGGGGTTTATTAAAAAAAATACAGCGGTTAAATAATATTATTGCTTTGCCACTTTAATAACAACATTTCCGGTTTTCTGCCCAGTTTCTACGTAGCGATAAGCATCTTCTACCTGTTCTAAGGAATAATATCGGTCGATAACCGGTTTAAAGTAGTTGTTTTCGGCTAATTGTTTCAAAAAGCTCACATCCTCTTTGGTTATACTCGGTAGTGGGAAAAGTAATTTTTTGCCACCACCAATAGGCGTTGTTAACGCCAACAAGATGTTGATGCCGTTTTTACCAAATTCTGTAGAAATATATATGCCTTTTTGTTTTAATAGCGGTTTGCAAATCTTGAAAGAGCTTTTTCCTACAGCATCAAAAATAAAGGCATATTTTTCTTTTTGAGTTGTGTAATCTTCGGTTTGATAATCGATTACTACATCGGCACCCAAACTTTTTACCAAGTTTACATTTTTAGAGTTGCATACAGCAGTTACATGCATGCCAAAATATTTCAGGAGTTGCACGGCAGCAGATCCAATGGCACCGGTAGCTCCATACACCACTACTTCTTGTCCGCTTTGGAGTTTAGCTGCCCTAATATTACACAAGGCATAATGAGCGCCTTCTGTAAGACAAGCAGCTTCTTCGAAGTTTAAATTTTTTGGTTTTAGGGCGATGGCATCCTTTTCGGAGAGACAAATAAATTCAGCATGACCACCAAATTTATCATCGTTAAATCCAAAAACTTCGTCGCCAATGTTAAACTCTGATACCTTATCTCCAATTTGAGTAATAATGCCAGAAAACTCACAACCTAGAATGGGGTATTTTGGTCGGAAGAGACCACTCCAAAATCTTGAAATAAAATACTCTGCACTTCTGAAACCAGCATCCGTACGATTTACAGTGCTAGCAATTACTTTTATTAGCACTTCATTTTCGGCAGGTTTTGGAATTGGTACTTCGTCGATATACACAACTTCTGGTGGACCATATTGCTTATAAACTGCTGCTTTCATCGACCTAAAAAAGAAAAATAATTAGTTTTTTACTCGAAATATTCTTTCATTCTATCAAAAAAACCTTTGTCATTTTTACCCGGACTAGGTTTAAAATTTGGCGAATTAGCTAATTTTTCTAGGATTTCTCTTTCTTCTTTCGATACTACTTTTGGAGTCCAAATGTTTACTTGCACCAATTGATCGCCGGTGCCGTATCCGTTTATTTCGGGAATTCCTTTTCCTTTCAATCGTAATATTCTTCCTGCTTGTGTTCCAGGGTCAATTTTAATTTTGGCTTTTCCATCTATGGTAGGCACTTCTACCGATGTTCCTAAGGTTGCATCTACAAAATTCAGGTATAAATCGTAAATAATGTTGTTGCCATCTCGTTTCAAGACGTTGTGTTCTATTTCCTCAACCAAAATGATTAAATCTCCCGGAATACCACCGCGTTGTGCTGCATTTCCTTTCCCGCTCATGCTTAATTGCATGCCATCACTCACACCGGCAGGTATGTTTATGGAAATAGTTTCTTCTCCACGAACGGTTCCTTCGCCATAACAAACGTTACATTTATCCACAATTACTTGTCCTTCGCCGTTGCAAGTTGGACAAGTTGTGGTGGTTTGCATTTGTCCGAGTATGGTATTGGTTATGCGCCTAACACTGCCCGAGCCATTGCATGTACCGCAGGTTTTAAACCCGCTTGCACCTCTAGCACCTGAGCCATTACACGTTTTACAGGAGACAGATTTTGCCACTTTAATGGTTTTTTCAACCCCTTTGGCAATTTCTTCTAAAGTTAATTTTACTTTGATGCGAAGATTAGTTCCGCGATTGGCTCTTCTTGCGCCACCACGAGTGCCACCTCCTCCGAAAAAACCTTCGAATGGGCTTCCACCAAAAATATCTCCAAACTGACTGAAGATATCTTCCATATTCATGCCACCTGGAGCACCACCAAAACCACCACCTGCTGCATTTCCGGCATGGCCAAATTGATCGTATCGTTGACGCTTTTCTGGGTTACTTAAAACTTCGTAAGCTTCGGCTGCTTCTTTGAATTTTTCTTCGGCAGATTTGTCATCTGGGTTTTTATCCGGGTGATATTTAATGGCCAATTTACGGTAGGCTTTTTTTATTTCATCGGCACTTGATTTGCGATCAACGCCTAAAATATCGTAATAATCTCTTTTTGCCATTATTTATGCTCCCACCACTACTTTTGCAAAACGAATCACTTTGTCGTTCAATAAAAATCCTTTTTCAACAACATCTATCACTTTTCCTTTAAGTTCTTCGTTAGGAGCAGGCAGGTTGGTTATTGCTTCGTGTAAATCGGTATCAAACGTGCTGCCTATTACGTTTTCCATTTCTTTTAATCCTTGTACAGATAGGGTGTTTTTTAGTTTGTTGTGGATTAGAACTACTCCTTCTTTTACAGATTGTATGTTTGAATCCTCGGTCATGGAACGTGTAGCACGTTCAAAATCATCAATTACAGGTAAAAGAGATTTAATTACATTGCCTCCGGCCGTATTTAATAGTTCTATTTTTTCTTTAGCAGTTCTTCTTTTGTAATTATCAAACTCGGCAAAAAGACGTAAATACTTGTCGTTTAACTCTTTAATTTCTTGTTGTAGCTGTTGTTCTATTTGTTCTGCAGTTTCTTCAGCTTTTGTATTGTTTACTTTGGAATTCTCTTTTACTTGTTTATCGGCTTTCTTCTTCGACTTAATCATGTGTTGTTTTATTTTTTTACGTTGGATTGTCAATTTGTTTGCCATCTTATTTAATCAGACAGCATGGCAGTATTTATACTAGTATGGTTGTAAATGTGTCAATTATTAGGTAATGGATGATGGATGTTTGTAATAGTTGTTGTGCTTTTTCAGAAAAAATAAATTCAACCACAAATCAAAAAATTAAATTCAGACAAGATTGGATATGTTATTTGAGGTAATTTATTTCAGGTTTTTTAGAACTAAAGAATAATAGATATAATCCTAAAAGTACAAACGGAATACTTAACCACTGACCCATGTTTAATACCATGCTTTTCTCAAAATCTACCTGAATATCTTTATAGAATTCTATTAAAAATCTGAATGTAAATAGAAAAGTGAGAAATAATCCTGTTATCATTCCATCTTTTAATTTATGGACGTTTGAGTTATAAAATCTGTATAATATCCAAAACAGTAATACACAAAAAAGGGCTTCATAAATTTGTGTTGGGTGGCGCGGAAGTTTTTCGGGGTCACTTAGAGGAAAGATAAATGCCCATGCAACTTCGGTAGGTTTGCCATATATTTCTGAATTAAATAAGTTCCCAATTCGAATAAACGCTCCGGTTAAGGCGGCTACTATTACTACTCTATCTACCACCCATAAATAGGATTTTTTGCTCACATTGTGTGTATAAAGCCACAAACCGGTTAAAATTCCGATAGCTGCACCATGACTTGCTAATCCGCCTTGCCAGATGTAAAGTATTTCGATGATATTCTTGGAATAATACTCCCAATCATAAAACAAACAATGTCCAATTCTGGCTCCAATTACAGTAGAAAGTACCATGTACATGGTGAGCTTGTCTAGCCATTCAATACTAATTCCTTCTTTGGTAAATATTTTTTGCATGACGATGTAACTGGCCACAAACCCTCCGGCAAAAAGTAATCCGTACCAACGCAGGGATAAGAAGCCAATTTCGAAAATTTCGGGAGATGCGGTCCAGTTTATTGCTAATGAAATCATATTTCAGGTATTTTGAACCGAAGGTATAAAAAAATATTTCCGCAATATTGTAGGAATATTATTTTAATGGCGCGATCAGTTTTTTTGTTATTTATCTGAGGCTGTATCTTACGCCTAAAAACCCTCTTATGCCTTGTACAGGTGCATAATTATAATCGGGGTTAAAGGGCAAATCATTTGGGTTAGTTTTATCTAAGGTTTTATCGAAAGGGTCAAATGCTCTAAGAATTGGATTGTCGGGAATGAAATTCAATATGTTTTTTACTCCGCCAAACATTTCGAAACCACTTCTTAGTTTTTTGGTTAGTTGTATGTTTTGCAAACTAAACCAAGGGGAATATTCTGGGCGAAAATCATTTTCAACGGTAACTAATCGCATGGGTCCAAAAATATTTCCGGTGTAATCTATGCTTAATCCTGCCGATTGTATGAGATAACTTAACGCATAATTACCAGTAAATTTTGGGGCTGCAATAAGTTGTTCGCGTATTGTATTTTCTACTTGATACACATCCATTAACGTAAATCCGGCAAGGATTTTCATTGCTGAAGATATAGTGTAATTGGTATTAAGGGAGATGCCTTTAGATATACTAAAACCATCTAAGTTATCATAGATAATTTGGGTGTCGTTGGTTTCAAAATCGCCGATGATGCGGTTACTGAAATAGGTGTAAAAAGCAGAAGCATCTAGATTTATAAAACCTGCACCTACAGGGATGAATTTTTGATAATTGATGTTTGCATTATAAGAACGTTCTGGTTTTAAAGCATTGGCAATAAACACTTCACGTGCTCCGGTTAATGCCGAGTGATCTTCGGTAAATAAATTTACAACTCGATATCCATTACCTAAACTCAGTCTCCATGTATTGTTCTTATTGGGACTGAATTTGTAATTAATACGAGGACTAAAAATGGATCCATGTTCAGAGTTGTAATCATATCTTAAACCCAAAAGGAGTTTATTTTTATCATTCAGACTGATTTCGTTTTGTACAAAGACCCCTGGCAGGTAAGTTACCGATGGCTTGTTTTGAAAATTTTCATCGGCTGTTGCAGGCGAATTATCATCATAAAACGTATAGCGCAATGCAGCACCTACTAAAATATCGTGCTTTTTGCCTACTTTTTTATCCCAAACTAATTGGCCAAAAGCTATTTTTTGGTTGGCTTTATATGGTGTAGTTCCATAAAAAGAATCTTGTTTGTGTTGATTTAAAGAATAACTAAAGTCTATTTTTTCATTGGTTGGAAGTTGATAAATTCCTAATAATTCCCATCTGTTGGTAAAAATAGATTCTCCGTACACATCGCCAGATCCTCGCAAATTTTGGTTGAATTGCAATTCGCCACCAAACCTATCTTCTGTATAATACCTGAATGCTACATTGGCAATTCTGTTTTCTGCTCTTTGTACATTAAATTTGGTGAAAATAGAAGCTCTTTTTTGTAAAGTAATATCTGTAAAGTTATCGTTATTTACATCTAACTTATTTGTAAAATTATAAACGTTTGTGCTTGCCAACGCATTAATTTTACTGCCTATTTTAAAAGTTAATCCCAAATCTGCATTTAAATCTTGTTGGCTGCCTCCAACAAATTCGGCAAAAACCTTAGGTGCATTCAAAGGACTTTTGGTAATAACATTAATAATACCTGCAACAGCTTCTGAACCATACAAAGTACTAGCTGGGCCTTTCACTATTTCAATCCGTTCTACCATACTATTAGGTATACCACTTAAACCATATACCGTTGATAGCGCACTTACTATTGGCATACCATCAATCATCACAAGAGTGTAGGGGCCTTCTAATCCATTGATATGAATATCACCAGTATTACACACATTGCAATTTAATTGAGGTTGAACACCGTTTACAGCACTCAGCGCTTCAAAAATATTTGGTGTAGGGTTTTTGCGAAAAAATGCTGGGGTATACACTTCTACAGGCACAGAAGATTCTAGTTTTGATATTTCTTTCAAAGTACCGGTAACTACTACCT
The DNA here is from genome assembly GCA_041743935.1 of Sphingobacteriaceae bacterium. GTDB lineage: Bacteria > Bacteroidota > Bacteroidia > Sphingobacteriales > Sphingobacteriaceae > JBGTLU01. Next base: position 122,487 of record JBGTLU010000002.1, read on the forward strand.
CGTTAAGTGTATTTTCTTTTGGGTTTAAGAAGATGGTAAGTTGGATATCTTTATTTCCTGATACATTAATTTTTCGCTCATAGGTATCAAATCCAACCAAAGTAACCAATAAAGTGTAACTACCTACAGGAATGTTTTGTAGGCTAAATTCTCCATTTTCTTTAGATATGGCACCAAAATTTGTTCCTTTTAACCCAATGCTACAAAATGGAATCGAGGTATTCCCATCAGATATTTTACCACTAATACTGCCAGTTTGTGCAAAACAAAAAAATGGTAGCAATAAGAGTAGTAGTGTGTATTTCATTTGTCAAAAAATAATTAGACAAATATAATTATAAAATTAGAATGATATAATATTATTTTTAGATTTATCTAAAAATAAAACAAATAGATATGTAATGTTTTTTGTTAAAACCAATTTATATTAATGATAACGAATGAATATCGACTTCTTAAAGAAATATTTTAGAAGAAAAATTCATGGCTTCCTTAAAGGCAGCTTCATTAATTCCAGTTGTAATATTTTTATCAGCTAGGTAGTGTAAAATATTTTCGGTGGCTATGTTTCCTACTAAATCATCGTTTGCCATAGGGCAACCACCATATCCTTTTAATGCGGCATCAAACCTACGGCAACCTGCTTGCCAAGCAGCATTTATTTTTTCTTCCCAATTATATGGATGAGAATGCAAATGAACACCCCATTCTATTGAGGGGTAAGTGGCATTGAGGGATGTGAAGAGGTAAGTTATGTTCTCGGGATTTGAAACTCCAACGGTATCGGCCAAAGACAAGATTTTCACATCTAACTGGTGTAATTTATCCGCCCATTGAGCAACAATTTCTGCATTCCAAGGGTCCCCATAAGGATTGCCAAATCCCATTGAAAGATAAACTACAGCTTTTTTATTCTTTTTAGAACAAATATCCTGAATCTGTTCAACGTTTTTAAGTGAATCTAAAATGGATGAATTGGTATTGCGTTGTTGGAAAGTCTCCGAAACTGAAAAAGGAAATCCTAAGTACGTAATTTCTTCGTGTTGTGCTGCTTCTTCTGCTCCACGCACATTTGCAACAATAGCCAATAATTTTGTGTCGTTTGTAAGTTCCAATCCGGCTAAAACTTCTTTCGTATCTCTTAATTGAGGAATTGCCTTTGCAGAAACAAAGCTGCCAAAGTCGATGGTATCAAACCCACATTTTAATAATAAATTGATGTAAGCAATTTTAAGTTCTGTAGGTACAAAATCATGCAAACCTTGCATAGCATCTCTGGGGCACTCAATTAATTTCATGTTATTTCAATTGTTTATTTTTTCTGCCAGCTCATATACAGAGTCTATCTTCAATTTTCCTTTACTTGCCATAACTGCTAAGGTATCACACCTTTCGTTTTCCGGGTGACCGGCATGGCCTTTAATCCACTTAAATTTTACTTTATGTAATTTATAAACTTGCAAGAAACGTTCCCACAGATCCGCATTTTTTTTGTCTTTATATCCTTTTTTCTGCCATCCAAATACCCAAGCTTTTTCAACTGCATCTACCACGTACTTAGAATCTGAATAAATTATAACTTCTTGATTTAGATTTTTGAGAGCCTCTAACCCAATAATTACAGCCAATAATTCCATTCTGTTATTGGTGGTAAGTCTATAGCCTTCAGATATTTCTTTGTAATGTTTACCAGATTTAAGTATGGTGCCATAACCACCCGGCCCAGGATTTCCTTGTGAAGCACCATCGGTGAAAATTTCAATCATCCTCCAAAAATATAAATTTAGCTTTGCTGTTGTTGTAATGACTTAAGAATATTATTTTTGCAGTCCGTTTCAAATAAATTATTTCACGGAGATTGTAGCTCAGTTGGTTAGAGCGCCTGATTGTGGTTCAGGAGGTCGCGGGTTCGAGCCCCGTCTTTCTCCCCAAGAAGAAATGCCCCCGTTTGGAGGCATTTCTTGTTTAGGAAGGATTTAATTTTTAGTTAGCTTCGATTTTTTATACACATCCCATTTTGTGGTTTTGTATATATCCTTACCATAAAATTCCAAAATATCTGCCATTGCATCTGCAGAAACATACCCAGGTATTCTATCAATAAACTCAAAGTTTTCATCCAAAATAATAGTGGAAGGATAAGATAATTCTCCTCCGGTTAGTGCGATTGCAATTTCATGCGTTTTGTATTGCGCCATATATTTAAATTCTCTTTCCATAAATAACACCGTTCCCTTTTGCTCAGCATTAAATTTAATTGGGTAAAAATCATTATTTACAGATGCAATAATTCGCTTATCGGTGAAAGTTTCTTTATCCATTTTTTTGCACCAACCACACCAATCGGTATATAAGCTAACCAGTATTTTTTTCTTATTTGTTTTAGAAAGGGCTTCTGTTTTGGTAAAATCATTCCAATTCACAGTGTTAAAGTTGCTATCTACAGATGCACGTTCTTCAGAAATAAAGGCTGTGCTTTGTAAATTTTTTGGTGCAAATGAAACGGTGATAAACATCATTAATGTTATACCAATATAATAGTTATAATTTCTTGCTAATTTCTTCATGATTAATTTAAAGTAATTTGGATTGGATATAAATAAATGAAACTTCTATCGAATTATTTTCGTACATTTGTATTGCCCAATCAAGGGCATGTTTTTCATAGGTAGATGTAGGGTCGATTAAGAAATTAATCGGCCCTTTTTTGTTTAAAACATCTTTATATTTCATTTGTAGTACATTTACGATATGAGTCACAAAATAGTTGTTGCGGTTACCGGCGCCAGTGGAGCCATCTATGCCAAAGTGTTATTAGACAAATTAACACAATTATCTGACCAAATAGATGAAATTGGCTTAGTGATGTCTGATAATGCTCAGGAAGTATGGAAATTTGAGTTAGGTAATAATCATTTCGAGAATTATCCATCCATAAAACGATACAACAAACATGATTTTAATGCGCCCTTTGCATCTGGTTCGGCTAAGTTTAACAGCATGATTATAGTACCATGTTCGATGGGCACTTTAGGGAGAATTGCATCCGGAGTTTCTGATGATTTAATTACTCGTGCTGCCGATGTGATGTTAAAAGAGAGACGTAAACTGATTGTTTTGGTTAGAGAATCTCCTTATAATTTAATCCACATAAATAACATGAAAACGGTAGCGGAGGCTGGAGGCATCATTTGCCCGGCAACTCCTTCGTTTTATAGCTTACCAAAAAACTTCGATGAACTTGCACTTACTGTTGTAAACAGAGTGATAGATTTAGTTGGATTAGAAAGTACTAGCTATCAATGGGGTGAGAATCAATAAATCAACCTAAAATTTTATCTTTGCAGCCTCATGCAATTAACAAAAACGGTTAGTATGTACACCTTGGGCTGTAAGCTCAACTATTCTGAAACTTCTACCATGGGTAGATTATTTTCTGATAGAGGTTATACTATCATCCCTTTTGAGAAAGGTGCCGATGTGTATGTAATAAACACTTGTTCGGTTACAGATAATGCCGACAAAAAATGTCGTAAAGTTGTAAAAGAAGCGCTAAAACATTCGCCAAATGCTTATGTGGTGGTGGTTGGTTGCTATGCCCAACTAAAACCAAGAGAAATTGCTGAAATACCAGGCGTAGATATGGTGCTAGGTGCAGCAGAAAAGTTTAATATGTTAGATTATATCGAAGATTTAACAAAAAATCCAAAACCCATCATACATCATTCACCAGTGGAGGAAGCTAATCGTTTTATAGCATCCTATTCTTTTGGCGACAGAACCAGAACTTTTTTAAAAGTCCAAGATGGATGTGACTATTCTTGCACTTTTTGTACCATACCTCAGGCACGAGGTGCTAGCAGAAGTGATACCATCCGCAACATTGTGCTACAAGCGGAACTAATTTCTAAAACCGGTATAAAAGAAATCGTATTAACGGGAGTAAATATTGGAGATTATGGAATTATAGAAGGGATAAGAACTGAACGATTTTTGAATTTATTAGAAGCTTTAGACAAAGTAGAAGGAATAAATCGCTTTCGAATATCATCTATAGAGCCCAATCTGTTGAATGATGATATCATAGAGTTTGTATCCAATTCAAAGAGATTTGTGCCACATTTTCATTTACCACTTCAATCCGGAAGCAATAAAATACTTTCGCAAATGCGTAGGAGGTACAAACGAGAACTGTATACAGACCGTGTTAACAAAATTAAAGCACTGATGCCTGATGCTTGCATAGGAGTGGATGTAATTGTTGGATTTCCGGGCGAAACAAAGGATGATTTTTTGGATACGTACCAATTTATAAACGAGCTTGATATTTCTTATTTGCATGTTTTTACGTATTCAGAAAGAGCCAATACTCACGCAGTAACATTATCCGGTGTGGTTCCTTTGAATCAACGGGCAGAGCGCAGTAAAATGCTTCATATTTTGAGTGAAAAAAAGAGAAGATTTTTCTACGAAAGTCAGTTAGGTAAGCAGGCCGAAGTACTATTTGAGGCTGATCAAAAGGAAGGTATAATGCATGGTTTTACAAAAAATTATGTAAAAGTTGAAGCTAAATATGATCCTGTTTTGGTAAACGAATTAAGGGAGATTCAACTTGATTACATTTCAGCTAGTGGTAATGTAACCATCAGCGAATCAGCAGAAATATTGCTACATTCTTAATGTATGGCTCAGGGTAAAAGAAGAAAAAAAGCGTTAGCATTATCCAAAAAAGCGATGAACTATCGCATAGTCCGATTTTTAGTATCAGGTGGCATAGCAACAGGTGTTGATATTGTAGCGTATTACATTACCTTATTTTATATTTTAGAGCAAAGAGATCTGCCAATATTTAACAGCCTTATATCGGCACCAGTTGCATCCCTTTGTATTTCGTATAGTTGTGGATTTATAACCAGTTTTCTGATTAATAAATTCTTTGTGTTTACAACTTCTACTATGAGAACCAGAATACAGCTCATCCGATTTACCGTTGTAGCTGCATTAGCATTTGTTGGTCATTATTTAGCACTGAAATTTTTCGTAGAATTTGTTCAAATAGATCCATTGTCATCAAGGATTTTGGCCGTTATTATTGTAGCATTTTTAAACTATCAGTTACACAAGTTCTTTACTTTTAAAGTTAAAAATATCCAGTCTAATGAAACCGCTTAGAGATATTTTAAACGAAGTAAAGCCGATAGTATTAAAAACTGGGGCTTTTATACGAAATGAATTTACCCAATTCAAAATTTCATCCATCACCCATAAAGGACTACATGATTTGGTTTCTTATGTAGATGTTAATGCTGAAAAAACATTAGTAGACGGGTTAACTTTGATTTTACCAGAAGCTGGATTCATTTGCGAAGAATCAACCAGTACGAAAAAAGGAGATACGTTTAATTGGATAATCGATCCGCTAGATGGTACTACCAATTTTGTGCATGGAATTCCAGCGTTTGCAATAAGCATTGCCTTGCAGAAGAATAATGCAACCATTTTGGGAGTAGTTTATGAAATTAACCGAGATGAGTTCTTTTGTGCTATAGAAGGTGAGGGGGCATACATGAATGATAAACCTATAACGGTAACCGCCACAGAAGAATTAGAAAATACTTTATTAGCAACCGGTTTCCCATATACTTTTTTTGAAGGAACTGATACTTATTTATCCATCCTTAAAGAGTTTATGCAAAAAACACATGGGATAAGAAGAATTGGTTCTGCTGCAGTAGATTTAGCCTATGTTGCGTGTGGCCGTTTTGATGGATTTTTTGAATACAACTTAAATGCTTGGGATGTAGCAGGGGGTGCTTTAATAGTGAAAGAAGCTGGAGGAAAAGTAACTGAATTTAATGGTGGTGAAAGCTATGTTTTTGATAAAAGCATTGTGGCATCTAACGGAAAAATACACGTAGATATGTTAGATGTTTTAAAAAGATTTTAAACTACTATCCTAAGTAAAAGTATAACTTACATTGCTTCCGAAACTACTTCTTTTACATCCGGCACCATTCTTTTAAGAAGGTTCTCAATGCCTGCTTTAAGAGTAAGTGTCGAGGACGGACAACCGCTGCAAGCACCTTTTAATACAACCGTTACAATTCCTTCATTAAAAGATTTAAAACTTATTGCACCTCCGTCACTTTCTACAGCCGGTTGTACATAATCTTTCAAAATTTGTTGAATTTTTTTCTCCGTTTCGGTTCCTTCAAATGCAACATCGGCATTATGCGGTGCAATATTCAGTTCTGATTCTACGGCTCCTTTTATAAATTCTTTGAGAATTGGAGAAATTTCATCCCATTCTACACCAGGTGCTTTTGTGATGGTAACAAAATTACTGGCAAAAAACACCCCATCTACAAATGAAAAATTAAATAACTCTCTAGCAAAATGAGAATCTTTTGCAGATTCCTGAGTAGGAAAATCAACCGAGCCATTAATCAATAACTTATTTACGATGAATTTCATCGTAGCTGGGTTTGGAGTAGACTCTGGAAAAACATTTATTGTAGAAGACATGATGATTTCTGTTTAGAATAAGTACAAAGATAAAGTAAAAAAGTTTCCAGAATTATTTACCTGTGTAATTGTGCGGAGTAAATTTCTTGAGTTCAGATTTAATATCTTCCGATATTTCTAATCCATCTATAAATTCGAAAATACTTTGTTGGTCAATAACAGAATTTTTTCGGGTTAAATCTTTTAGCGCTTCATAAGGCTCAGGATATCCTTCTCTTCTTAGAATGGTTTGTATGGCTTCTGCAACTACTGCCCAATTATTATTTAAATCTGTATCAATTGCATCTTGGTTTAACAATAATTTATTTAATCCTTTTATGGTGGATTTAAAAGCAATTAAACTATGAGATACAGGTACTCCAATATTTCTTAAAACGGTAGAATCTGTTAAATCTCTTTGTAATCTAGAAACCGGAAGTTTTGCAGCTAAATGCTCATACAATGCATTAGCAATTCCAAGATTTCCTTCTGAGTTTTCAAAATCGATGGGGTTTACTTTATGTGGCATGGCAGAAGAACCAACCTCACCTGCTTTTATTTTTTGTTTAAAATAATTCATGGAGATGTACGACCACATGTCACGGTTCAAATCCAAAATAATGCTATTTATTCTTTTAAGATTATCGCATTGAGCGGCAAAGTTATCGTAATGTTCAATTTGTGTAGTTTTTTGCGAGCGATGTAATCCAAGTCTATTATGTACAAAATTATTCGCAAACTTAATCCAATCTACTTCAGGGAAAGCAACATAATGAGCGTTGAAATTGCCGGTTGCACCACCAAATTTTGCCGAATTTGGAATTTGATTAAATAGCGTGATTTGCGCATTTAATCGTTCAATAAAAACTTCTATTTCTTTTCCTAATCTAGTTGGAGAAGCCGGCTGTCCGTGTGTTCGGGCTAGCATAGCTACATTTGCCCAATCAACAGAAAGTTTTTCAAGTATTTGCTTCAATTCCATCAAACACGGGAATAATACATTTTGTAACGCTTCTTTAAAACTAAGTGGAATTGCAGTGTTGTTAATGTCTTGTGAGGTTAAACCAAAATGAATGAACTCTTTGTATTCGGCTAAACCCAAAGCTTCCATTTTGCTTTTAATAAAATATTCTACTGCTTTTACATCGTGATTGGTAGTTAACTCAATCTGCTTTATTTCTATGGCATCGGATTCACTGAAATTTTGATAAATAGCTCTAAGCGACGTGAAATCTTTTTTATCCATTTTGTTTAATGGAGATATAGAAAGTTCGCACAGTGCAATAAAATATTCAACTTCTACTTTAATCCTATACTGTATTAAAGCAAATTCAGAAAAATAGTTCGTTAAATCTTGGGTAGCCGTTCTATACCTGCCATCAATAGGAGAGATTGCTTTAATAGGATGTATTAACATAGTACTTATTTTTGCCAAATATCTGCATTTTATGCTTCTAATCTAAAAATATCGGAGAGTATTGGTATAATATGGTATAAACCTTGAGTTCCGAAACTTTATATTGTAAAATTTAATTTCTTTGAAATTTGTTTATCTAATAATTAAACATTTCTTTTGTAAGGTAAATTTTACAAATCAAAATATGAAACAATTAAAGCTCTCCATTACAAGCATTTTCATGCTTGTAATTATTTCTTTTGCAGCTACCGCGCAAACTAAATTTGATGTTGCTTGGCAACACATCTCTTCAACTAAAGCAAAATATGGCTTAACTGATGCCGATTTAGTGGAAGCTCACGTTACTTCAATGTATACGAGCAAGCACAATGGCATTACCCATATTTACATGCAACAACGTCATCAAGGAATTGATGTGGAGAATGCGTTTATCAACATTAATATTGATAAAAAAAATAAAGTAGTAACCTACGGAAACAGCTTTGTAGCAAATTTGGCTACAAAAATTACTGGTGCTGCAACTTTATCGCCAGTACAAGCCGCTGAAAAATTACTTACTAGTTTAGGCAAAACGCCAACTCAACTATTATTCTCACAACAACAAGTATCATTACCTGCCACTACCAATAAAAAACATTTATTAGGTACAGGAGGTGTTGCATTTGAGCCTATATCAGCAAAGCTGACTTACATGCCAACGGAAGATGGTAAAGTGCAGTTATCCTATGAAATTGATTTCTATACAAAGGATCAACAAAATTATTGGAGAGCGAAAGTTGGAGCAAACGATGGTAAAATCATTGATAGAAGAGACATGGTTTTAACCTGTGCTTTTGGCCCGGCTGCTGAATCAGATTTAAGCGGCAAAATGGACTTTTCCATTGCAGCTGAAATGCTTCGTACTCAAAATACTAAGCGTGGTTACGCTAAATCTTATAAAGTTTTTTCCCCTGAGTTATACCAACAAGCACAACCTAAAGCATTGGTAGCTCAAGCTGCATTTACCCAAGGAACTTATCGCGTATATAAAATTGGGGTTGAATCTCCTACTTTTGGAGTAAGAGAACTAGTTACTAATGTAGTAGATGTTGAATCATCACCACTTGGATGGCATGACGACGGTTTCTTGCCATTAGAATACCCAACAACCAAAGGAAATAACGTTTGGGCCTATTGGGATACTATTGGTGTTGGTGTAGAGGCTGGATTAAGTCCAGTAAGTACTACCTTCAATTTCGATTATCCAGTAGATTTAACCAAACAACCACAAACATATACCGATGCAGCCGTAACCAATTTATTCTATTGGAATAATTTGATGCACGATGTATTATATCATTATGGCTTTACAGAACCTGCAGGTAACCTTCAATTCTCCAATTTTACCAGTGAAGGTGCAGATAGAGATTTTGTTTTAGCTCAAGCACAAGACGGAGCTGGATTAAATAATGCAAATCAATTAACCTTGGCAGATGGTATACCTGCACGCATGCAGATGTATTTATGGAAATCATCACCAATAGCTAAAAACTTAAAAGTAAATTCACCGGCATCCATTGCAGGATTGTATGATGGTGTTGAGGCGGCATTTACTCGTTCATTGAATGAGACAGGTGTTACAGGTAAACTAGTATTAGCAGATCCTGAATTAGGTTGCGGACCAAATCCCACTGGCGAACCATTGCCAATCCCAACCTTACCAGATCCTGTTCCAACTGTATTTGTCCCGGCTAGATTTAACAATACCGCAGCAATTACTGGTAATATCGCTGTTGTAAAACGTGGTTCTTGTTCTTTTGTTGAAAAAGTAAGTAATGCACAATTATCTGGTGCTACTGCAGTAATTGTAATTAATAATTCTGCTGCTGCTCCAATTTCTATGGGTGGCGGTCAAACTAATGCTTTAATTACTATGATACCGGCCATTATGATTTCTCAGGCCGATGGAGACAAATTATTAGCAGCTATGGCAGCAGGTGATGTAAACGTAACATTATCTTCACCAGGTGGTCCGCTTGTTTTACGCGATGGTGATTTTGATAATACCATCATAGCTCACGAATATGGTCACTCCGTTTCTATTCGTTTAACAGGTGGTCCAAATACTTCTTGTTTGTCAGGTAGCCAACAAGCTGGTGAAGGGTGGTCAGATTTCTTCGGATTATATATGACAGCAGCACCAGGACAAACTAGAACTACAGCACGTGGTTTGGCAACTTATGTGGTTAGTCAGCCCCCTACTGGAGGTGGTATCCGACCAAGACCATATACAACAGACATGGGTGTAAACGAATATACCTATGCCATGATGGGTCGACCTGAAATTACTGTACCTCACGGTGTAGGATTTATGTTTGCTACCGTATTATGGGAAATGTATTGGAATTTAGTAGATAAATATGGTTATGATGATGATAAATATTTTGGAAAGGGAGGAAATAACATAGCCTTACAATTAGTAATGGACGGTTTAAAACTTCAGCCTTGTGCTCCAAACTTTATCACTTCAAGGGATGCAATTATTGCAGCCGATATAGCAAATAATAATGGCGCTAACTTACGCGAAATCTGGACCGCATTTGCAAAAAGAGGTTTAGGTTTTAGTGCAAAAGCTGGAAACTTGGTAGATAACGAAGAAGCATTTGATTTGCCGCCAGATTTAGTTGCCGGAGGTTCATTAACTGTAAAATTAGACGCAACACCAAATCCTGTAGTTAAAGGTGCTGATGTTACTTATAACGTAACAGTTACTAACTCTACTTTAAATCCTATCCAAGCTATAGAGGTTAATTCAACATTAGATCAAGGATTAAACGTAGTGAACAGCAGTATTTCAGATGGCGGTCAGTTTTCTAACGGTAAAGTTCGCTTTCCGTTTTTAACCATTAACCCATCAACCACTAAAGTATTATCATTCAGAGCAACGGCTAATACAACAGAGGCAACTACTGTTAAATTTTTAGATAACGTAGAGTCTGGAGGTAGCAAATGGACTGTCGGACAAGTTACTATACCTGGCACACCTGCAACTACCACTGGCAATTGGTCAATTGTATCAACAAAAGCTAAAAGCGGAACTAAATCTTGGTTTATGCCAGATCCAGATGGGTTTTCAAATGCTACACTAACTTTAACTAATCCTATAACGGTAGTACCAAACATGAAACTTAGTTTCTGGCATTTCTATAATACCGAAGAAGGATTTGATGGAGGTGTTGTAGAAATTTCTACCAATGGTACTGTATGGACTGATTTAGGACCAAACTTTACTCAAAATGGATACAATGGAGAGATTCCGGCAGAAAATGCATCTCCAATTCAAGGACCGGCATATACTGGCAGTTCTGGTGGCTTCATCCAAACTATCGCAGATTTAAATTCATTTGCAGGTCAAAATATTAGAATTCGCTACCGTTTCGCTTCGGATGTATTATCAGCAGGAGAAGGATGGTATGTAGATGATATGTTCTTTTATGTAGAACCTGTTGTTGAACTTAATGCAAGAGTAAATTTAACTGCCGGACAAATTACTGGTACTGATAGCACAAAAGTTTTAGTAACCGATGTGCCAACTTCTGTAAACGATAGAAGAGCTTCTGCTTATGAGTTCAGAATGTTCCCAAATCCTACAACTGATGGTTTATTTACGCTTATGTTCAACAAAAATGCTTCTTCAATAAATGAAATTGAAATAAGCAATATGTTTGGACAAAGTGTGATGAAATTAGATCCAACTATAATAAATGGTCAAATTAGAATTGATGCCTCTACCTTACCTAAGGGTATTTATACCATTACTATGAAAGGGAAAGAAGGAATACGAACTGAAAGATTGATTATTCAGTAAAGTTTCCATTAATTCAATTTAAACACCCTTGTAATCAGTAGATTACAAGGGCGTTTAAATTTATGCTTGGATTAAAGTTTCCTGATTCTTATTTTAGTGTCTCAAATAAAAATTAACGATATGAAAAAACTCTACTCTCTTATTGTCATTTGTTTTGTTTGCATGCTACCCTTAATTCTATTGGCCCAAACTACACCGTTAAGAGTGGTGGTTTCTGCCGAAAGTAGAGCCAAAGCTGGCGAACAAATAACATACAATGTTAAGGTTACTAATATTACACCCAGCGCTTTACCAAGTGTAAATGTAACGGCACAAATTCCTGTAGGTTCCGTTTACGTTGTAGGTTCTGCTTCAGCTCCTGCAACATTAACAGGTAATACATTGAATTTTGCACCCATCTCTTTAGCGTTACTTGGATCTAGAGACCTATCGTTTAAAGTAATGGTAATTTCTACTCAAAGTACAAATTTTACATTTTTTGATAACGTTGAAGGTGGAGATGGTAATTGGTTTGCAGATAATGCTTTAGTACCTGTTGGTAATGTTCCTGAACTTCCAGGTTGGGAAATAGTATCCACCCGCGCCTATAGTGGAGCTAATTCTTGGTTTATGCCAGACCCAGATCAATTCGCATCCACTACCTTACAACTGTCTACGGCTTATAATGCAACGGCAAACACTAAGTTTTCTTTCCGTCATTTTTTTGATATGGAAGCCGGATTTGATGGTGGAGTTATAGAAATCTCTACCGATGAATTGCAATGGGAAGACTTAGGTGAATTTATTACCAAAAATCCATATAATAGCTTTATTCCTTTAACAAGCCCAATATTAGGAGTTCCGGTACCTACCGCTTCTCTTTTGGGTTCTGATGTTTTTTGTTATTCAGGTCGTTCCAATAGGTTTGTTTTAACCGAAGTAGATTTAGGTTCATTTGCCGGTCAGGCGGTATTTATTAGGTATAGATTTGGTGCGGATGTAGGCACTGGTGCCGATGGTTGGTACATAGATGATATTGGTTATTATGAAGGAAATCCAGTTTTTGTAACTGGTATTGTATCTGCACAATCAGGTACTACTCCGTCTACATCTGATACAGTTCAAACGTATGTTGTTTCCGGTACGTCTTCTGTCAATTCTAAAATCAATAAAAACATATCTATTTCTACCTATCCAAATCCAAGCAATGGTATTTTTACTTTAAGTATAAACGAACCCATGCGTTCTGAATATACAGTAGAAGTTACCAATGTTTTCGGGCAAACTATTAAATCTATGAACGTAGCCCAAGGTAATACTAAGTTAGAATTGCAAGATTTGCCAAAAGGTGTCTATCAGTTATTAGTTAAATCTAAATCGGGTATTAACTCTCATAAAATAGTCATTCAATAATTCACAATACTAACGCTCTACAAAAAACCCCGATGGAATTTTCATCGGGGTTTTTTGTTAACAAAACCTTTACAAATAATTCTTATCGGAAACATAAAATATAAAAAATGTTTCTATAGTTTTGTGTGGATTAAATTTGTGAGTATGGAAGTTAAAGAAAGAATAATGCTGGAAGCAGATGATTTATTCATCAAATACGGTATTAAAACTATCACCATGGATGATATTGCCAAGCACATGGGAATATCCAAAAAAACCATTTATCAATATTTTAAGAATAAAAGCAATTTGGTAGAGCAATTAACTGCACTTAAAATGGAAGCCCAGGTGCAAATGCTCAAAATTGTAAGTAACAAATCTAACAATGCAATTGAAGAAATTTTAAATGTGCTAGAAGCCATGGAGCAAATGGTGAGTAGAGTAACTCCGGCTGTTTATTATGATTTACAAAAATATCATCCTAAAGCTTGGATTATTTTCAAAACATTTAGGGATGAATATGCTTTCGGAAAAATAAAAGAAAATCTAAGAAGAGGCATTGCAGAGGGGTATTACAGGAAGGATATTGACATTGATATTATTGCTCAAGTGAGGTTGATTTTAATAGATCTGGCATTTAGTCCACAACATTTTACTCCAGATAGGTTTGATATTCGTCAGGTTTTAATACAACTTACCGATCATTACATGCACGGAATCTCTACTTTAAAAGGGCATAAACTAATCAATAAATATTTAAAAATAAACGAAGAAGAATAACATGAAAAAACTCCTACTATTACTCTTAACTGTAATAGGATTTTCATCCAGCATTATAGCTCAAACTTCAACCAAAAAAACCTTTGTTTTTGATTTAGATGATTGTATAGAATTTGCTTATGTAAACCAAACGGATGTATTAAATGCCAATTTGGATGTAGCAATTGCTGTATCAAAAGTTAAAGAAACCATCGGAATCGGATTGCCACAAGTTACCGCAAATCTAAATTTCCAAGATTTTCTGAAACGCCCTACCACACTTTTACCCGGAGAATTTTTCGGACAACCTACAGGTACTACCGTTCCGGTTAAATTTGGTACTAAGTTCAATACAGTTTACGGTTTGGAAGCAACACAATTACTTTTTGATGGTAATTATTTAGTTGGATTACAAGCAGCTGCAACGTTTAAACAGCTATCAAATAAAATTTTGCAACGCACCAAAGTAGAAACTGCCGTTGCAGTTTCTAAAGCCTACTATTCTGTAATAGTAAATACAGAACGGTTAACTCTGTTGGATGCTAATGTGGCGAGATTAACCATAGTTTTAAATGAAACAGATCAACTATTTAAAAACGGTTTTGCCGAAAAAATTGATGTGGATAGAATTCGTGTACTTTATAATAACCTGATAACAGAAAGAGATAGAGCACAACAATTTGCGGCTTTAGGTATTGATTTACTTAAATTCCAGATGGGGATGAACATAGACGATGAACTCAAATTAAAGCAAACCGCAAACGATTTAACTTTTGAGCCATTAGCCGATTTAGGAATAGATGTAAACCCGAACGATAGAATTGAGTATTCTGTTTTTAACACCGTTTTTGAGTTAAATAAATTAGAGTTAAAAAGAGAAAAAGTAACGTTTTTGCCAGCTATTTCGGGTTTTGCCAACACCAATAAATCCATACAAACCGATGAGTTTAAGAGCATATTTAATGGCGATGCAAACAGCTTCCCAACAACGGTTGTTGGTTTAAGGGTTACGCTTCCATTAATTGGTGGTTTCCAAAAACAACAACGTATTAAGCAAGCCAAATTAGTAGTAGAAAAATCAAAAAACGATTTATTTAAACTAGAAAGTTCCATTAAAATTGAAGTGAGTAATGCAGCAACCAATTACATTACAAGTGTACAATCTCTAGAAAATCAAAAACAGAACATTCAATTGGCTAGTGAGATCTATCGGATAAGTAAAATCAAGTTTGATGAAGGAGTAGGTTCCAGTTTAGAAGTAACAACTGCCGAAACTTCATTAAAAGAAGCACAGAACAACTACTTAAGTGCATTATTTGATGCATTGATTGCCAAAACAGAATTATTAAAAGCCACCGGAAAAATTAATTAACAATTGAAATCCATATATATGAACCCCCTCAAATTAATTTACATAGCATTTATTTCTATACTATTTGTTGCTTGTAATGATAATTCAACAGACAAAGTAGCCCAATTAGAAAAACTAAAAGCTGAGCAAATTAAACTCGATGTTGAAATTAAAAAACTCGAAGCAGAAATTGCAAATGAAGGTATTGTGGTTGAAAATAAGTTTAAATACGTAGAGGTAGATACCATTCAATTACAAACCTTCAAACATTTTATAGAAGTACAAGGGAAAGTAGATGCAGTAGAAAATGCTAATGTTTCTGCACGTACACCTGGAGTAATTATTTCTGTAAACGTAAGAGAAGGGCAACGAGTAAGCAAAAATCAATTACTTGCAGAGATAGATAATGGAGTGCTACGAAGTTCAGTGGAAGAGGCAAAAACGGCATTAGCTTTAGCCACCACATTATACGAACGTCAGAAAAATTTATGGGACCAAGGCATTGGTTCCGAAGTGCAATTTTTGTCTGCCAAAAACAACATGGAAAGCCTTAAACAAAGAGTAGCTACTTTAAACGCTCAGTTAGAGCTAACCCGAATTCGTGCCCCGTTTAATGGTACTATTGATAAAATTGATGCTAGAGTAGGGGAGAATACCGGACCAGGAGTGCCCGCATTCCGAGTGGTAAATTTCTCGAGACTAAAAGCAAAGGCAAATATTGCCGAATCGCAAATAAGCAAGGTAAAAGTAGGCGACGCAACAGTTATCCAATTTCCGGATATCCCAAAGGAAATAAACTCAAAGCTAACTTTTGTATCTCGCTCTATTGATGCCATGACTAGAACGTTTACAGTAGAATCTACATTAACCAGTGAAGCAATATATCGTCCCAACATGATTGCAATTTTCAAAATCAATGATTACACAAAAGCTAATGCTGTAATCCTACCGGTTAATCTTATCCAAACTTTAAACAACGAAAAATTTGTGATGGTAGCAGAAAAATCAGGAGATAAAATGATTGCAAAAAAGCGAGTTATTGTTACAGGAATGACGTATAACGATAATGTAGAGATAGAATCGGGCTTAACAAAAAATGATATCATCATTAAAGCCGGCAATCAGGGATTAAACGAAGGAGAAGAAATTAGATTTTAATTAAAAAGCTTAATAAAGCAATTAAATGAAAGATAAGTTTAAAGAATTTGGTCCAAGTTCTTGGTCAATTGACAATAAAACCAGCATATACATTGCCACGGTAATTATAACATTAGCAGGCATTTTTGCATACATCAGCTTACCAAAAGAAAACTTTCCGGAAGTTGTGTTTCCGCAATTATATGTTTCCACAGCCTATCCAGGAACCTCTCCGGGTGATATGGAAAACCTCGTATCTAAACCCATTGAAAAACAAGTAAAAGCAATAAGCGGGGTAAAAAAAGTAACCTCCAATTCTTTACAAGACTTTTCGAATGTAATTGTAGAGTTTAATACAGATGTAGATGTTGCAGAAGCCAAGCAAAAAGTAAAAGATGCAGTGGATAGAGCCCGTCCGGATTTGCCAAACGATTTACCTCAAGACCCTCAAATTATAGAGATTGATGTTTCTCAAATTCCTATCATGAACATAAATATTTATGGCGATTTTGATTTGCAGAGCCTTAAAAATTATGCGGATGATATGAAAGACCGCATAGAAGGATTAAAAGAAATTACACGGGTAGATTTGGTAGGTGCTTTAGATAGAGAAATTCAAATTAATGTAGATTTATTTAAGATGGAAGCCGCCAACATAACCTTTGGCGATATTGAGCGTGCCGTAGCCAGTGAAAATAGAACCATTTCTGGCGGTCAGCTTTCTATGGATGGGATGAAACGCTCGCTAAACATTGTGGGCGAGTTTAAAGATGCCAATAAAATAGGCAACATAGTTATCAGTTCCATGACCGGAGCGCTCATCTACCTAAGTGATATAGCAGAAGTAAAAGATACCTTCAAAGAAAAAGAAAGCTATGCACGTTTAAACGGAAAAAACGTAATCACACTCAATGTAGTAAAACGAAGCGGTGAAAACTTGATAGATGCTTCCGATAAAATTCAGGAAATCATTACGGATATGCGTACAAATACCTTTCCGGAAGGTTTAAATGTAGTAGTTACAGCCGATCAATCTAAACAAACCAGAATAACATTACACGATTTAATTAATACCATCATCATCGGATTTATTCTAGTTACCATTATTTTGATGTTCTTCATGGGAGCAACCAATGCCATATTTGTTGCATTAGCTGTTCCTTTATCCTGTTTTATTGCTTTTTTAGTTTTTCCGAGTTTAGGATTTTCCCTAAACATGATCGTATTGTTCTCTTTCCTTTTAGCATTAGGAATTGTAGTTGATGATGCCATTGTAGTAGTAGAAAATACACACCGTATATTCGATAACGGAGCCATGCCAATTAAAAAAGCGGCAAAAATGGCTGCTGGAGAAGTTTTTATGCCGGTTTTTTCGGGTACACTTACCACTTTAGCTCCATTTATACCACTTGCTTTCTGGAAGGGGGTAATTGGAGAGTTCATGGTATATCTGCCAGTAACTTTAATCATCACCTTATTGGCTTCTCTGTTGGTTGCCTACATCATAAATCCGGTGTTTGCTGTAGATTTCATGAAGGCCCACAATCCAAATGAAAAACCTAAATCCGACAAAAAATTTAAAATAACTGGGGTTGTTTTTACTTCATTAGCACTAATATTTTATGTCTTTGGGTCGATAGGAATGGGAAATTTCACCCTTTTCCTTTTCGGATTATATGCGTTGAATAAATTTATTCTGGTAAAATGGATACGCAGTTTCCAAAACAATGCTTGGCCTAAAGTTCAAAGTCAATATAAAAAAACCATGGATTGGGTAATTCAAGGTTATCGGCCAATAACCATGTTATTTGCTGTATTCGTTCTATTCGTTTTTACCATTATACTTTTTGCCATTGCAGGGCCAAAGGTGGTTTTCTTTCCAACCAGCGATCCTAATTTTGTATATACCTACGTTCGTATGCCAATTGGTACAGACCAAAAAGTCACCGATTCTATCACCAAAATTGTAGAAGAAAGGGTGTTTAATGTATTAGGTAAAGATAATCCAATGGTTGAATCAGTTATTGCAAACGTAGCAGTTGGGGCTAGTGAAGACCAGCTTGGTGGAAATTTTAGTGCCAATCCGCATCTGGGAAAAGTAACCGTTGCATTTGTTGATTTTGCCAGAAGAAATGGTCAATCTACCAGAGATTATCTGGATAAAATACGAGAAGCCGTAAAAGGAATAGGAGGAGTAGAGATTTCTGTTGATCAAGAACAAAACGGCCCACCAACGGGAAAACCAATTAACATTGAAATTATAAGCGAAGATTTTAATGAGCTAGTAGCTACTGCCGAAAACTTAAAACGTTATTTAGATGCCAAACAAATTGTTGGTGTAGAAGAGTTGAAATCGGATTTTCAGAATAATAAACCCGAAATTATAGTTAATATCAACAGAGAGAGAGCAAACAGAGAAGGAATATCCACATCGCAAATTGGTGTAGAATTACGTACCGCATTGTTCGGCAAAGAAATTTCTAAATTTAGAGATGAAAATGATGAGCACCCCATAGAATTAAGGCTACAGGAAAATCAGCGAAATAATATTAATACCCTACTCAACATGAAAATAACCTTCCGTGATATGAACATGGGAGGAGCTATTCGTCAAATTCCATTAGCATCCGTTGCTGATATACAATACACTAATTCTTTTGCAGGAATAAAGCGGATTGATCAGAAAAGAGTGATAACACTTTCATCCAATGTATTATCTAACGCTAACGCAAATGAAGTAGTTGCCGAAATACAAAATGTAATAAATGAATTTCAAAAATCACCTGAAGTCACCATTAAAATGACTGGCGAACAAGAGGAACAAGCAGAAACAGGAGCTTTTTTGGTAACTGCCTTATTAATATCGTTTGGGTTGATGTTTATGATATTGGTTATTCAATTTAACTCTCTGAGTAAGCCGCTCATTATACTGTCCGAAATTGTGTTCAGTATCATAGGAGTTTTGCTAGGTTTTATCGTTTTTCAAATGGACATGTCGGTAGTGATGACCGGAATTGGAATAGTAGCATTAGGTGGAATAGTAGTCAGGAACGGTATCATTTTAGTAGAATTTATTGATTTACTCATGGAACAAGGAATGGAAGTGAGAGAAGCGGTAATTGAGGCCGGAAAAACCCGGATGACCCCTGTTATTCTTACCGCTACATCTACCATGTTGGGATTAATTCCATTAGCAGTAGGATTAAACATAGATTTCGTTACCCTATTTTCTGAACTAAACCCTAACTTATATTTTGGTGGAGATAATGTAGCATTTTGGGGCCCACTTTCATGGACTTTAATTTTTGGCTTACTTTTTGGTACGTTTCTAACATTGATATTAGTACCGGTAATGTATTACCTGGTATATCAACTAAAAGTTAAATTAAAAAGAATATCTATTTAAGTTAATAATTAGGTTTAGTAGGTTGTTGTGTTAAGAAACCCCTTCAGTATTATACTGGAGGGGTTTTCTTTTAAAAATAAAAAGTTAACCGAAAGAAATTAAAAATTTATAAAAAATATATTTTTTAATTCTAGTTATATTCTTATATATTTGGTTAATCTATTTTAGTTTCTCAAACTGAAAATTTTTTGCACTGGCTTTCTCTCTGCATTTGGTTTTAGGTGCATACGCTCTCTTGCATCGTTTTTTTAATTAACGTACTTATGATAAAACGTCTACTATTATTAGTAACGGGATTCTTCCTGTTTCTAAATGCCAATCAATCATTTGCTCAGAGCCGTCAATTTGCTGGAGCACAAACAAACACTACTGGAGGATTAGGATGCATAGAATTGCTAGGAATTAAAACCTGCGAGGTTGTTAATCCTAATAATGCAGTTACTCCAAGTTTAAATGATTTTACTACTCTGCGCTTAAATGTTGCATTAATTGATGCTTTTGCTTCGCAAACTTTAATTTTTGGAACGCCAGCATCTGCACAAGATTCGTTGGTTATCCAACTGCAAGATCCAAACGCCATTTTAGATGCAAATCTATTAGGAAGAATTATCCTTACAACCTCTTTAGCAGGTGTACAAAATAATGATCCAGTTTCATTAAGTGCATCCAACATTAAAATATTAAACAGCGGAGCCGAAATATTTCAGGTTGCTTACCGTCCGCAAAAAGCGTTTGATAGAGTAACCATACGTTTAAATGCTGTAGTTGGCGTACTCACGAGTTTGAGAATTTATAGTGCATACACGGTGCCTATACCCATTATACAAAACCCTGGTTGTGACAGACCGGTTAGCCAACAAGTAAGAACAGAAGGTTTATGTGTTGCATGTACCGTTGAAAATCCGGAATTTGCCATTGATAATAACGATAATTCCTTCGCTCAGATAAGAATAACAGCAGCATTATTAGGAATTCCGGGAGTTGGAGAAGGCCCTTTTATTGCACACCGATACAATTTTTCGCAAGTAAATACCCCAGGAAAAGTAGTTACAGCCGTAATAGAATCGCCAGTTGGTTTGCTTGATGCAAATTTATTAGGTAACCTAACCATACGAAGTTATTTAGGCGGAATATCCAATGCGGATGTACTCACGTTAACGGATAATAATATAAGATTACTACCCATACCCGGTAGTTTTAAATACGAAGTAATTTTTGCACCAGGAGTAAATTTTGATGCCGTAGAATTAAGACTCAAAGGAGGATTAGTTGGTTTATTAGAAACCGTTCATGTATACAGTATTTGTTTGCAGGACATAAATTTAACTACAATAGGAGCTTTATGTTCAGAACAAGCAAATGCTCAAACGAATTCGGTTGGCGGTATAATTCCACCAATTCCCGGTTTGGCTACGGTTACAAATCCGAACAATGCAGTTGATGGAGATTATGAAACCTCTAGTACATTAAGTTTAACAGCAGGTTTATTAACTACTTCTATTCAGCAAACGTTAATTTTCCCAGAAAATTTTCAACCAGGAGATTCGATTGCTATCGTTTTAGGTGCTCAGTTTAATACATTAAATCTTGGGTTATTAGCAAATGTTACTATCAATAGTTTAAACGGTGCAGGTAATTCAAACAATGATAATTTTACCATCGATGCCAATAATTTAAAACTTTTAAACACAGATCCAATTGTGGATGGTAACGCCCGATTTGTAGTGGTTATTCGTCCAACTAAGGCATACGACAGGGTTTCCATAAGTATTAATGGTGGTTTGGTTTCAATCAATAGCAACTTAGATATTTTTGGTGCTTGCGTACAAGAAATAACCAGGGTACCAGCACCAACAATGTGTGTAAATGGAGTAGAACAAACTAGCACTGCCACTCCTTTATTGGCGCAAGTAATTAATCCGGATGCAGTAATAGATGCCGACCCTAATAATTTTACCACTTTGTCTGTAACACTTGGTTTGCTCGAGCAAATTTCTGCCAGCCAAACTATACGATTTGATAGAATTGCAAATGTAGGGGATACTATCAATATAGTAATAGAAGATCAAGGCTTGGTGGCAGATTTATCTTTAATTACAAATTTAGTTGCCAGAACCTCTTTAGGAGAACTAAGCAATAACGATACTTTCACTTTGTTAGGTGCAAAAGTTGGCGCTTTGCAAGGAACTAATCGATTTTTAATCCAATTCGTACCAACTAAAAGGTTTGATAGAATTGAGATTGAATTAACAGGAGGACTACTCGGTTTATTAAATTCTGTACGAATATTCCAAGTTTGTTTAGCAGCTGGCAATGCCCCAATTGTTCCACCTGGTGCAGATGGTTGCGAGAAGCCATTTGCTTCCGAAAAAGCAATTTCTCCATTACCTGCATTGTGTTTAAGTTGTGATGTTCTTAATCAGAATTTTGCAATTGACAATGATTTCTCCACATTTTCCACCTTACAACTAAATGTTGGAGTGCTACCTACGGCTTTTGTGCAACAAACCTTTGTTTGGAGTGCACCAAGTATGGGAGCTGAATTTGTAAGCTTAATTTTAGAAAACCCTACTGGTTTATTAGATGCAAGTTTACTTTCTGAATTAACCGTTGCTACGTTTTTAGGAAATACTTTTAATAACGATAGACAAGCAGTACAAGCTCAAAACTTAAGATTAATTCCAATCCCTGGTAGCAGCAAATACGAATTACTCATACAACCAACGGCCATTTTCGACCGATTAGAAATAAGATTAAGCGCAGGACTATTAAGTGCATTCAACTCATTAAATATCTACGATGTTTGTCGTAGGGCATTTGATCCGTTTGACCCGGCAGTTTGTGATATACAAGCATCTACAGAATCAAATTCAACCGCAGGTATAGTTGCGCCCTTAATTACACCGGTGGAAAATGCTGGAAATGCAGTTGATGGTGATGTAACAACATTTTCTACTTTAAATGTAAGTTTAGGATTAATTGGTAGTGTAGAGCAAACACTTATCTTCCCGTCAATATTACAGCCAGGAGATTCATTGATTGTGTTCTTAAGCAATGCTCAAAACTTGGTGAGTTTAAGTTTATTGGGTAATGTCACTATCGAAACTATAAACGGTCCTGGAAATCCAAATAACGACCAAATTAACGTTACATCAAGCAACATATCATTAATAGACAATACCATTTTACCAGGTTTAGGAAATACACCTGTTTATGCCATTGTATTAAGGCCAACTAAACCATTCGACAGGGTTTCTATTCGTTTAAATGGAGGAGTTTTAGGTTTATTAAGTTCATTAAATATTCATGGGGCATGTGTAAGAGAAGTGATGACGGCTACATTGCCAGATTTATGTGAGAATGGAATTGCTCAAATCCCGAGAGCGTCAGCGTTGATTCCCGGTGTTGTGGAAGCAGGGGTTCGTAATCCAGAGAATATAATTGATAATGATCCTGGAAACTTCTCAGAACTATTTATTACGGTTGGTTTGTTAGATTCATTTGCAGAGCAAGAAATAATTTTTGCTAACGATGCTTGTTCTGATGATAATGTGACCGTAATTTTTGAATTACCTAATAACATCATCGATGCCAATATTTTAGGTCAAATAGAAATGGAATCCCTTTTAGGTGCAGTTCCAAATAATGATGTAACGCCATTATCTACCATAGCTGTTAGATTGCTAGAAAATTCCACCCGATTTATTGTAACATTTAATCCGGGAGGTGCATTTGATCGGGTAATCGTTAGAATGAATGGCGGATTACTTACCGCATTGCCTTTTGTAAGATTGTATTCTGTATGTGTTAATCGTTTAGCACCACCAATATTAAATCCTACTAATGTTACTTCAATTTGCGCAGGTACTTCTACTGTATTGCGTGCAACAGCACCTGCAGGTGCTGTAGTTCAATGGTTTGATGCACCAACTGGTGGCAATTTATTAGCAACAGGAGATTTTACCACTCCAGTGCTAAATGCTACTACTACGTATTATGCTCAATCTACATACACCAATTCAGGATGTGCAAATCCTAATCGTATTCCTGTAACTGTTACTATAGTACCTACACCAACCCCACCAGTAGTTGCAACCAATCCGGTTACGATTTGTGCGATGAACACGGCAACATTAACAGCAACAGTAAATCAACCAAATGTAGTTGTACGTTGGTTTGCATTACCAACTGGAGGTGTGCCATTGTTTACCGGAAATACATTTATCACCCCAATATTAAATACCAATACAACGTATTATACAGAAGCGACAGATACATTAGCTAATTGTCCTTCTTCAGCCAGAGTTGCAGTTAATGTAATTGTTAACCCAACCCCAGTTGCGCCTCAAGTTGTAAGTAATAATGTAGCTATTTGTCCTGGTGATAATGTAACATTAATGGTAAGTAATCCGGATGCAACACTGGTTTATACTTGGTTCTTAGAGCCAACCGGTGGAGTTGCTGTGGCTACTGGCCCGAATTTTACAGTTTCTCCTGCTGTAAATACCATTTATTATGTACAAGCAACTACTTCGTTAAATTGCGCTAGCTTATCCCGTACAAGTGTACAAGTTACTGTTAGTGATAAACCTGCGATTGCAACGGTTATTAACAATACCCCGATTGTATGTAGCGGAGAATCAGCATTATTAACAGCATCTAGTACAACACCTAATGTTAGATTCGAATGGTTTACGGCACCAACAGGCGGAACATCGATATTTACCGGTGCCATGTTTACAACACCTGCACTTACTGTTAACACAACATTCTATGTTTCAGTGGTATCTAATATTACCGGATGTGTCTCTGCTTCCAGAACACCAGTTACAGTAACCGTTACCCCAAGACCAAATGCACCCTTACTTACCCCTGGTACAAATGAAATATGTCAAGGACAATCGGCAACTTTGGTTGTAACATCTACTACACCAAACGTAGAGTTTAGATGGTACGAAACTGCTTCGGCATCTACCCCAATATTTACCGGCGCTGCATTTACAACACCTGCGTTACAAGCAAGCAGAAGTTATTTTGTGGAGGCGGTTTCGTTAACTAGTATGTGTGCAAGTAGCCCAAGAACTGAGGTTCCAGTTATTGTAAATGAAAGACCTTTACCTCCAACCGTTGATAACAATAGTCCAACTATATGTGCCGGAAGTACGGCAACCATAACTGCTAGTTCTGCAACACCTAATGTTACTTTCCTCTGGTATAATCAAACCGGCGGTTTAGTATTTGTTGGTGCGACTTTTACTACACCTCAGTTAAATACTACTACCATCTATTTTGTTGAAGCGGTAGGGAATGTATCTCAATGTAATTCAGCAACAAGAACACAAGTAACCGTTAATGTAATACCAGTTCCACCTGTACCAACAGCAATTGCAGACAATGCAACCATTTGTTCGGGAGAAGTAGCTGTAATACGTGCCAGTGGTTCTGGTTTAAATGTTTCTTACAGATGGTTTGATGCTCCAAATGGCGGCAACTTGTTATTTACTGGAGAAGTATTTACCACAAATCCATTAACTGCTACTACCACATTTTATGTAGAAGCATTATCTAATGGAGTTTGCGTTAGTACATCTAGAGCAGGAGTTACCATAGTTGTAAATCCTAGACCAGCCCAACCATTAATAGAGCCATTTAATAATAATATTTGTTCTGGACAACGTGCTGTTATACCAGCAAGAGCTTCAGAAGCAGGTACTATTATTAGATGGTTTGATGCACCTAATGGAGGAAATTTGTTATTCACTGGAACAACGTTTACCACACCAATTTTAACTTCATCCATAACCTATTATGCAGAGGCTGTTTCTAGTGGTGGTTGTGTAAGTAATAATAGAACAGCGGTATCTGTCAATGTGAATCCGCTACCACCAAATGCTACAGTAGTAAGTGCAAATCAAATGATTTGTGCAGGCCAATCTGCAACCTTTCAGATTGCTAATCCTGATCCAATGCTCACTTATCGTTGGTTTACAACGGCATCTGGCGGAAGTCTAATATTTACTGGAACCACGTTTACTACACCAGTTCTAAATGCTACTACTACTTATTTTGTAGAAGCATTTAATGCAAACCAGTGTGCAAGCATTGCCAGAACGAGTGTAACTGCAACTATTATTCAAAAATTACAAGCCCCTGTATTGCAAGCAGGTGTAGTTACTAGTAACACGGTAAACTGGAGATGGAATGCTGTACCGGGAGCAATTGGATATCAGATAAGTGTAGATGGCGGACAAAGTTTTGTAGCACCTAGCTCTGGTCCTCAGGGATTAAGCCATTCCATTGCAGGATTACAGTTAAATACAACCGTAACCTTAATAGTAAGAGCGATAGCAATCATTACTTGTGCTAATAGCGATGCTTCTAATTCAGTAAGTTTAACAACTGCTCCAGTTGGTGGTTTATTTATTCCAAATATTTTCACCCCTAATGGCGATGGAGTAAATGATGTATTCTTTGTTAGGGGAAAAATATCTGCCATAGATTTTCAAGTATTTAATCAATGGGGTGAGTTGGTATTTAAAACAAACGACCCGAATGTAGGATGGGACGGCACTTTTAAAGGGGAGTTACAACCAACGGGTGTATTTGTTTACACCGTTGAAGCAACCCTCATTGACGGTACAAAAGCAAGCCAAAAAGGAACTGTAACATTAGTCAGATAATCATTTACTAGAAAGACAATGAAAACATCAATCAAAATAACCTTAATAATAGTTCTAGTTTTTTCAACAATAGTTGTTAAAGCACAAGACCCGCATTTTTCCCAATACTATGCCTCGCCATTATTATTGAACCCAGCTTTAACTGCCATGCACGATGGTGAATTTAGGGTGGCAGCAAATCAAAAAAGCCAATGGAAAAGTATTTCTACTCCGTATACTACTTCGGCCGTAACATTTGATTTACCCGTGGGCAGATTAGGTTTAGGATTTTTAGCAATAAACCAACATGCCGGAGAGGTTAGTTATAATAATCTGAATTTACTTGGTTCTGCATCTTACATCGTAAGTTTTGGTAAGTATGGTTATGGCGGGTTATCTTTTGGATTACAAGCTGGAATTATTCATAGGAGTTTAAACTTGAACGATGCTATTTTTGATGATCAATTTGATGGAGTAGGAGGTGTAGATCCATCAGGGCCTAGCAATGATGCTGTTCAAATGGGTTCTAAAACATTACCGGATGCCAATGCGGGATTTTTAGTTTTTGATGGTAATCCGTTTGCTAGGGCAAATGTTTTTGCCGGGGGTGCTATTTATCACTTAATAGAAACGGATGAGTCATTTACTAATTCTTCAGGATTTAATCTGCCTAAAAGAATTGTTGCGCATGCAGGAGTTAGGTTAAAGGTAAACAAAGGCTTAGAAATTACACCTATGGCCTTATTCATGACTCAACGTAAAGCACAAGAAATAGCGTTGGGATTAACCACACAGTTTAATTTAAATGCGCCTGGGACAAGTTTTCTGTTAGGCGGTAATTACCGGATAGATGATGCATCCATCATTCACGCAGGATTAATTATTAAAGATCTTGCAATTGGGCTAAGTTATGATTTTAATACATCTACCCTTACACCCGCCACGAACTCAAGAGGAGGCCTTGAGGTTTCATTGACCTACACTCGCAAGAGAACAATAGATAATCCAAAATTCATTTGCCCAAGATTATAACATGAAAAAACACATCCTTGTACTAGTAATGCTAACTACTGTGTTTATTTACGGTAGTGCATCGGCACAAATCTCGGTTGATTATGTCCGATTAGCAGACCGAGCATTTGCAGATAAAGAATATTATGCTGCTGCTCAATTTTATGAAAAAGCATTAGGCAATGTTAGGTATGATACTACCGGCAGAGTGTTTCCGTATAGATATAAATCATCTAACGATACAAAATTTATGGATGATTTTGCAACAGTAATCTATCGTTTGGCAGAATCGCACCGATTATATTTTAACTATACAGCTGCCGAAGAGTGGTATCTAAAAGCAATGGCATTCGAAAATGCTGGGTATCCATTATCCAGATTTTGGTATGCTTATTCTTTACGTGCAAATCAAAAATATGAATTAGCATTAGATCAATATCTAACATTTAGAAGTAACTATAGATTGCAAGATGAGTATAGAACCATTGTTACTATGGAAATAGAGCGCTGTGCTTTTGCAATTTCTGAACTCAATTTTCCTCGAATGTATAATGTAAGAAGATTACCATCTGATATTAACAAAGTGGGCTCAAATTACGCATCCACTTGGCTTGGAGGGGATAATTTTTTATTTACATCTTCCCGTCCACAAGGTATTAAATCCAAGAATGTTGATCCATATACTAATCAGATTTATATCGGTAACCCATATTCATTAGATAATTTTAAAGTTTTAGCCATTAATCAACCTAAAGATACTGACCAAGGAGCAACCTCATTAAGTCCAGATGGCAATACATTATATTTTACAAGGTGGCTAAAGCGCGGATCTGAAAAACAATATGCCATTTTTAGAGCAAATAAAACAGGGGATACGTTGTCAAACCCTGAACAATTAAATAGCTCTGTTAATGTTGATAATTTCAACTCTATACATCCTTTTGTAACCTCAGATGGTAAGTATCTACTTTATTCATCTAATAGACCTGGCGGTGTTGGCAAATACGATATTTGGTATTGTATGATTAATGCTGACGGTACTTTAGGTACGCCAATTAACGCTGGAAGTAGTATAAACACAGTTGAGGACGAACAATCTCCAGTATTTGATGCGTTGAACAATCGACTTATTTTTTCTTCTAATGGATTAATTGGTATGGGTGGGTTTGATTTATTTGAGTCTAAAGGAAACATTGGTCAATTTGCTAAACCAAGGAATTTGGGTTACCCTATTAACTCTGGCCAAGATGATATGTATTTTACCATCGCTTCCGATAATAATTCACGTTTTTTAATAAGCTCAGATAGAGATAATGTTTGTTGCTTGGAGTTATTAGATATGGAAAAACTTTTTGTTTTTATCAAAGGAATAGTGATAGACGAAGAAACTAAACTGCCATTGGGAAGTTCAAAAGTAGTTTTAATAGATTCTCTAACCAACAGGCGCCTAGATTCTATTATTACCCCAATAAATGGTAATTACATGTTTGAACTACCTGCCAAAGTCAAATATAGGTTAGAATATTCTAAACCAGGTTATTTCGGACAAATTAAAGGGTTTGATAGTAGAAATATTGATATCTCTACCACCATCAATTTACGTGAAGTATATTTAACTCCATTCGAAATCAATAAGCCAATAGTTATAAAAAACATATTGTATGATTTTGACAAAGCAGATCTTCGCCCAGAATCTCAAATAGAATTAGATAAATTATTTACCATCATGATGGATAATCCTAGGATTGTTGTAGAGTTATCTTCGCATACAGATAGTGTAGGAAGTGATGTGTATAACATGAACTTATCTCAAGCAAGGGCACAATCTTGCGTAGATTATTTGTTGAGTAAAGGTCTAAATGCCAATAAGATAGTTGCTAAAGGATACGGCAAAACTCGCCCGGTTGCGCCCAATTCTTTACCTAATGGTAAAGATAATCCGGATGGTAGACAGCTCAATCGGAGAACAGAATTTACAGTTACCAGAATTGATTAAATAAAACGCCCCCTGACATTTATTGTCAGGGGGCGTTTTGTAATAGGTTTTTCTGAATTATCCTTTCACAATAATGGAGATGATTTTGGTGTTTCCGCTAAGGGTATTTATATTCATTTCGTTAAACCATCTTTTTGGGATCCCACGAGTTTCTAATACGAAAATCAATTTGTCGCTTTCTGATTCTACCACTAAATTTCCATCTAGCCAACGCAAGAAACCTACATTGTGTAAACTCATTAATTGTGAGAGTGTATTACCAACTCTAAAGTTACGTGCAGTAGAAAATCTTGGGCTTTTTACCATTATTTCCTTGATTTTGCACGGTTGGCTGCTACAATCGGGTACTAAAATTAGATAATCGGTATGCCCATTTTCTGCAGCAATTTCCACTCTATCATACCTGCCCCTTTGGTCAAATACCATTACTTTATATATTCGGCGCTTTTCAAATAATGAATTAACAACATCTATGGATGACCCCACTTGTAAATCACCCACAGAACTTAACCCTATGTTGGTAGATTCTGCTCTTTTGCTGGTCGCAACTCTCGTTTCTACTGTTGCAGTAACCACAGGTTTACGTTCTACTTTAGCAACTGGAAAAGGTAATCTTTCTTGTGTTATTTTTTTGCCTACAATTCTTACAGGTGCTGCTTTAGCCGGAATGAAAATTTCAATTGGCTCTTCATTGGAGTTATCGGTAATTAAACTTATGTTATTTTTGCTGGATGAACCAATTAAATCAAAGCATCCGTAGAGAGTAATTAGAGGGGATATTAGTAAAAAAAGCCATAACACACTGAATCCATTTCTCATCCTTCTTATTCTTTAATTTTTTTCCAAGTTTCTGTCCTGCCAATTATGCTTATACCAATGTAGCCTCTAATATCTATTTGGTCTGTACCTTTTAACGTAATAATACATTTATAGGTTTTGCCTGATTTAGGATCATAAATAGTTCCGTTTTTCCAAACGTTATCCTTTGCTATGTATTCGAACTTTTTAAGTATTTCTAATCCAATAATGTGGTTATTTTGTAGGGATTTCTGGGGATTATTCTCGTCAACTTTCGGTTTTCCTGTTGTTACGTCGACAGGTTCGGATAACCAAATTATTTTACCATAATAATATGCGTCAGTTTTATAAATTTCAATTTTTGCTTCTCCGCTTGCCGACATCCATGTGCCAATTATTGCGCCAGGATTGGCTATACTTACTAAAGGTAGGAGTAAAAGTATGTATGCGGTATAAAGTATACTATGGTTTTTCATGTTATTTATACAAAATTAAAGTTTCTACTTAAATTTCGCACCAACAACGCGCTTTTTTCCACAAATGTTATTAACAGAGAGAATTAATTACCTACAACTACAATTTTCTTGCCATCCGGACTGATAGCAATTCTGGTTAATTGCTTACTTGTATTAATTAAATCAGCAACAGGCACCCAATCTTCATCTACCCCTTCTTTCCATTTTAATATTTTGGATTGATGAGTTGTAAACAATGTACCATCTGGTGCCCAAGCAATATCTTCTGATTGTATAGGCAATTTTTTTAGTCGAACTAGATTGTTGGTTGTCCAAGGATCTGATATTCCTGCAACATACCATTCTTCATTATTTAACTTTTCGATATAACTAACGCCATCTTTATGGGGCATTTTATGAAGTGATCTGCCTATTGGAGTAGTAATTATCCTGTCTGGTAAACGAATACCCTTGTACCACAAGGCTAAAGAAGGGGCTAAATTTTCACTGAAATAAAAAGTGAATAAGGTGGTTGAATCGTACCAACAATAATATCCAATCAAAGCTAAATCTCCTATGACAAACTCTGTAAAACTACCGTCTTCTAAACTAAAAGATTGTATTATTTGATCAGGACCATATACTACCGAATAGTTTTTACCATCTGGTGTTACTTGTGGAGAATATTCATTTTTCGGGTCTTTACTTAACACTTTTTCGGTGTTGGTTAAAAGATCGAATCTTACTATGTCTGTTTGAATTAATGTATCTATTGTTTTGCCTGATGTGTATAAAAGATATTTACCATCCGGACTAAATGACGGTTGGTTATTATATCCTTCTCTATTGGTTATATTTTTAAAACTTCCAACACTAACTGCATTTCCATTTAAAGTAATATCTGCCAAAAATAAATTGCTTTTAGGTAATTGAGCATTAGCAATACCCGAAAAACACAGAATTATAAGAAGTTTTAAGATTATTTTCATTCGCTTTTATTGCTTACTATATCTCTATAAAGTATCATCACCATGGCATCTGGTCGGATAAATCCTTTTCCCCACTGCTCGTTATATGCTGCTAATGGATTAGCTGCAATGGTTTCTTCTAGGGTTTTTCCATCTTTCACCCATTTCTCTACAATAGTATAAATTTTTTCCAATAAAGCTTTAGACTCTTTGACGCCTTCTGGAGTCATCATAGGGCCATGTCCAGGAATTATTTTCGTGTTGGCATTACTCATTTCCAAAACTCTATCAAAAGTGTTTATAACCCCTTTAACAGAACCCCCACTTGATAAATCAATAAACGGGTAATTACCAGCAAAATAATTATCTCCCATGTGTATAATGTTACTGGTTTTAAAATGAACTATAGCATCGCCATCTGTGTGTGCTCTACCTAAATGCATCACGCTTACTTCTTCACCATTTAAATAAAACTGCATATTTTGTGAGAAGGTGATATTTGGTAATGCTTCTTTTGGAGATGCAGGGGTGGTTCTTCTGAATAATTCATTGAACTGATCGGTGCTCATTCTTTTTCTAACATTGTCTTGCGCAATTAATATAGAACCATCTGCCGCAAAATTGATATTTCCGCCTGTATGGTCGCCATGCCAATGGGTGTTGATGACGAATTTTATTGGATTGGGTGATATTTCTGCAATAGCTGCTTTAATTTTTTCGCTCAATGGTGCATATTGATTATCTATTTGTAACGTACCATCAGGACCTGTTAATATGGCAATATTACCTCCGGCACCAAATAAAACATGAATATTATCGGTGAGTTTTTCTGTAGTTATTTTAACTTGACTAAAGTCTTGAGCATTTGCACTTACGTAAAGAACTAATGCCATTAAAACGGATAATATTTTTTTCATTTCTTAAATTTTAGATTAGTAAAAATAATGCTTTAAAATGTAATATACGATTGGGCTAATTTAGCGTAATAACTATATTTGGCAATATTTGTTTAGCCCGGGTGGTGAAATTGGTAGACATACCATCTTGAGGGGGTGGCGCCTTCACAGGCATACGAGTTCGAATCTCGTTCCGGGCACTAACAATGTTCTTTTAATTATTAGTGTTCTGTTTCCCAAGATATTTTGCGGAAATTAATTAAGCATCTCTGCTTTAAATTTGTAATAATATTTTTAGATTAGTTCACCTAAAAGTATAAACTATGCTACTCTTTGAAGTCCCCTTTTTTCTACACATTGCAACACTTTTAGCATTAAAAGTTTTGGTGGTTTTAGCAGTATTGTTCATCCTCCGTAAACCTATTTTGCGTTTTTTTAGAGTTGATGAAATTGTTGAAACTCTTAAAGAAATTAGAGATGAATTGAAATCTAAGAAGTAATAGTAATACTCATAACATGTTTTAAAGTTTATTATCCCCTAAACCAATGGTTTAATCTTCAGTAGAATTTTGTTAAGAGATTATAAATAAATAAAAACGCCCCTCAAATTTTGAGAGGCGTTTTGTGATCCCGCTGGGACTCGAACCCAGGACCCATACATTAAAAGTGTATTGCTCTACCAGCTGAGCTACGGAATCGGTTTTGTTTTGGGACTGCAAATATACGAGGCTACAACCTTTTTGCAACTATTAATAAAAAATAATTAGAATTGTTTTATAACACCCTTATTTATTGGAAAATAAACCGATAAGTTGCATGATTTTTACCGGGGTGAGCACCAGTAGCAGCATGTACGGCCAACATTTTTTCATTAAAATCGCCAACCCAAGATAATTCAGCCTCATGAATAGTGTTTCTAGGTACTACTTCTAACTGTAATATTCTTGTAAGGGCAGATTCAATCCCCTTATTTTGATACGCTTTTTTTGTACCACCAATGATAATTCTAACCCTGTTAATTTTTTTGGCTATTCTCATGTGATAAAAGAATTTTAATTTTCCAATAAAATCTAGCTTGCCGTTTAGGTATTTAAGTACCTGATTTGCATCGGGTATGCAAACAATAAAGCCAACAGGCTCTCCTTCAAAATAAGCAAACCAAATTATTTTTTCATCCATAATGGGTTTCATTTTCCGAAAAGATTCTCGGATGGTGGCCGCAGTAATGGGTACAAAGTTCTCGAAATCTTGCCATGCATCGTTATAAATCTCCATGAAATCTGCCGCATATTTATCAAATTGCTTAGCCTTTAAATGCTCAAATGTGTAGCCCGGTTTTTTCATCACCCAGTCGGCAATTTTTGCAAAACGTTCTGGAAAAGGCTTAGTTAGGTCGATGTGGTTAGTGATTTGTTTGTATAATATCTCGAAGCCATATTCTTCGAAAAATTTTTGGTAGTAAGGCGGGTTGTAATTCATGCCCATAGATGGGTGGGTGAATCCCCAGATTAGTAATCCCCAAAACTTGTCATTTTCTCCAAAATTTATGGGTCCGTCCATCGCTTGCATTCCTCGTTCTTTCAACCAATTTTGGCAAGTATCAAAAAGTAAAAATGCAGCGGTTTTATCTTCTATACATTCAAAAAACCCCATCCCTCCGGTAGGTTGTTCAAAATTTTCGGCTTTTTTATGGTTGATAAAAGCAGCAACTCTTCCTAACAATTTACCAGAATCAGACTTTAAAATCCATCTTGTGATTTCTCCATGCGTATGAAAACTGTTCAGCTTTGGGTCAAAAATAGATTCCATTTCAGTATCTAATGGGCAAACCCAAACCGGATCATGTTTATAAATTTCTCTGGCTACATTTAAAAAGTCAGTTTTGTGTTTTTCGCTTTGTACTTCTATTAGTTGCATGAAAAGGCTTTTTTCAAAAGTATTAATTTGGTTCATTTATTAATAAAAAAACCCCGACAATTTGTCGAGGTTTAATATACTGTTTTGGATATTATCTAATAATCTTCGTCTTCCTCAAAGTCATCATCAAAAGTTAAATCATCAATTGGTAAATCCAAATCATCCTCTTCATCATCGTCGGTAATCAGACGATTTTTCCAATTTTTGTTTTCCTTGGGATTGGTTGGCTTAAGTTTTGGCTTTTTAGCTTCACTTTCCAACTTTGTTTTTGGTACAGGTTTCTTTGGCGATTTCATTACCAGTAATATTCGGATGATGTTTTATTAATTTATCTGTTGATTTAGTGTGAGTGCAACATTTCTAATACTTACTCAAAATAAGAACAAAGAAAAATTAAATACAAATAAAATCTGTTAAATATCGTTTGTTGAACCAATTTCGTTTTCTATAGGCTGAATATCAGATAGTTGAGGCAAATCATTTATAGAATTTAGATTGAAATAATCCATAAAAAGTGCGCTAGTTCCGTATAAAATGGGTTTTCCGGGGGCGTCACTCTTACCAATTATGGTAATTAATTCTTTATCGAGCAGCTTTTGTATGCTATAATCACAGTTTACACCTCTTATTTGTTCTAATTCGGGTTTGGTAATTGGTTGTTTGTATGCGATTATGGCAAGGGTCTCCATGGCAGCTGTAGAAAGTTTTTTGCGATTTCGTTGTTGTACTAGAGTATTGAGTGTATTGGCAAATTCTTTTTTGGTTAGAAAAATATAACCGTTGTTGATAAATGCCAACTCATAAAAATAATCAGGAGATTGATATTTTACTTTCAACTCCGAAATTTCGTGTTCTACCTCGTTTGAACTTATTTCTACATTAAAAACAGCAGATAAGCAGCCTGCTATTTCTTGCGAAGAAATGCTTTGCTCAGCTGTAAAAATTAG
This sequence comes from Sphingobacteriaceae bacterium, assembly GCA_041743935.1. Taxonomy (GTDB): domain Bacteria; phylum Bacteroidota; class Bacteroidia; order Sphingobacteriales; family Sphingobacteriaceae; genus JBGTLU01. Next base: position 157,926 of record JBGTLU010000002.1, read on the forward strand.
GGCTTCTATATGTTGTGCAATGTTTTCCAAACCGCAGATACTAATAATTAATTACTTGTTGTTCCATTATTTCGGGCATTTCTCTATCCTGATATTGCTGATTTCTTAATTGTGGTATAAATCCCGCTTCTTTGATGGCATCTTGTATTCCTTTTGATGTAAATCGATGTGGTGCACCGGCAGCCGAAACCACGTTTTCTTCTATCATGATAGAACCAAAATCATTTGCTCCGGCATGTAAACATAGTTGAGCTACCTCTTTTCCAATGGTAAGCCACGATGCTTGTAT
>JBGTLU010000003.1:0-44528 GCA_041743935.1 Sphingobacteriaceae bacterium
GCGAAGATATTTTAGGTGATTATAGCGACAGTGTCCACCTCTTCCCATTCCGAACAGAGAAGTTAAGCCTGTCAGCGCCGATGGTACTTGGGTAATACCTGGGAGAGTAGGTCGTCGCCGAAATTATTAAACGGTTCAACAAATTGAACCAAAAAGCTAAAGCCATTCCATGAATATCGGAATGGCTTTTTTTGTGAAAAATAATTAAAAAAACTAAATAGTGTAATTTTTAGTATAACATAATGCGCACCATAATATTATTGGTGTTGTATTTGTTATATCTTTCGAAATAAATATAAATCTCATGAAGCGATTACTTTCTAGTTTAATTATAACCTTATTTATAAGCGTAAGTGTTTTTGCCCAAACCGATAAACCATCTAGAACGGATTGGCATCATTTGGACTTATTAAATGATAATTTTTTTGGAATTAGCTCAAATAAAGCATATGCTGAATTATTATCATCCAAAACTCCTCTTAGAAAGATTATAGTGGCCGTGATTGATGGCGGAACGGACATTGAACATGAGGATTTAAAATCTGTAATTTGGAAGAATGAAAAAGAAATTCCTGGAAACGGAATTGATGATGATGGTAATGGATACATTGATGATGTGTATGGCTGGAATTTTTTAGGATCATCAACTGGTGATATACAATTTGATAATTTAGAGGTAACAAGATTAGTACGTAAGTATCAACCTAAATTTATAAATACTTCTAACATTACTCCAATGGACTCGATGACGAGGATTGAGTACAACGAATACAGACGTTATGTAAGCAGTTTTAGTGATAAAAGAAATAGAGCTGAATTAATTGTAAACTATTTAACGCCAGTAATGAATGTTGCAAATGTAATTAAAGAGAAGGTTGGAGATAAGAGACCAATTACAGGGAATGATATTTCGAAGTATAAAGCTAATACCGATGTGACTCGCAATGCAAAAAAAGTTTTATCGGATGAATTTAAGAAAGCTGAATCTTTTGATAAAATGTATGAAGAGCTCGCTGAAGTAATTGAATATTACTCTAATCAACTAAATTATCACTTGAATGTGAGATATAATCCAAGAGATATGGTTGGTGATAATTACGAAGATGCTTACGAAATTGGTTACGGTAATGCGAATGTTGCCGGACCAGATCCTGAACACGGTACTCATGTTGCCGGTATTATTGGAGCAGATAGAACCAACGATATTGGAATAAAAGGAATTGCAGATTTTGTACAAATTATGCCAATAAGAGCTGTACCAGACGGAGATGAACATGATAAAGATGTGGCAAATGCAATTAGGTATGCTGTGGATAATGGAGCAAACATTATTAACATGAGTTTCGGGAAAGAATTTTCTTGGGATAAAGTAGTAGTAGATAGTGCTGTAAAATATGCCATGAGCAAAGGTGTATTAATGGTACACAGTGCAGGCAATGATGGTAAAAATGTAGATGTTTCTACTTTCTATCCAAATCCTTATTACAGTAATGGTACAGATACTGCAAGATTATGGCTTACGGTAGGCGCTTCATCATGGACTAATGATGATAAAATTTTGGCCGGGTTTTCTAATTATGGAGCAAAATCTGTAGATGTATTTGCTCCCGGTGTTCAAATTTATTCCACCATGCCATCTTCTAAATACAAAAACCAGGATGGAACCAGCATGGCAGGGCCTGTGGTATCTGGTGTTGCAGCTGTTTTAATGTCGTACTTCCCTAATTTAACCACCGAGCAGGTAAAAGAAATTATTATTAAATCGGTTACTAAAGTGGATAATAGAGTTAGGATTAGAAATGAAAAAGGGGAACAAATACGGGTGCCTTTTAGCCAATTAAGTGTAAGTGGTGGAGTTGTTAATTTATATAATGCCGTGAAAATGGCACAAGAATATACATTGGATGTAAAAAATGACTAGTTATTAGTTTCAAGCAGGATTACTCGAAGCACCTAAATAATTTTAGGTGCTTCGTTTTTTTTACATATTCCTTCTGTATTGCCCCCCAACTTGATATAACGCTCCTGAAATTTGCCCAAGTGAACAAATTTTGCAGGCTTCCATTAAGTAAACAAAAATATTTTCATTTTTAATGGCAGCATTTTGCAGTAATTCTAAAATCGAATTTGATTTATCCTCATTTCTTTTTTGGAATGCTTCTAGAGCAGCAATCTGGTATTGTTTTTCCTCTTCTGTAGCTCTTATAACTTCTGCTGGTATTACCGTTGGCGAACCTTTAGAGTTTAAAAATGTATTAACTCCAATGATAGGATATTCGCCAGTATGTTTTAGCGTTTCGTAATACAGCGACTCTTCCTGGATTTTATTGCGCTGATACATGGTTTCCATGGCACCTAACACACCCCCTCTGTCTGATATCTTATTAAATTCTGCCAATACTGCTTCTTCTACTAAGTCTGTTAATTCCTCAATGATGAAAGAACCTTGTAATGGGTTTTCATTTTTTGCCAAACCAAGCTCTCTATTTATAATTAACTGAATTGCCATGGCTCTTCTAACCGATTCTTCTGTTGGTGTGGTAATGGCTTCGTCATATGCATTGGTGTGCAAGGAGTTGCAATTATCGTAAATCGCGTAAAGTGCTTGAAGAGTAGTACGAATGTCGTTAAAATCAATTTCTTGAGCATGCAGTGAACGTCCTGAGGTTTGTATATGATATTTTAATTTTTGAGAACGATCATTTCCCTTGTATTTAGTTTTGATAGCTTTTGCCCATATTCTGCGGGCCACTCTACCTATTACTGAATATTCTGGATCAATGCCATTGGAGAAAAAGAACGATAAGTTTGGAGCAAAATCATCAATATGCATCCCTCTGCTCAAATAATACTCCACGAAAGTAAATCCATTACTTAAGGTAAAAGCTAATTGAGAAATTGGATTTGCACCTGCTTCTGCAATATGATAACCTGAGATAGATACAGAATAAAAATTTCTGACTTTATTGGTAATAAAATATTGTTGGATATCACCCATCATTCGCAAAGCAAATTCCGTAGAGAAAATACAGGTATTTTGTGCTTGGTCTTCTTTCAGAATATCTGCTTGTACTGTTCCACGAACGGTAGATAATGTGTACGTTTTAATTTTTTCGTACACTTCTTTTGGTAGTACCTCATCCCCGGTTACCCCTAGCAACATAAGTCCTAATCCATTATTTCCTTCGGGTAATTTGCCGTCATAGGATGGTAGTGGGAGATTTTTCTGTTTGTAAATGGCTTTAATTTTCGCTTTTACTTCTTTTTCTAAACCGTTTTCTATGATGTATTTTTCACACTGCTGATCAATAGCAGTATTCATAAAAAAACCTAAAAGCATTGGCGCCGGACCATTAATGGTCATGGAAACCGAGGTAGATGGGTTACATAAATCGAAGCCCGAATATAATTTTTTGGCATCGTCTAACGTGGCAATGGAAACTCCTGAGTTCCCAATTTTTCCATAAATATCAGGTCTAGTATGAGGGTCTTCACCGTATAACGTAACCGAATCAAATGCCGTAGATAAACGATGTGCCGGCTGACCTAAAGAAACATAATGGAAACGTTTGTTTGTTCTTTCGGGGCCTCCTTCTCCGGCAAACATGCGAGTTGGGTCTTCGCCTTCTCTTTTCAATGGAAAAACACCTGCTGCATATGGGAATTCGCCCGGTAAATTTTCAGTTAATAACCAGTGTAAAATATCTCCCCAAGCTTCATACTTAGGCAGTGCAACTTTTGGTATTTTAAGTTTAGATAAAGATTCATACACCAAATTTTGTTTTATTTCTTTATCACGTACTTTGTAAACCAAGTAGTCTTCGCTGTATTTCCGTTTAATTTCCGGCCATTCACGCAATAGTCGTTTACAATCCGGATGTAATTGGTCTTCAAAATGTTGGTAAGCCTTTTCTAAATCTTCTCTTACTGATGAAATTTTGAAACTATCTTTTTTGGCATTGAAATAACTATCTGAATGAAAAACTTCAATTACTCCATGTAATTGATACATTTTCTGTGCAAGTTCACTTTGTTCTTTTGCCCAAGTACGATAGGAATGGTTTGCCTCTACAATTTCTGCCAAATACCGAGTTCTATCCGGAGGGATAATGTATTTTTTTTCGGTAGATGCACCGGTAATTTCAAACGTGGATTTTAAATCTATCCCTGTTTTATCGGTAATCGTTAGCATCAGGCATTTGTATAGTTCATTCATGCCAGGGTCATTAAACTGAGATGCCATAGTACCGAATACAGGAATATCATCATCGGCAATATCAAACCGATTTCTGTTCCTTTTCCATTGTTTTTTTACGTCTCTAATTGCATCTAATGCTCCTCTTTTATCGAATTTATTGATGGCAACCACATCGGCAAAATCCAACATATCAATTTTTTCTAATTGTGTTGCAGCACCAAACTCTGGGGTCATTACGTATAAAGACACATCGCAATGCTCTGTAATTTCGGTATCCGATTGACCAATTCCGGAGGTTTCTACAATCACCAAATCATAATCAGCGGCTTTGCAAATATCTATGGCTTCTTGTACATGTTTAGATAATGCCAAATTTGCTTGGCGGGTAGCCAATGAGCGCATATACACTCGCGGATTATTAATGGCATTCATCCTAATTCTATCCCCCAAAAGGGCACCACCTGTTTTTCGTTTGGATGGGTCAACGGATATGATGGCTATAGTTTTGGTTTTATAATCCAACAAAAATCTTCTAACCAATTCATCTACGAGTGATGATTTACCTGCCCCACCTGTTCCGGTTATTCCTAAAACAGGGATACGTTTAGTACTAATTAATTTTTTTACTTCTTCTAAAAAAGCATTTACCTCTTCTGGATAATTTTCTACTACAGATATAGCATGCGATATTTTTAGTGGATTTTTTTGCTGGATTCCTTTTAACTCTCCGTTAAGAGATTTTACAACTGGGAAATCACACTGCTCAAGCATGTGGTTAATCATCCCTTGCAAGCCCATTTCTCTTCCATCATCCGGGGAATAGATTCTGCATATGCCATAATGATGTAATTCTTCAATTTCACTTGGGAAAATGGTACCACCTCCGCCTCCAAAAATCTTAATATTACCTGCCCCTTTTTCCTTCAATAAATCAAACATGTATTTAAAATACTCTATGTGCCCACCTTGGTAAGATGTAATGGCTATGGCTTGCACTCCTTCTTGAATGGCACAATCTACCACTTCGTTTACCGAACGATTGTGACCCAAATGAATTACTTCTGCTCCAGAAGATTGCAAGATGCGTCGCATGATGTTAATGGAAGCATCGTGCCCGTCAAAAAGTGAAGCGGCAGTTACAATTCTGATTTTATTTTTTGGTTTATATATTTCGATGGTTTGCATCGCAGATTTTTTAAAGTATGAATACAAAAATATAAAAATTAGCCATTGCATTTTTTTGAATTTTCAAAGCGAATTTTTAGTAAATCCAAACATTTTATATTAAATTGGGTTAATTTTTGTCAAACATTCTAATATTTAAAATAATGAAATTAAAACACGCTATTATTTGTTTAGGTATGATGCTAGGGTCATCTACCTTTATTCAGGCACAAAATAAACCTGCTGATGTAGATTTATTATTGCAAGAAGCAATACGTAAAGGTGCCACTATGGAAGAAATAGCTAGACTAAAAGAACCAGCTGCAACTACTCCAGATGAGGCACTTAGGGTATTAAAAATTGGTAATGCCAGATTTTTTGGTGGCCAAGCTCGCAGACCTGAGCAAAGTGCAAACGAACGTCGTTCGCAAATATTAGGTCAAACACCTTTTGCTGTTTTATTGAGTTGCTCGGATAGTAGAGTACCTACCGAAATTGTATTCGATCAAAATCTAGGGGATATTTTTACTACTCGTGTAGCAGGTAACTTAGTGGTTCCGGCTACTGTTGGTAGCATAGAGTATGCTGTTACGCATTTGAAATCTCATGTGGTGGTGGTTATGGGTCACGAAGGATGTGGTGCCATAAAAGCAGCTATGCTAACGGATGAACAGCTTGCAGGTGAGCCTGAAAATGTTAAATATTTGGTAGATTTAATTAAGCCCAACGTAGCTGGTATCCCAAAATTAGTGGATGAAAAATCCACAGTGCGTGAAGCAGTAGTGCGCAATATAATAGCTCAAGTAAAAATATTAAAACAAAATCCTACCATTGCAAAAGCAATTAAGGAAGGTAAAATAAGTGTTGTAGGAGCTTATTACGAAATCAGCAGTGGCTTAGTAGACTTTATAAATCTTTAAGGGATTTTATACTTTATTTAATGGCTCGAGGAATTATCCTCGAGCCATTTTTATTTAATCTGATCTAAAGGCTTACCTTTGTGTTGTGCTTACAACCAACGAATTTAGAACCTACCACAATTATGGCGCCTATCTGAAAACCAGATACGACGGACAAAAAGTATATAAAGTTATTGTGGATGGAGGATTTACATGCCCGAATCGTGATGGAAGCAAAGGTTTTGGCGGATGTACCTATTGTAATGTAGATTCATTTACCCCCGATACGGCCAGAAATTTGCCCACCTTGCGCGAGCAAGTAGAAACCAACATGGCAAAAGCGGCAAAGATGTATGGTGCAGAAAAGTTTATTATATATTTCCAACCAAATACTAATACCTATGCCCCAGTACATTATTTAAAGGCGATGTATGATGAAGCATTGAGTATAAATACCGATAAAATTGTGGGTTTATCTGTTGGTACTCGCCCAGATTGTATAGATGCTGAAAAAATTGCTTTGCTAGAATCCTATACAGATAAATTGGATGTAGATTTAGAAATGGGTATGGAATCTATCTACAACGAAACCTTACTGAAAATTAATAGAGGATGTCTACACGAAGAATTTGAGCAAGCTATGGAGTTGGTTCAAAATTCTAAATTAGATATTTGTGTACATACCATTTTTGGTTTTCCGTGGGAAAGTAAGGAAATGTTGATGCGTTATGCGGATGAACTTAATCGATTCGAGAAAATAAAATTTATAAAATTACATCATCTGCATATAGTTGAAGGTTCTATTATGGGGGTGCATTACAAACGCGAACCTTTTAAATTATTTACTTTGGATGAATACACCGACTTCCTTTGTGAGTTTATTCCAAAATTACGCCCCGATTTAATTGTTCAACGTTTATTTGGCTTATCCGATATGGATTTGTTAATAGCACCTATTTGGGATAAAAAGAAAGCAGAAACGCAAGCGTATATAGAAAGAGCTTTTATAGATAGAGGAATTAAACAAGGATCAGAATATTTTAGAAATTAGCTTTAAATACAATACCACTTTTTATTCATGAAAATATTACCATTCATTTTATCCATTTTTATGGTTATCTCACACACTTCAACCGCACAAAAACCTTTACGTTATTTGGCTCTCGGCGATTCATATACCATTGGTGAAGCAGTACCTGAAACAGATCGTTTCCCGGTTCAGTTGGTTAAGGCTCTTAAGGAGAAAAATTTACATTTTTCTTCACCCCAAATTATTGCTACCACAGGCTGGACAACAGCCGAACTATCCAAAGCCATTGCCGCACAAAAACCACTGGGCCCATTTGATTTGGTTACGCTTTTAATCGGAGTAAATAATCAGTACAGAGGAATAGATAAAGGATATACATTAGAATTATATCAAAAAGAATTTTCTGATTTACTACAACAAGCCATTGCTTTTGCAGGAGGCGATGTAGCAAAGGTAGTGGTAATTTCTATCCCAGATTGGGGTGCAACCCCTTTTGCCGAAGGGCGCAATAGAGCTAAAGTGGCTAAAGAAATTGATGAGTATAATGCTATAAATAAATCAATTACTAAAAAATTGGCTATTTGTTATGTTGATATTACAGAGCACTCTAGACTTGCTCTAAAGGATATTGATTTAGTTGCCCACGATGGTTTACATCCTTCGGGTAAAATGTATGCCTATTGGGTAAATCAAATACTTAAAAACAAATTCTGAAGATTTTAGTAAAAAAAACACCCCTGAAAATTCTGTCAGGGGTGTTTTTATATGTATTGCGAGATGATATTACATCATGCCGCCCATCCCGCCCATTCCTGGAGCAGCATGGCTATGACCTTTGTCATCTTCTGGCTCATCTGCTAACACACACTCGGTAGTTAACAACATGGCAGCGATAGAAGCAGCATTTTCTAATGCAATACGGCTAACTTTAGTTGGATCAATTACACCTGCAGCAATTAAGTTTTCGTACTTATCAGTGCGAGCGTTGTATCCAAAATCAGATTTGCCTTCTTTTACTTTTTGTACTACGATAGAACCTTCGATACCAGCGTTTTCGCAAATTTGGCGTAAAGGCTCTTCTATTGCACGACGAACGATTTGAATACCAGTAGTCTCGTCTTCATTTGCTCCTTTTAATCCTTCTAAAGCATTAATTGCACGAATGTAAGCAACACCACCACCTGCAACAATGCCTTCTTCTACTGCAGCACGAGTAGCATGTAAAGCATCATCAACACGGTCTTTCTTCTCTTTCATTTCTACCTCGGTAGCAGCACCTACGTAAAGAACTGCAACTCCGCCAGCTAATTTAGCTAAGCGTTCTTGTAATTTTTCTTTATCATAATCTGAAGTAGTGCTTTCAATCTGAGATTTTATTTGATTTACACGTGCTTTTATATCTTCTTTACTTCCGCCACCATTTATAATGGTAGTGTTATCTTTATCAATGGTTACTTTTTCTGTTTGACCTAAATAGCTTAAATCAGCGTTTTCTAATTTAAAACCACGCTCTTCAGAAATTACAGTACCACCGGTTAAAATTGCGATATCTTCTAGCATTGCTTTTCTACGATCGCCAAAACCTGGTGCTTTTACAGCAGCAACTTTTAAAGAACCGCGAATTTTGTTAACAACCAAAGTAGCTAAAGCTTCGCTGTCTACATCTTCGGCAATGATTAACAATGGTCTGCCGGTTTGAACTTGCTTCTCTAATATTGGAAGCAATTCTTTCATTGCAGATATTTTTTTATCGTAGATTAAAATGTAAGGGTTTTCTAATTCAGCCTCCATTTTATCTGCATTGGTTACAAAATATGGCGATAAATAACCGCGGTCAAATTGCATACCTTCTACAATTTCTACTGTAGTTTCGGTTCCTTTTGCTTCTTCAACAGTAATGACACCTTCTTTTTTCACTTTTGCCATGGCATCTGCAATTAAAGTGCCTATTACTTCGTCGTTATTGGCTGAAATTGAAGCTACTTGTTTTATTTTGTTGTTGTCTTCTCCAACTGCTTGAGATTGTTTTTGAAGATCTTTTACTACAGCACTAACCGCTTTATCAATACCACGTTTTAAATCCATTGGATTTGCTCCGGCAGCTACGTTTTTAATACCTGCTGTAACAATTGCTTGCGCTAAAACGGTAGCAGTTGTGGTTCCATCACCCGCCTGATCAGCAGTTTTAGAAGCAACTTCTTTTACCATTTGAGCACCCATGTTTTCAATGGCGTCTTTTAATTCAATTTCTTTTGCTACGGTTACACCATCTTTGGTTACAGAGGGAGCTCCAAATTTCTTATCGATGATAACGTTACGACCTTTTGGCCCTAAAGTAACTTTTACTGCATTGGCTAACACATCAACACCTCTTTTTAAGGCATCACGTGCATCTACATTGTATTTAACTTGTTTTGACATAATTTTTAATTTTAATTTAACAATTGAGATAGATTAAAGAATAGCATAGATATCAGACTCGCGCATGATTAGATACTCTTTGCCTTCGAAAGTAATTTCTGTACCGGCATACTTTCCGTAAAGGATTTCATCGCCTACTTTTACTGTTAAGGGCTCATCCACTTTGCCGTTTCCAACTGCTACAATTTTGCCTCGTTGAGGTTTTTCTTTGGCAGTATCCGGAATGATAATGCCTGATGCTGTTTTTTCTTCGGCAGGAGCAGCTTCTACTACTACTCTATCTGCAATCGGTTTAATGTTTAAAGCCATAATTATTCTATTATTTAATTTTATTAGTTAACAGATGCCCATTCATCACTTATTATGCCATGGCAATTTTTTTGCAAAATTGGCAGACAATGAGTAGAAAATTGAGTTTTTGATGTCTTTGGGTTGAAAAATTGACAGTACATGTATAAAAAAAGCCCGACTATTTTGTCGGGCTTTTTACGCTATATTTTTTGAATTAGTTTCCGGTAGTATCTGTTGGAGTTGGTGTGGTACCCGGTAATAAAGGGGTATTATTTAAAATTGGGGCATCGGTTTTATCTACTTGCTCTTGTATTAAGGATTCGCCTGCTTTCTCTCCTCTAGGGATAAAGAAATTTATGCTTAAACTAATAAATAATAAAGCGATTGCTAATCCCCAAGTTGCTTTTTCTACAAAATCGGTGGTTTTTTGTACACCCATTACTTGGTTAGAGCCTGCAAAGTTTGAGGCTAATCCACCACCTTTTGGGTTTTGTACTAATACAATAAGTATTAAAAACACACAAACAATAATGGCCATAATCACTAAAAATGTATACATAATCTTTATATTTTATTCTTTTTTAATTTTTCAATTAGGGTTGCAAAGTAAGCGCTTTTTTCCGGGAATTTCAAACTTAATTTTTTGTATACATCTATGGCTTTACTGATTAGGGTTTGATCCAAGTATATTTGAGCTAATGTCTCGCTAACAATTTCGTTATCATCTATTGAGCTTTTAGAACCTTTGTTTTCTGTATTTATTTCATCCTTAGGTCTTGGATTAATTTTGGGCTCTTGTCGTATAAATTTTTCAATAATCCTATCTTCTTTTTTATCTAAATAGAATTCAATGGTAATTTTATCTATTTTCCCTTTTTTGTCAAGATGAAAAATGGGGTCATCAGAAATTACCTCCAATTTAGAAGTTATTTCATCATTTCTGTCTAATGCAAAAGATGGTTCTGTAGTTTCGCGTAATCGTCGTAGCCAATACGTAAACGTATGAGGCATATGGTCATCAACATTTCTGACAACTTGCATCCCTTCAGGAATTGTATTCGGACCTTCGGCTGGCAAGTCTTCAAACTCTGTTTCATTATTTTGTTCGGAAAGGGTGTCTTCTTCTATAACGTTATCTTCTTCCTCCATTTGTGTTATTTCTTCTAATGGAACAGCATCTACCTTATTAATTGGTAAAGTCTCTAACTCGTTTGTTAAATCTAATGAAGGGTCATTTTCATTTTCTTTAATTACCAACTCATTTAACTTAAGATCTACTGAAAAAGCATCATTTGCAGAACTCGATGGAACATCTACCACATGGGTAGTATCTGTTTCTTGATTTTTATTTTCTATTACAACCGGTAAGTGTTTGGTAGTAAATAGGTTGTAAAGCTGACTTCTATCGCCAGTGTATGCAGCTGCATTTTTTAGTTGTTCGTTAAATTCAGATTGATCTAGCAGATAATATCCTTTGGCTAATAATATTCTTAGAGATGGACAATACGGGTACAAACTAAGAGATTCTTTTATCTGCGCCAAATGATTGGCATCTATTGAAGAGCTGTTTTTAATTACAGCGTTGATTTCATGTATTTCCACCGCTACCAATTTATAAATACTCTATTAAAAATGTCGTCTACCAATTGCAAATTTATTTGTCGAATTAATTCTTGTTCAATTTGCTGCACTGGCCTGTTTGCGCTAAAATCTGCAAACCTCGAGAATGTGGACTCGAAATTTTGTTTATCATCTTTTGTGTTGATGAATTTTAGCGTTACCGTAATAGTTAATCGGCTTTGTGATGCGGTTTGGTTTCCGGATAATGCAGTTGGTCGGATATCATACCCGGTTATGTTTCCTTCAAATTGAATATCGCCTCTATCTCTTTCTACACTCAAATTTGTAGAGCCTAATATTTTATTTTTTAGTGTTTCGGTAAACTGTTGGCTCAATGAAGGTACTACAATGGGAGCTCTATTTTCAAATAATTGAACAGAGACAGTTTTTACATCGGGTAAAGGAGTTGCACCGGTTAAAGAGTATATACCACACGCAGTTGCTAAAAACTGAAATAGAATAAGTACTGGGATTATAAATTTTAATTTCATATTACAGACTCAATTCTTTGATTTTTCGGTATAAAGTGCGTTCCGAAATACCCAACTCTAAAGCAGCATCTCTTCGTTTGCCCCGGTGTTTTTTGAGGGCTTTCTTAATTAGCTCAGCTTCTTGATCGGATAAAGATAGTGTTTCTTCTACCTCTTCTGCGTCTTGTGTGCCATAAACAAAATTTGGAGTATTAGTTTTTTCGGGCATGTGTAGGTGCAGAGTTGAATCTGTAGCTAATGGTTTTATATCACTATATAGTTTTTTAACTAGCGCGGGGTCTAATTGATTGATAGGTTCGGCTTCAGTGGCATGTGTTATGATATCGGCTACTAATTTTTTTAAGTCGGTGATATCTTTTTTCATGTCAAACAAAACTTTATATAAAATATCACGCTCTGAAATGTCGCTATTACTGTTCCCATTACTTCCCATTCTTACTGGTAATGTATTTATCTGGTCATATGGGATATAATTTAGCAGTACTTCGGCAGATATCTCTCTATTTCGTTCTAAAACGGCAATTTGTTCAGCAATATTTTTTAATTGTCGAACATTACCTGGCCAAGGATAATTTTCTAATGTTAGGCGTGCTTCGGGTGTTAATTGAACTGCTGGACTTCTGTATTTATCGGAAAAATCTGCTATAAATTTTCTGAAAATAAGGTAAATGTCTTCTTTTCTATCTCTTAATGCTGGAATTCTAAGCGGAACGGTATTTAGTCTGTAATATAAATCTTCTCTGAATTTTCCTTTTTGTACTGCTTCAAAAACATCTACATTGGTTGCAGCAATTATTCTAACGTTTGTTTTTTGTACTTTAGATGAGCCTACTCTAAGGTATTCACCAGATTCTAAAACGCGCAATAATCTAGCTTGGGTACCTACAGGAAGTTCGGCAACTTCATCTAAAAAAATGGTGCCACCATCTACCACTTCAAAATATCCTTTTCTGGATTCGTGTGCACTTGTGAAAGATCCTTTTTCGTGTCCAAACAATTCAGAATCTACTGTGCCTTCAGGTATAGCTCCACAATTTACTGCGATAAATGAACCATGTTTGCGAGCACTTAATTGATGTATAATATGAGAAAACACTTCTTTTCCGCTACCACTTTCGCCGGTAATGAGCACGGAAATATCTGTGGGGGCTACTTGCCTCGCAATATCAATGGCCCTGTTTAATAAGGGGGAGTTACCTATTATCCCGAATCGTTGTTTTATTTCTTGTAAGTCCATAGTTATTTCCAAATCATGTATGGGCTAGTTAATGATATTTCCTAAAAGGGTGGCTTGTGTGCAGCTCTCTGCTAATACTTTGACGTAATCTCCGGGTTTAAATCTTTTCTGCACTGGAAAAACTACCATGGCATTTTGATCGTTTCGGCCAGCATAATCTGCATCCGATTTTTTTGAGAATCCTTCAATTAAAACATGGTGAACTTTTCCGACCTGTTGCTCTAAGCGGTATTTGCTGTGTTGATGTTGTTTTTTAATTACTTCCAATAAACGGCGATGTTTAGTTTCTTCCGGTATATCGTCGGTATATTTTTTTGCTGCCAATGTGCCGGGCCGCTCAGAATATTTAAACATGTAGGCATAATCATACTTGACATAATCCATCATGCTTAATGTTTCTTGATGATCTTCTTCTGTTTCGGTACAAAATCCAATTATTACATCAGTAGATATCGCGCAATTCGGGATGATTTTTCTTATAGCATCAATGCGGTCAATATACCAATCGCGCGTGTAGGTGCGGTTCATTAGCTCTAATACTCTACTGTTTCCGGATTGTACCGGAAGGTGTATGTAATTGCAAATATTTTCATTTTCGGCAATGGTATATAACACTTCGTCGGTTATATCTTTTGGGTGTGATGTAGAAAACCGAACACGTAAATCCGGGTGAATATTGGCAACCATTTGCAGAAGTTGGGCAAAATTAACCCCTTCAAATTCGTCATTAGAAAAGGGGGTGTTTTCTTCATTTGAAGCTTCTGGAATCCATTTATAACTGTCAACATTTTGGCCAAGCAGCGTTACTTCTTTATAACCTTGTTCAAATAATGTTTTCGCTTCTTCAAGGATAGATTTTGGGTCTCTGCTTCGTTCTCGCCCTCTAGTAAACGGAACAACACAAAAGGAGCACATGTTATCACATCCGCGCATGATAGAAATAAATGCAGTAACTCCATTTGAACCTAAACGGATAGGAGCAATATCTGCATAGGTCTCTTCTCTTGATAGTAATACATTAACGGCTCTATGCCCTTCATCTACTTTGTTAATTAGGTTTGGTAAATCTCGGTAAGCATCTGGCCCAACCACTACATCTACCAATTTTTCTTCTTCTAAAAATTTTGCTTTTAATCGTTCTGCCATACAACCTAATACGCCAATGATTAACTCAGGACTTTTTATTTTAGCCGCATTAAATTCTTTTAATCTGTTTCTTACTTTTTGCTCGGCATTTTCGCGTATCGAGCATGTGTTTATGAATACAACATCCGCCTCTTTATAGTTACTTGTAGTGGTAAATCCTTGATTGAGCATTATAGAAGCTACAATTTCACTGTCGGCGAAATTCATTTGGCATCCATAACTTTCTATGTATAATTTTCTGCCGGTACCAACTTCTGGTGCATCTAATATTAGTGCTTCACCTTGCCGGGCTTCGTCCTGTATTTTTGTCGGGATATCTGATTTCAACATCAAAATTATTTTAGAACACAAAGGTATGCTTTTTTTAGAATAATGACAGTTTGGCAGACAAACAAATCTCAGGAACGGTTAAATATTCGTATCTTACCACATCCCAGAAACGTTTATACTTAACATTTTGAAAAACAAGAAACATAGTCTTATAAAAAAAACGATAACCATTTTATTTTGTGTGGTTATTTTGGGCTTATTGCTCACACATTATTTGAACAGGCAATGGCGTCCGATTCTAACAAACATTATACAAAATGCCATAATTGATGCTTCGGATAGTTTATATAGAGCAGAAATTTCTAACATAAAAGTGAATGTTTTCCTAGGTAATGTATCGTTTGATGAGATTCATATATATCCTGATACTACTATTTACAATTTATTTATAACAAAACGAATTGCTCCTGAAAATACATTCAAACTAAAAATCAACAAACTTACTCTTAAAAACATCAATCCATTTAAAATTTATTTTGATAGGGAAATAGACATGGATGATATAATCATCAGAGAGCCAGAATTAATTGTAGAATATAATAAATTACGATTTCAGAAAAAAAGCATAGAGGATACAACTACCGCTACTAAGACGATGTATCAGCGCATCAATTATTTGTTAAACTCTATACGTATTGATTATATTTTGCTGAGTGATGTAAATTTCCAATACATAGATAAATCGATTTCTAAAACGGATCCAACTATCACAGCCGTTAAAAAACTAACCATTAGGCTGAAGGACATACTTATTGACTCAGTGGCGCAATACGATACTGAACGATTTTTTACAGCAAAAGAAATATCTGCAGATTTAAGGGAATATGAATATTTGACGGAAGACTCATTGTATAAAATGCGTTTTGAACGTTTGCAATTATCTACCCTATCAAAAGACGTGGTTGTATCTAAAATCGGGCTAATTCCAAGGTATGGCGAGATGGCGTTTTCAAATTTATTTGACGCTCAAAAAGAACGCTATAGACTTACTTTGGATAGTATAAAAATCGAAGGGCTTAATTATCAAGCTTTAGTAGATGAGCGTTTTGTCTACGCGAATAAAATTCGTTTGGTGAAACCAACATTGGGTGTTTTTTTAAATAGAAATAAAGCACGAGTTCAGATAGATAAGGGCAAAAATTTTCCGATTTTACTGTTACAAAAAGCAAATTGGAGCATCCATACAGATATAATAGAAATCAGAAATGGTAACATTAGCTATACCGAATATAACCCAGAAACAGAAAGTAAGGGTACTATACAATTCCAGAATTTAAGAGGAAACATAACCAATGTAACGAATGATTCATCGGCAGTTATTAAAAATAATTTTGCGACAGCTAATTTCAGAACCGTTGTGCAACAAAAAGGTGATTTACGTATAGACTTTAGATTTGATTTAACAGATAAAGCTGGTGGATTTACGGTTAATGCCAACCTAGCACCAACTCCAATATCAGCATTTAATCCTGTTACTCGTCCGTTGGCAAAGGTAATTGTAAGTTCGGGTGATATTAAATCCATGAATTTTACTGGCCGAGGAAATGTGAATAGTATAAATTCTACTGTACAATTAAATTACTCTGATTTAAATGTCATTCTTCTTAAAACAGATGAAAACAATAACTTAAAACGTATGGGGTTTGTTTCAGTCGTTGCAAATGCAATGCTTATTAAAAGAGATAATCCGGAAAAAAATAATGCACTTCGTGTATCCAATACAACATATAAACGGGTGCCAAATAGCTCGTTTTTTAATATGATTTGGAAAGGTTTATTTGCCGGAGTGAAAGAAAGCTTGGGGGTAACCCAAGAACAAGAAGCCAAAATGAAAGAGAAAGCTGCTACTTTGCAAACCGGGAAAGATAAAAAGGAACAGAGGAAGCAAGACCGGCAAGAACGTAGAAATAATTAAATTTTATACATCCACCCAAGTTTGTCTTCTGCTTTTCCAAGTTTAATGTCATCCATTGCTTGGTACACTTTGTTTGAAAAATCTCTCGTTTTTGGGTTAGGTAAGGTATAAATGTTTCCTTTGTACCCAATTTGTTCAATGTGTACGACAACGGCTGCTGTGCCAATACCAAATGCCTCGGTTAGTGTGCCGTTTTTAATTGCCTCAATTATTTCGGTAACAGAAACTCTTCTTTCTTCCACAGTAATGCCCCATTCTCTGGCCAAGCCCAATACGCTATCGCGAGTTACTCCTTTAAGTATGGTATCGCGAGTGGGCGGGGTTAATAATTTCCCATCCACCATAAACATCACATTGGTAGTTCCCGATTCTTCAAAATATTCGTGATTGTTTGCATCTGTCCAAAGTACTTGATCAAAGCCTTCGTCTTTTGCTTTTTGTGTTGGTAACATGGCCGAACCATAATTGCCAGCAACCTTAGCGAAACCAACACCACCAGGGCAAGATCTGGCATAATCTGTTTCTATTTTTACTTTAATAGGCTGACTAAAATAAGGGCCCGACGGACAGGTGAAGATAATAAATTTGTAAGTTTTGGATGGAGAAACACCAATCACTTCGTCGCTTGCAAACATGAATGGACGGATATACAAAGAGCTGTCTTTAGAGGTTGGTATCCAGTCTTTATCTAATGCAATAAGTTGTTGTAATGCTGCCATGAAAAGCTCTTCGCTAATGGTTGGCATGCACATGCGCTCGGCAGATTTATTTAATCGTTCTAAGTTTTTTAATGGTCTGAAAATTACTGCTTCGCCTTGTATGTTTTTAAAGGCTTTCATGCCCTCAAAAATGGCTTGCCCATAATGTAAAGAAGCCAATGCTGGATGAAAAGATATAGGTTGATACGGAATGATTTGAAAATTTTGCCATTCACCATCTTTATAATCTGCAGTAAACATATGATCCGAAAATCGTTTGCCAAATGGGAGGTTAGAGAAATCGGTCGAAGCGAGCCGAGAATCTTTAGTTTTAGAGATGGGTATATGGATGGTTTCAATCACGACAAATGCATTTTAACGAGCACAAATGTAACATAAATTGACGAAAAATGTTGCTATTACTTAGCAAACACCTGTTCTTCTACCCAAGTTTTGCCCCATTCTTCTTGTTCTTGTATAGTCCATAATTCTGGATAGAAAATGCATCGCTGAAACCGCGGAGGTAAATATTTTTGCCAATTGGTACCACCGGTGGCAGCAATATCTTCCGGATTACGGTGCAAATATCTTACTGCCGATTTATAATGGGCTAATTTCCAATTAATATTCACATTTACGTCTAATCGTTTTAACTCCATTCTTAATTGGGTTATTGATTCATCTCCAGAAATTTTTTGCGAATTTATTAAACGATATAGTTGCCAAAAATTAGTTTGTTTCCTGTTTTGTGCTAGTTCTATAAACAATCGGTTATATTTTTTTTCGAATTGTTTTAGGGTTAGGGTTTTATTTCCGGAGCTTAATTCAGTGGCGCCGTTTTTCCAATAAATAAATTCGTATTGTTCTTCTAATGATTTATTTTTTACTTCTTCTCTTTTATCTTCAGCAAGTAATTGAATAAAATCGGTGGCAGATATTTCAACCATTCGGTATTGCCCAGATTGAAATCCACTAGCAGGTAAAAGCGACATCCTAAAATTTAAAAACTGCTCTTTATCCATCCCATCTACCATCACGTCAAAAGAATTAATTAAATTTTTGAAATAACTATTTATACGTTTCAGTCGGATAATAAAAATATTACTTGTAAGAGAAGTATCTGAGCTTATTTGCTCGCATTCGTGTAATATCAAGTTTAAATATAACTCAGTTATTTGATGATAGATGATAAAAATTTTTTCGTCAGGGAAGGGAGTTCTGGGACTTTGTAAACTCAATAATGTATCCAAATGAATATAATCCCAATAGGTTAAAAAATCGGCATGTAGCAATCCATCTAAATACGAAACCATATCTTGCCCGGAAGCATTATACTTCTTTTGCAGAAGTTCTATTCTTTTGAGTATTTCCGGAGATAATTCCATTAGTTAAAAAATTTTGCTAAAAAAATGCCCAACCCAATCATGGCTAAACAAAGTATAAAATTGCTAATTATATTTATGGTTGCCAATAAGTAACCAGATTTAAATAATTCTAAAGTTTCTAATGTAAAGGTAGAAAAGGTGCTAAATCCTCCACAAAAACCAATTATTAAAAAATATTTTAATGTAGCATCTCCCTCAATTTTGCCGCTAAAAAAACCAATTAAACAGCCTAGAATAAAGCAACTTGCAGAGTTTGATATTAAGGTGGCATAAGGAAATGAGGGCCAAAGTGGTTGCAGATATTTTGTTATTAATACCCTACAAACGCTACCCAATCCTCCGCCTAAAAACACTAAAAACAAATTCATTATACAATGTTACTTAATTTTTAGAATGCTTGTTCTAATAATAATAAATTGAAAAATTTATTAATTAATACAACAACCTAAATTTTATGGTGTGCTTTATTTTCTTTAATTCATCGAGTATTTTTTTGTCGTATTCTGCATTAACGTCTGTAATTACATATCCAATTTTAGCATTTGTTTTTAAGTATTGAGCCAAAATATTAAGCTCGTGTTTAGCAAAAACCTGGTTGATTTGCGCCATAATACCCGGAATATTGTGGTGAATGTGAATTAAACGGTGAGCATTTTCTTGTGGCTGTAATTGTAGGTTGGGGAAATTGGTACTCAAATACGTATCGCCTTTATTTATAAAATCTATTAATCTTTTTGGTAGATAATTTGCTTTTCGCGGGTTCTGTTTTTTGTCATCAAAAACCACAATACCCATTTCGGTGCATTTTTCTAAATCTATTTTTTTAGTACCATTTCCTAAGTATGCAATTACTTTTAATTTACTTGCTTTTTCAATAAATGCATTTGTAATTTTTGTGCCATTTGCAGCAATTAAAATACCTGCATCTTGTATGTATTTTTCTTCCGCTTCGGTTTTTACACGAATATTATATCCTTCTTTTTTAAGAATTTTAAGAGAATTTTCTTCTACATCGCCCAAAACCAAACATTTAATTCGGTTTTTTGGGTAAGATATTGCCATGGGCAATTTGTTTACAAACAAAAACTCATCGAAACTTGGAGCAACTAAATTGGCATTTGCTATTACGCTTGCACGTTCAATATTTTCGGTAAATGCAAAAAACTGTTTTATCAATCCCGATTCTTGTAACTGATAATCCGAATATCCATCGCCAATTACATAAATATTACCCTCTAACTGTAAAATTTTAAGCAATTTCACTTTGCCACCTTCTTCCGATAAAGGGTTTTTTGTGTCGTATCCTATAATATTTGCTCTTTTATCTACCTTAAATGTATTGGCAAAAACATGCTCTGCTTTAATACCGTATTGGCTTACAACAGGGACGATAAACTCTTTAAATCCACCCGAAAAAATATATACTTCTTGGTAATGGGTTTTAAAGAAATTTTTATTTCTGGAGAAAGAAGAAGATACTTTTCTTCTGAGTTTGCGAATTAATTCATCCAGATGAGTTTGGTTGGCTTGCAGTAGTTTTATTCGCTCCGCCAAGCTTTCGGTAAACGACAGTTTACCATCCATGGCAGCATTGGTAAGTGCTTCAATTTGTTTAAATATTTCTTCTTTCTGCGGATGTTTTTTCAACGAAATTCTAGCCAATTCATCCAATGCTTCTACTTGGGTAAAAGTGCTATCAAAATCGATGATGTAATTATTTTTCAAGGGTTAGATGATTTAAATATTCTTTGCAAATACGAGCAATACTTTCGTCAATTGGTGTAAAAGTATATCCAATTTGTTGTTCTATTTTTTTGGTGGAATAGTAATCCGTAGTGCTTGCACTACGAGCTGTGCTTTTGGTTAAAAAGGCTTTGGTGCCGGTAATCATCGACCAAAATGCGTTCAATCTCCAAGTCATTTCTAGCATCCAAGGCTTTACTTCATTTTTTGGGGCAGGTTTGCCAAAACCCGCTGCAATTTTTGTAAAAACTTCTTTGAAAGAAAGATTAGCCCCATTCAATACAAAGCGTTCAGATTTTATATCACTTTCCATCAACGTTAACATGACTTTACTAACGTCTTGTACGTCTACAAAGCCGGTTCCTCCTGTTGTGTAGAAATTCATTCCCTCATGAGTTTTGCTAAATAATCTTCCGCTGCCTCTATACCAATTATCAAAAGCACCAATTATTACCGATGGATTCACAATTACGGCATTAAGCCCTTCGGCAATGCCTCGCCAAACTTCTTGCTCAGCCTGATATTTTGTTATCGAATAAACAGACTTTAAACTATCCATTTCCCATGCACATTTCTCATCTATTGCACCGCCTTCTTTATTCCAACCAATAGCAGCTACAGAACTTACATGTACCATTTTTTTTATTCCAAGATACATACAAAGATTAACCACATTCGCAGTACCTTCCACGTTTATCCTTTCCATTTTCTTCCTGTTCTTAGAAGCAATAGAAACATAAGCAGCACAATGAAAAACATGCGTTACCTCTTGCATAGATTCTTCTAAGCCAATTACATCTGTAATATCTACATCAACCCATTCTATGGTTAGATTTTTTAAAAGAGAAGGTATGGTAGAAGTGCTTCTTTTAATTGCTCTAACTTTCTTTCCGGCAGCAATTAAATCTCTTACCACATAAGACCCTAAAAAACCAGATGCCCCGGTAACTAAATATAAATCTTCTTTCATTTGTATGTGGTGGCGAATTTCGGATTTTTTTCATCCAATATGCCATTTATTTAAAATGCTTTTACATTTTTGTTGATAAAAATAAATTGCTTTAAAATGAGCCTATCCGATTTTTTACGTCCTGTAAATTTAGATGAAATAAACCCTACAGATACTTGGTATTCTGCTCAATTAGGGGCTTTAATCACTATTTATACAGATGAATTCCCGGATTTAGATGACATTCAGTTAGCAATAGTGGGGGTAGAAGAAGATAGAAACTCGGTGAACAACGTTGGCTGTGCACAAGCCCCCGATGAAATCCGCGCTAATTTTTATGCCTTATGCGAAGGAGCATTTAAAAGTAAAATTGCCGATTTAGGAAATATTAAACCAGGCGAAACGGTTTGGGATACCTACATAGCGCTTAAAACGGTGTTAGTTGAGTTAATGCAACGAAATATTGTTCCAATTATCTTGGGAGGAGGTCATGACTTAACTTTTGCTCAATACTTAGCCTACCAAGAAATTGAACAACGAGTAGATTTAGTGGTGATAGATTCTCATTTCGATATAGACGATTCGGTTACCGAAAACGATACGAACGATACCGTTAGCTCCATTTCTTACTTAAATAAAATTATTTTACACGAACCAAACAACCTGTTCAACTTTACTAATATTGGGTATCAAACCTATTTTGTGCCGCAAAAAAATATCAGGTTAATGGATAAATTATATTTTGATGCTCATCGGGTAGGGGAGTTTACTGGAAATTTATCTGAAGCAGAACCCATCATTCGCGATGCCAACATGGTAAGCATAGATGTTTCTGCCATTCGGCAATCAGATGCTCCAGCAAATGCTAAAGCATCACCAAATGGTTTTTATGGCCAAGAACTTTGTCAGTTTTGCCGCTATGCAGGCTACAACGATAAGCTATTATCCATTGGTTTTTATGAGTTAAACGTAGATTATGACCGCGATAACCAAACAGCACATTTATTCGCTCAAATGATTTGGTGTTTTATAGAAGGTTTTTACGGTCGCAAAAAAGATCATCCTGCCAATTTAGAAGGAGAATTTACTAAGTACAGAACGTTTTTAAAAGACGAAAACCACGAAATCATTTTTTACAAGAGCCAACGCACAGATCGTTGGTGGATGCAAGTTCCTTTTCCGGGCAGTCCAAATAAAAACGAACGAAACCACTTAGTGCCTTGCTCTTATAAAGATTACCAAATGGCAACCAATGGCGAAATGCCTAATAAATGGTGGAAAACCTACCAAAAATTGGGTTAAAAATGTTGCTGGATAAAACAATTCATCACCTGAAAGGTAAATAGTATAGCATAAAATATAACCATGAAAATTTTATTTTCATACCTTAAAAATTACCGTCCATTGCTGGCTTTAGCATTGCTTTTGGCCACCATTAATCAAGTTTTTTCATTGCTAGACCCACTGATTTTTCGCCATGTGATTGATAATTACGCAATGAAATTTCAAGAAATGGATTCCAAGACATTTTTTAATGGAGTGATGTTGCTTTTAGGTGCTACCGTTGGGGTAGCCTTTGTTTCTAGAGTTGCCAAAAACTTTCAGGATTATTTTGTGAACGTAATTGTACAACGACTTGGTGCGCAAATGTACAGCGATGGTTTGCGTCATTCTTTAGAGTTGCCCTACCAAGTTTTTGAAGATCAACGAAGTGGAGAAACGCTAGGAATATTGCAAAAAGTGAGGATAGATGTAGAAAAACTAATTTCTGCTGGTATCAATACCTTGTTTACCTCGTTGGTTGGAGTAATTTTCGTAGTGATTTATGCCATAAAAGTGCATTGGTTAATTGCCCCAGTTTTCTTAGCAACTGTGCCATTATTAGGTATTTTAAGCTCGGTGTTAAGTAAACGAATAAAGAAAATACAGAAAATAATAGTTGGAGAAACTACAGCATTAGCAGGTTCAACCACCGAATCTTTGCGGAACATTGAATTGGTAAAAAGCTTGGGATTGGCAAATCAAGAAATAAACCGACTAAATACCACTACCGGTAAAATACTCGACCTGGAATTGCGCAAAGTAAAATACATCCGCAGTTTAAGTTTTATACAAGGTACTTCGGTAAATTTTTTGCGTACAAGTATTTTGTTTTTGATGTTGTATTTGATTTTTAGGCAAGAAATTACAGTAGGGCAGTTCTTCTCCTTGATGATTTATTCCTTCTTTATTTTTGGTCCCTTGCAAGAATTGGGTAATATCATCAATATCTACCGCGAAACCGAAGTATCCTTAGCAAATTTCGAGCGCATCATGCAAACACCCAAAGACCCAAAACCGGTAAATCCAAAAGAGGTGGAGGATGTAAAAACCTTGGAATTCCGAGAAGTGAGTTTCAAACATTTATCTTCTACCAATTACGCCTTACAAAATATCTCCTTTAAAACTAAAAAAGGGGAGACCATTGCCTTTGTTGGTCCATCGGGTTCGGGTAAAACCACTTTGGTGAAACTTTTGGTTGGCTTGTATCCGCCACAAAGCGGAACCATTTTCTATAATGGTATTGCAGGTAACGAAATAGATTTTGATCAGGTGCGAGAACGCATGGGATTTGTAACACAAGATACCCAGCTTTTTTCGGGGAGTATTCGCGAGAATTTGGTGTTCGTACGTCCGGATGCAACGGATGCAGAATGCATGGACGTATTGCAAAAAGCTGCTTGCCATACTTTATTGGCAAGGGCAGATAAAGGTTTAGATACCCTCATTGGCGAAGGTGGAGTTAAAGTTTCGGGTGGCGAAAAACAACGCTTAAGCATTGCAAGAGCTTTGTTACGCAAACCAAATTTATTGGTATTTGATGAAGCTACTTCGGCACTCGATTCCTTAACCGAAGAAGAAATAAACCACACTATCCGGCAGGTTTCCGACTTTAAAGACCACATTACCATCATCATTGCCCACCGCTTAAGCACCATCATGCATGCCGATAGAATTTTTGTATTAGAAAAAGGCAGCATCACCGAAGCTGGCAAACACGACGAACTTTTAGAACACAAAGGCCTGTATTATGCCATGTGGCGTCAACAAATTGGCGAAAAGGAGTTGGTGGGATAGAGTAGGGACTGCGTTTTTTTGAGATTATTTTTTTATTTTAGTTCAGTTAAATTATACAAGAGTATAAATATCATGGATTTTACCTCAAATGAAATTATCCGCTGTGCTATACTAGCATTTTGGTTTACCACTTTGTATTCCTTGGCAACACAAAATCCGGACACACCCTGGGATAAAAAAGCCATTTTAATTGCTCTAAGAGGGGCAGTTAAGAGTTTCTTTAGCCGTATTGGATGGATAATTTTAATTGGCACTTTTGCCATTTCCATGCTACTCATTCCTTTGGACTATTCCTTAGAGCCTTTTTATTTTAGTATTATTCCCATTATTCTAGCCCTTTATACAAGAAAAAAACACCCGGTTACAGATCAGGATTGTTAGATTAGAGAAGATGTTTGTAACGTCTATTTAGCTGTTCGACATTTGTACTACCGAACGAAAGATAAAATGGATTTTTAGTCTATTTAGCAGATTTTATCTAATTTGCTTTTATGGAAATTCCAAATGAATTTGACGGTATGCCAGAATTCGAAAAATTCTTTCAGCACAATAATGAAGAAGATGAATTAGGCGAAGAATGGAAAATCATACCAAGGAGAACTGCCGCCAAAAAGCTTTATATGCAAGGTTGGAAGATTTTTAATTATTCCAGAATATTTTGTGAAAGTTTAAAAGGGGAATATGCCGAGATGAATACTTCCTTAATCTTGCAAAACGCATCTGTTCTCTGTCCAAAAATTGTTGGTGCCGAAAGTGGCGACATTTACATCATTAGAATGGAAAATGCTTCCATTATTCGGACCAATGCAATAGAATTAAGAATACAAATGAAATCCTGTACACTTTTTGACAAAGCAACTGAAGATTTAGCCGAAGTTATCCTGGAGGAAATAGAACTATTTAAAGAAAAATTTAAGGTTTGGATTAGTTATTTCGAAAAGGATGAGATGGAAGACGATTGGGGATTGTATGGATAGTGCAGAGATTGTCTTTTCTATTATAAACACACGCGAAATGCGTGTGGTAACGAGGGAGTGTTAGCACGGATTTCAAATCTGCGCTAGTGGAGGTTTATTAATCACAATTTTTTCTAAACTTTCAAAGCACAAGATCCAGAGTAAATCAAATTTTTAAATTAAAGCCAAAACAACTATATTTGCAGCGCAGAAAAGGAGAGGGGACATTGTCCCCTCTTTTATTTAGCCAAATTTTGGATGAAACCTTTAGATAGAGTTATACAGCTAGTAGAAGAAAAAATTGCCGATACCGATTTATTTATCGTAGAGGTAAAATCACTTCCTGTAAATAAAATCCAAATCATTTTAGATGGTGATACTGGTGTGCCCATTGAGCAATGTGCAGCAGTGAGTAGGCACGTTGGTTTTCATCTAGAGGAAGAAAATGTATATGATACTGCTTATACTTTAGAAGTATGTTCTTTTGGTGTTGGTTCGCCACTAAAACTTACTCGCCAATACATCAATAACATTGGCAGAAAAGCAGATGTAAAATGCAAAGACGGCAAAAGGCTAGAAGGCAAAATAACAGAAGCTTATGAACAAGGTATCGTTCTAGAACATCAGGTAAAAGAAAAAGGGAAGAAAGCCCAAACCATTACTACCCCAATAGCAATGGATAATATAAATGAATTAGTAATTTTGGTTAGTTTTAAATAAACAATGAGTAATATCAACTTAATCGACTCCTTCCAGGAGTTTAAACAATACAAAAACATCGATCGCCCAACCATGATGAGTGTGTTGGAAGAAGTGTTTCGTAGCATGCTGCGCCGTAAATACGGTACGGATGAAAACTGCGATATCATCGTTAACACAGAAAACGGTGACCTAGAGATTTGGAGAACACGTGCTGTGGTAGAAGATGGTTTTTCGGAAGATGATGCCTTAGAAGTAGAAATTACCGAAGCAAAATCCATTGATGCCGATTTAGAAGTTGGCGACGATGCAATTGAGCAAATTACCTTAGAAAGTTTTGGCCGTAGAGCTATTTTAGCTGCTCGACAAACCTTGGTTTCTAAAATTCTGGAATTAGAGAAAGACGAAATCTACAAAAAATACAAAGATCGCGTAGGCGAAATCATCACAGGAGAAGTATACCAAGTTTGGAAAAAAGAGACTTTGGTTTTAGACGACGAAGGAAACGAGTTATTATTACCTAAGACAGAACAAATTCCAGCCGATTTCTTCAAAAAAGGCGATGGAGTTCGTGCAGTGGTTTTAAAGGTAGAAATGATTAACAATAGCCCTAAAATTATTATCTCTAGAACTGCTCCTGCATTTTTACAACGTTTGTTTGAATTAGAAGTGCCTGAGATATTCGATGGTTTAATCACCATCAAGAAAATTGTTCGCGAGCCGGGCGAGCGTGCCAAAGTAGCAGTTGAAAGCTACGATGATCGCATCGATCCGGTAGGTGCTTGCGTGGGGATGAAAGGTTCTCGTATTCACGGCATTGTTCGCGAATTGAAAAATGAAAACATCGACGTTATTAACTTCACAGCCAATCATTCGCTTTACATACAACGTGCTTTAAGCCCAGCTAAAATCACAACCATTAAGCTAGACGATGAAACCAAACGTGCTGCGGTGTATTTACGCCCAGATCAAGTTTCTTTGGCAATTGGTAAAGGCGGACATAACATTAAATTGGCCGGAAAATTAACCGGTTACGAAATTGATGTTTACCGCGATGTGCAAGAGGGAGAAGAAGAAGATGTTGATTTAGATGAGTTTACAGATGAAATTGACGGTTGGATTATCGATGAATTAAAATCTATAGGTTTAGATACTGCTCGTCAGGTTTTAAATTTAACTGTTGATGAATTGGTTAAAAGAACCGATTTAGAAGAAGTAACCGTAAAAGAAATTATATCCATACTTAAATCAGAGTTTGAATAATCAAACACTGGAATAGAATACATTAAATGTCAGAAGACAAAACATATCAACTTTTTAAAATAGCCAAAGAGCTTAACATTGGTTTGGCTACTGCTGCCGATTTTTTACGTGGCAAAGGGGAAACTATTGACCCTAAACCAACCGCTAAAATTAACGGTAAGCAGTACGACTTATTAATGAGCGAGTTTCAGTCGGATAAAAAAATCAAAGAAGAAGCCAGTCAGATTCACATCGGTAAAACCCGACGTGATGAGGTTTCTATGGAAGAAGAATTAGCTCCAAAACCATCGGCAAAAGATACCGAGCAAGAAGAAATTTTAATCAAAGGGGTTACAACAACTTCACCAATTTCACCGAAAACAGAGCCTGTAGCTCCAAAAATTGAAACAGCTCCGGTAGAAGAAAAAAAACCTGAAGTTGTTGCAGAAGAACCGAAAGTGGAAGAGAAGTCTGGTCCAAAAATTATTGGCAAAATCGATTTAGATTCTATCAATACTAAAACAAGACCCGATAAAAAATCGGTTAAGCCAGTAGAAAATAAACCTACACCGGTTGTTTCAGAAAAACCGAAACCAGAACCGGTTAAAGAAGAAACTGCCAAACTTGAAGTACCTCCAGCAGAAATTCCAAAAGTTGCGCCAGAGCCACCGAAACAAGTAGTTCATGAGCCTATTAAAGAAACTCCAAAACCGGCCGCTGCAACCGAAGCAAACTTGCCACCTGAGCTTTACCGTGCAAAATCACAAAAATTATCAGGACCAAATATTATTGGTAAGATTGAGTTACCAGCAGCAAGAAAGGCAACTCCGGTAGCATCTTCATCTGGACAGCCTGATGCATCAAAACGTAAACGCAAACGCAAAGACAATCCACGTCCGGATAGGCCTCAACAACAACAGCAAGGTGGAGGTCAACAAGGTGGCAGTGCACCAAGAACAGATAATCGCGGTCCAAGACCAGATAATAGACATAAACCGGTTGCAAAAGAAGAACCAACCGAGAAAGAAATACAAGATCAAATTAAGGCAACCCTTGCACGCCTAAGCGGAGCAGGTAAATCGGGTAAGTTTGCAGATCGTTCTAAATTTCGTCGACAAAAAAGAGATGACGTGGCTTCTGCAACCGAGGATGCTTTAGCAGAAAAAGAACTTCAATCTAAAACATTAAAAGTTACCGAGTTTGTAACGGCTAATGAGTTAGCAAAAATGATGGATGTATCTGTAACACAGATTATATCTACCTGTATGAGTTTGGGATTATTTGTTTCCATCAACCAACGATTAGATGCCGAAACATTAACCATTGTTGCCGATGAATTTGGATATAAAGTTGAATTTGTAACGGCCGATAATCAAGATTTATTTGAAGACGAGCAAGATATTGAGGAAGATTTAGAGCATCGTGCACCAATTATTACGGTAATGGGTCACGTGGATCATGGTAAAACTTCGTTGTTGGATTACATTCGCAAAACCAATGTGATAAGTGGCGAAGCGGGTGGAATTACCCAACACATTGGAGCATACGAAGTTTTTCTCGAAAATGGAAAGAAAATAGCCTTTTTGGATACCCCTGGTCACGAAGCATTTACTGCCATGCGTGCCCGTGGAGCAAAAGTAACCGATATAGTAATTATTGTGGTTTCTGCTGATGATAGCGTGATGCCTCAAACAGTAGAAGCAATAAACCACGCGCAAGCAGCTGGTGTACCATTGGTTTTTGCTATCAATAAAATAGATAAAGAAGGAGCAAATCCCGAACGAATAAAAGAACAATTAGCCAACATGAATATTTTGGTGGAAGATTGGGGTGGAAAATACCAGTGTCAAGAAATTTCTGCCAAATCTGGTTTCAATGTTGATTTGTTGTTAGAAAAAGTATTGTTAGAAGCAGAATTATTAGAACTCAAAGCAAATCCGAATAAACGAGCAGTGGGTACTGTAATTGAAGCTGCATTGGATAAAGGTAGAGGTATAGTTACTACAATTTTAGTTCAGGCCGGAACCTTACGTGTAGGAGATCCCATATTGGCTGGTAGTTACAGTGGTAGGGTAAAAGCCTTGCAAAATGATTTAGGAAAGAAAATTGAATTTGCAGGTCCGTCTACCCCAGTTCAAGTACTAGGATTTACCGGAGCACCTCAAGCAGGGGATAAATTTAACGCAATGGCTTCCGAGCCAGAAGCTCGTGAAATTGCTAATAAACGCTTACAATTAATAAGAGAACAAGGATTACGTACTCAAAAACACATCACTTTAGATGAAATTGGACGTAGGTTAGCAATAGGCAATTTCAAAGAACTAAACATCATTGTAAAAGGAGATGTGGATGGTTCGGTAGAGGCATTAGCAGATTCATTATTGAAATTATCTACTTCAGAAATTCAAGTAAACATAGTTCACAAAGCGGTAGGTCAGATTTCAGAATCGGATGTGTTATTGGCAACGGCATCAGATGCTATCATCATTGGTTTCCAGGTTAGACCATCTCTTGGTGCACGTAAAATTGCAGAGCAAGAAGAAATTGATATCCGATTGTACTCTATTATTTACGATGCAATTAATGAAATTAAACTTGCAATGGAAGGCATGTTAGCGCCAGAAATTGAAGAGAAAATTATATGTAACGTAGAAATTAGAGAAGTATTTAAAATCACCAAAGTTGGTACCATTGCCGGTTGTATGGTTTTAGACGGAAAGATTACTCGTAATACAAAAATCAGAATTGTGCGAAATGGTGTGGTTGTTTATACTGGTGAACTTGCCTCTCTAAAACGTTTCAAAGACGATGTAAAAGAAGTTTTATCTGGTTATGAGTGTGGTTTAAATATTCAGAATTTTAATGATATAAAAGTAGGAGACATAGTTGAGGGATACGAACAAGTGGAAGTAAAACGAAAATTAACTACTTAATATTTAAAAGTCTCGATAATAAATCGGGACTTTTTTTCTTATTTGAATTATGATAAGGCAACTATTTGCTACAATTAAATTGCACGAAGTAATATACATTGCTTCATTAATGCTCATTGCAATAGGAATGCCTTTGTGGCCTTTACTAATGAGCATAGGTCAAATTGCTTTAATTTTAAATTGGATAATTGAGGGAAATTTTAAAGAAAAACTCAATAAAATTAAACGTAATAGTATTCTGCTTTTAATTCCTGGTATTTATTTAATGCATATCATTGGTTTAGCCTGGACCACAAATTTTTCTTATGCACTAAATGATTTACAAATAAAACTGCCATTATTACTACTGCCCATTTTTATGATTAGTAGTATCAATATTCAATTAATTCAGCTAAAAAATATATTATTAGTTTTTATTTTATCCGTTACTGTATCTTCTTTTTATAGTTTTTATTTATACCAAACTCTGGATATAAATTTTTACTTTAATCTAAGAGAAATATCTCCAATCATATCTCATATTAGGTTAAGCTTAATGTGCTGTTTAGCAGCTTTCGCTTGTTTTTTTCTAATTAACAGAGACAAACTATTTTCAAATAGAAATATTGGGCTAGTTATTTTGTCGATATGGCTATTAGTTTTTATTGGAATTCTGGGTGCAAGAATTACCTACGTAGCCATACCAATTATTTTAACCATATTTTTAATTCATTATTTAGTAAAACAAAAAAAGCTAATCATTTCTGCTTTATTCGGATTAATTATGCTTATTGCACCTGTTTCATTTTATCATTTTATACCCAGTGTAAATTTTAGAGTTAATGAAGTAGTAGATGAATTAAATAGATATAAAGCAGGTGCAAACCCAAATGGCCAATCCATTCTACAACGTTTTGAATATTGGAAAGTGGGTGCTGGTTTAGTAAAAGAAAATTATGTTTATGGAGTAGGCACTGGCGATGTGGATGATGCTTATCAGCAATATTATGAAACCAAAGGGACTTTATTAATTCCTAAATTCAGACATAGAGCACACAATCAGTACCTCACTATTTTAATAACTTTCGGAATTTTTGGTGGCATATATTTTTTGGTGGCATATTTATTACCTGCTATAAGATCGGATAAATTATCTGCTTTTATGTTTGTTGTTTATTTCATAATTTCTTCTATTTCTATGTTAACAGAAGATACATTAGAGACGCAAGCAGGTGCAACATTTTTTGCTTTTTACTATTTATTATTTCTGAAATTTAAAGAAGATTAGTTAGAAATCTTTTTAAGATGTATAAATTTCTGGTACGTTGCTTTCGCAGAAATGAAACATATTTTCATCCCATAATAACCATCTAAAATTCCAAGTTTCCAGATATAATCTTGTATAAATCTAATGCCGGGTTTTAAATAAATAGAATAGAAATTGGCGGTTTTATTTTTAGATTTTAATTCCTCTGCTCCTAGTTTTGCATATTTTAAAGCTTGCATTTTATGTTGTTCTACCGAGTAGTAGGAATAATGCAATAAATCGCCTTTAATTTTTATCGCTTTTAAATCATGCTCAAAAATTAATATCTCGTGCACTTTACCACCTCCCCATTTTACATAATCTTTATTAAAAATTCTGATTTTAGTATCCGGATACCATCCGCAATGCCTAATCCATTTACCGCAATAATTGGTTAATCTATTAAATGAAATTACTGTTGTATTAAAATCAACTTGTAGATTTAGGATAGATTTTTTTAGTTCTTCCGATAATTCTTCATCGGCATCTAAGGATAAAATTAATTTATTTTTTGATAGACTATTGGCAAAGTTTTTTTGCTCGCTATATCCATCAAATTTATTTTGATAAAATTGTACTCCCAGTTCTTTGCAAATTAATTCTGTTTTATCGGTAGAAAATGAATCTACCACAATGATTTCATCGGCAATTGATTTTGCAGAATGTATACAACGAGCAATATTAATTTCTTCGTTATAGGTAATAATTACCACAGAAATAGGTTGCTGTGTCATTTAATTATTGTATAATTTTTATACTCTCCAATTCGCCAACCGCTTATACTTTCAATACTTTGTAATATTTTATTTTTAAAGGATAATTTCTTTTTTGTGGGGTCGAAATTAAATTGCCAATTCATTTTGTTTATTCTTTCTTGCATTACTTTTGGATGGGTGCCTTCAAATCGTTTAAGGCTATCAATTTTAGCATAATCAAATTCAGATATATCTGGTATATTATTATTCACCCATTCATCTGAGTGCCACAATTTATTAAATGTTTTCGCTTTTTCTTGTTGTTTTCTGGGGTCTTTTACCCATCCGTAATGATGTATATGGGCATCAATTGGTTTTACTTTTAATTTTCTGCCATCAATTCTAAACCCTTGTGCATCTTTATACGATTCTATATTTGGCAGATTTCTTACTACACGTATTTCATTTCTGTACCATCTGCGCGAATTTCCAATAAAATCATACGAACCATAAAAATGGTGGTATTTAAACAGAAACCCCTCAACGGTATAATTATTTAAATTATCATGCATTGCCTGTTTAATTATTGGCAAATCTTTTTCGTGTGCGCATTCATCGCCTTGTATGTAAAAAGCCCAATCTGTATCAGCTGAAATTTCGCGATATGCTTTGTTGGTTTCATCCGCCAATACTCTTCCGCCTTCCCTCAAAGATTCATCCCAAATGCTGGGGATAATTTTAATTTTATTGGTTCTAATGGATTGAATCAAATCTGTAGTATTATCCTCTGAATTGGCTACCACAACTATAAACTCATCGCAAATGGGTAGGATGGAAGTAATGGCCTCAATAATTGGATAATCAAACTTTATAGCATTCCGAATAAAAGTGAATCCTGTTACTTTCATTAATTTTTATAATTTGCGTTGGCTAAAATAAGCCTTCGGCAGATGATATTCAATAAACTTATAGATGGAATTTTGGCCGGCGATTTTAAATCGTTGGCTAGAGCTATCACTATAGTTGAAAATGATTTAATAGAATCTGAGGAAATTCTTCTAAATATCAAAACAAATAATACTCCTGTTATTGGAATAACCGGCCCTCCGGGTGCTGGTAAAAGCACCTTACTTAACGAAATGGTAAATACATTATGTGCTGAGAATAAACGAATAGGAATTATAGCGGTAGATCCTACATCTCCATTTAATTATGGTTCACTTTTGGGCGATAGAATTAGAATGGCAGAGCAATTTAATAAGCCCAATGTGTACATTCGTTCTTTAGCAACTCGCGGTTCTTTAGGTGGATTAACTGCAAAAATTATTGAAGTTACGGATATCATGAAATCTTTTCCGTTTGATATGATTTTGGTAGAAACGGTTGGGGTAGGTCAATCGGAAGTAGAAATAGCAGGTTTGGCGGATGTGAGCATAGTGGTTTTAGTCCCCGAATCTGGAGACGAAATTCAATCTATTAAATCTGGATTGATGGAAATTGCAGATATTTTTGTAGTAAATAAGGCGGATAGAGAAGGGGCAGATACATTTGCTCATAATTTAGAAAAGTTGGTGCATGCAAAACCACAATCCGATTGGCAAACTCCAGTTATAAAAACTGTTGCATCAACTAATGTTGGTATATACGAGGTATTAAATGCCATCGAAAAATTTTCGCAATTGCAATTAACCAATAGTAAAAAGCCTTTTCTGATTGCAGAAAAAGCATACAAATCAATTCAAGCCAAAAGAATGGCTACGGTAAATAAACCTGAGTTAGTAGAAAAAATTAAAACAGCGTTAGCAAAAGACAGTTTTAATGTATATCAATTTTTAAAAGACAACTATTGATGCATTAAATCTTCAATTTCATTTGCCTCAATCGGAATATTTTTCATTAAATCTATATTACCTTTTTCAGTTATTAGGATATCATTTTCTAATCTAATGCCTAATCCCTCTTCTTGAATATAAATTCCAGGTTCGCACGTAAATATCATGCCCGCTTTCATTTTGTTGTAACGGTTGCCTATATCATGTACATCTAATCCCAGAAAATGTGAAGTTCCGTGCATAAAATATTTTTTATATAATGGCATTGCCTTATTCTGATTTTTTACATCGGTTTTATCCAATAATTTCAACCCAATTAGCTCCTTTTCCATTAGTTTTCCTACTTCGATGTGATACTCGTCTAGAACATTACCTGCAACCAACATTTTTGTAGCTTCTTTCATTACACGTAATACTGCATTATATACATCCTTTTGCCGCTTAGTAAACTTGCCAGAAACTGGGATGGAGCGACTTAAATCGGCATTATAATTGGCATATTCAGCACCAAAATCAAATAGAATTACATCTCCGGC
This sequence comes from Sphingobacteriaceae bacterium, assembly GCA_041743935.1. GTDB lineage: Bacteria > Bacteroidota > Bacteroidia > Sphingobacteriales > Sphingobacteriaceae > JBGTLU01. The sequence goes on from JBGTLU010000003.1 coordinate 34,813, forward strand.
TTTGCATAATTGATTATTGTTATTGTAATGTAAAACACACGCATTTTTGCCCGATGCAATTATTGGGTTATATGCATGACCTGTAGCGCGATTTTTTATGAATTCGTGGATGATTTCCGCTTCTATTTCATATTCCGTTACGCCTGGTTTTACAAATTTTAAAACTCTTCTAAACGCTTTTTCGGTAATATCGCATGCCGTTTGTGTAAGTTCAATTTCAATGGATGATTTAATTGCTCTTAATTTTTTAAATATTGGTGCTGCTCTGTGGTAATTATGAAGCGGAAACTTTGATTTTATTTCATCAATAAAACGTAAATCTTTGTAGGGTACTGTATGTACATAACGGTCGTTCTCATTTGTATTCAGATATACATTTTCTGCATTGTGCATGAGTATTTGCAAAATAGCAGGAAACTGATCTAACCATACAATCGTTTTAATGCCAGAGGTTTTACTTGCTTCTTCTTTGGTATATTTTTGTCCTTCCCAAATGGCAATGTGTTCATTGGTTTCCTTAAGAAATAGTATTTCTTTATAGGCAGGAATTGGAGAGTCAGGAAATAACATCAGTATACTCTGTTCCTGATCTATTCCACTTAAATAAAATAAATCCGGAGATTGTTTAAAGGTATAGGATTGATCGCCACTTCTAGGAAACTCATCATTAGAATTAAGGATTAAGATGGAGATTTTGGCAAGTTCTGCAGTAAATCTTTTGCGATTTTCTGTAAATAATTTGGCATTAATCGAAGAATATTTCATAAACTTGTATTGATATTGCAATGATAAATATAAAACTTACAAGTATTTGCTATCTATTCAGGTATTTTTGTTGATAATTATACTTATTTTATATCTTTGCAACATACGATAAATTGAAAAATAAACTTATTACACTATGAACAAATTATTTACTAAAAAATCAGCAGCAATAGCAATTATGTTTGCTTTTGTGTCGCTGTCCACTTTTGCTCAAACATCCCAAATGTTTGCAGGCAAAAGTCAGTTCCGTACCTGGACATTCGGTATCAATGCCGGTGCCACACTTCCAATTAATCCATTTTTACCAGGATTTAACGACTACAACGGTTGGGAAGTTGGTTATGGTTTAGGTGCAAATTTACGCAAACAATTTTCGCCAGCTACCTCTTTAGGATTTGATGCAAATTTCTTACGCACTCAAGGAAGACAATCTTATACTAACAACAATTCTTTCCCTCAATTCAAAACTAATATGGTTAACGTCTCTTTAGATTTGTTAATTAATGTTGCAAGTTTTGATTTGTTTCAGAAAGACAAAAACTTTGGTTTTGTTACAGGTGCTGGTATAGGAATCGTAGGGTATGATCCGAAAACTGACATAAATGACGGAAATGGTTTTGTGCCACGTTTTACAGGCAAAGATTTTGTAATGTCTGCTTCTGCTAATCTTCAAGCGGGTTTCCGTTTCAAAGCTGGCGAACACACTACTTTTGAGTTATTGCACAAAATGTATTTTGCAGATAGTGATGTAGTAGATGGTAGAGATAACGGGGATAGCAGAATTGATAAATATTCTTATTCTTCTTTAGGTTTACAATTTGCACTTGGAGACAAATCTAAACCACAATTAGCTTGGGTTAATACTGCTGCTTTCATTTATGATAATGTTAGAGATGAAGAATTACGTAACGAAGTTAATGCATTAAAAGGAAGAGTTTCCAAAAACGAAGGTGACATCAATAACTTGAAAAAAGATACTGATGGTGATGGTGTGCCAGATATGTTTGACAAAGAACCAAACACTGCACCTGGTGCAATTGTAGATGGTGCTGGTCGTACATTAGATACTGATAGAGACGGTGTGCCTGATCATTTAGACAGATGTCCAACAGTAGCTGGTCCAGCTTCAAACAATGGTTGCCCTGAAACAACTGTAGTTGTGAATACAAATACTATCGGATTTGATTTTGATAGTTCTGTACTACGTTCAAGTTCATTTGCAACGTTAGATCAATTAGCATCTCAGTTAAAAGCAAGTGGTAGCAAAGTAACCATCGAAGGACATGCTTCAATCGAAGGTACTGACAGATATAACCAACGTTTATCTGAACGTCGTGCGAAATCAGTTGCTGATTACTTAATCAAAGCTGGTGTAAACAGAAACAACATTACTTCTGTAGGTTTTGGTTCGGCTCGTCCAACAGCTACCAACGAAACTGAAGATGGCCGTTCAAGAAATCGTCGTGTTGAGTTTAGAGTTCAATAATTAATAAAAACATTTTAAGTAAAAGGGCTGTTTTTATGACAGCCCTTTTTTTATTTTTGTAATTATGATAGGATATTTTTTTAGAAAACGAGACCCAAATCGGCCTACGAATTTCAACCTCAAAGCCATGCATATTATTAATAAGATTGCAATTATTGTGTTTTTGGTTGGTATTCTAACAAGATTAATTATTTGGTTAGCCAGTTCATGAAAAAGATTATTTCAACCATTAAAGCGCCTGCCCCTATTGGTCCGTATAGCCAAGCTATACAATTAGGCAATATGTTATTTGTGTCCGGTCAAATTGCTATGCACCCTAATACCGGTGAAATTTTTACTTCTGACAGAAGAAAGGAAACAACTCAAGTAATGGAGAATATATCCGCCATATTATCAGAAGCTGGATTCCAGTTTAGTAATGTTATAAAAACTACCATCTTTCTGAAAGATATGAATGACTTTGTGCAAGTTAACGAAGTGTATGGGTCTTATTTTACTGATGATTTTCCTGCCAGAGAAACTGTATCGGTAGTTGGTTTGCCTAAAAACGTGAACGTAGAGATTTCTGTAATCGCTTCTAAATAACCGTAGTTTTTTCTTTTTTGTTGGCAATGTACACCCCACCAAGTATAGCGCTGATGCCAAACAAATGAATCCATCCTAATGATTCTCCTGTACTAACTCCCCAAATTAAAGCCACAATAGGGATTAAATAGGTAACCGTTGACGCATAAACAGCATTGGTAAGTTGCACCAATTTGGTAAATAAGATTAATGAAATGCTTGACCCAAAAATAGCAAGTATTGCGATATATATAAACGATCTAATGTGCTCTGGTGTAGATAAAACAATCTCAGTGAAATTGGTCTGTGTGAAAAGATATACTCCCATGAATGGCCCCATACTAGCAAATGCCAAACTAGAGATCGCTATAGGATGAACATCTTGTAATTTCATCTTATTTATATTCACACTAATACCATAACATAATGTGGCTATTAAAATCAATAATCCATAAAAATAATTAATCTCAAAAGTCCCATCCGTTTTAATTAGAATTAATCCTATTGCCCCTAAAAGTCCTAATGCTACACCTATAATTTGCTTTGCTGTAAACTTTTGTGCAAAAAAGAGAAAAGCGATAAGAAGAGTAAAAATTGGGGTAAGAGAATTTAAAACACCTGCTAAAGAGCTACTCAATTTGGTTTGGGCTGTAGCAAACAGAATAGATGGAATACCACTACCGGTAACTCCCATTAATATAATAGACCACCAATGTTTTCTGTCTACTTTTAACACGTGTTTGATGGCAAAAGGGAGTAATACTAGAAATGCAATAAAAATTCTTAACGTACCTACTTGCACTGCACTAAAATAAGGGAGGGCTTGTTTCATTAATATAAATGAGCTACCCCAAATTATTGCCAAAATGATAAGTAGAAAAAGAGGTAGATAAGGATTTTTGCCCATATAATTAATGCACGCAAATATCATTATTTACAGGCAACAATTATAAATTAGTGTCATATTTATGGATACCCAAAAAATCAGCATTGAAACACCCATAGAGTACTTAAAAAATGTTGGTCCAGCAAGGGCTGAGGTTTTTAAAAAAGAACTTTATGTTTATACTATTGCCGATTTATTACAGCACTATCCATTCCGTTATGTAGATAGAACTAAGTTTCATACTATAAGTGAAATTACCACTGAGTCTACCTATATTCAACTAAAAGCAAGACTAATTGATAAGCAAATAATTGGTGAGAAGTTTAAAAAGAGATTAGTGGCTAGGGTACAAGACGAAACCGGAATGATAGAATTAGTTTGGTTTCAGGGAATAAAATGGATAGATAAAATTCTAGGAGTTGGTTTAGAATACGTGGTATTTGGTAAGCCCACTTTTTTTAATCATAAACCCAACATAGCACATCCAGATTTGGAGTTACTTTCTGAAGCAAAGAAAGTAATTGCAAGCACTTTACAACCGATTTATTCCACCACTGAAAAATTAAAAACTTTTGGTTTAGATGCCAAAGGAATCATGCGTTTACAGCAGTCCATTTTGCAAAATCCTGGTTTTTTGATGGATGAAACTCTGCCCAAAGAAATAATTGAACATTACAAAATGCTTGGAAAAACCGAAGCGATGAAACAAATTCATTTTCCGGCGGATACCAGATTATTACATCGAGCAACAGCACGTTTAAAATTTGAAGAGTTATTTGCAATCCAACTTCAGATATTATTTACTAAAAGCTATAAAGCAACAAAATTCAAAGGCATAGTTTTAGAAAGTTTAGGAGAGTACTTTAATACTTTTTACCAAGAGCAATTACCTTTTCAGCTTACTAATGCTCAGAAAAGAGTGTTGAAAGAAATAAGAACTGATACGCTTTCAGGCAGACAAATGAACAGATTATTACAAGGCGATGTTGGTAGCGGTAAAACCGTAGTGGCTCTAATGAGCATGCTTATGGCTATTGATAACGGTTATCAAGCTTGTATAATGGCTCCAACAGAGATTTTAGCCAATCAACATTATAATTCAATTATTGAGCTTACTAAAAAATCAAATTTAGAAATTGGCTTATTAACCGGATCTACCCCCAAAAAAATCCGTAAAATTTATCATGAAAAATTACTCAACGGCGAACTAAATATCCTGATTGGAACTCATGCGTTGATTGAGGATGTTGTACAATTTAAAAATTTAGGAATGGTGATTATTGATGAGCAACATCGGTTTGGGGTGCATCAACGTTCAAAACTTTGGAAGAAAAATACTATACCTCCACATGTATTGGTGATGACTGCAACACCTATCCCTAGAACTTTAGCCATGACTTTGTATGGCGATTTAGACGTATCGGTGATAGATGAGTTGCCTGCAGGCAGAAAGCCCATCTTAACTACCCATAGGTATGAAAGCAGCAGATTAAGATTGCTTGGTTTTCTGAAAGAAGAAATAACTAAAGGCCGACAAATTTATATGGTATATCCTTTAATAGAAGAATCTGAAAAATTAGATTACTTGAATTTGATAGACGGTTTCGATAATATTTCTAGAGAATTTCCATTACCGCAATACAAAGTGAGTATTGTGCACGGAAAAATGGATGCAAAAGGGAAAGATTTTGAAATGCAACGCTTTATTAGAGGCGAAACGCAAATTTTAGTGGCAACCACTGTCATTGAAGTGGGGGTAAACGTGCCAAATGCTAGCGTAATGGTGATTGAAAGTGCCGAACGGTTCGGATTGGCACAACTACATCAATTACGTGGTAGAGTGGGCAGAGGTGCCGAACAATCCTATTGTATATTAATGACCGGTAATAAATTATCTAGCGAAGCAAAAACAAGAATTGAAACCATGGTAAAAACCTCTGATGGCTTTGAAATTGCCGAAATAGACATGAAATTACGTGGACACGGCGATATACAAGGAACACAACAAAGTGGGATAGTAGATTTACACCTTGCAGATTTAAGTAAAGATCAAAAATTATTAATAGAAGCAAGAAATTGTGTGGAACTTATCCTGAGTGAAGACCCAAGTCTTTCTCTACCCAAAAACGAAAAACTACGTTTATTTTTCAAATCAAAAAGTAACATGGGTATTACCTGGGATAAAATTTCCTGAAATAAAATTACAATCCTTATTTTAGGCATTCCTAACCCATATTAATTTCAACCCAAATGAGAAAAATAGCTCTATTAACCTTCGCCAGTTTTATTTTTATTTTAAATATTAAAGCTCAAAATCAGGATTCTTTAATCATCTGCCAAATTTATAAAGAGGCATTGGTTGGGAAAACGTATGAAAACCTGTATGAACTTTCAACTACTATTGGACCACGATTAAGTGGTTCTGAGGGGGATAAAAAAGCAGTTGCTTGGTCGAAGAAATTATTACAAAGCTATGGTTTTGATAAAGTATGGTTACAAGAAGTGCAGGTACCTCATTGGGTACGTGGCGAAAAAGAAGTTGCCTATTATACCGTAAATGGTAAAAATTTCGAGGTAGCTATTTGTGCTTTAGGAGGTTCCATTGCTACTCCCCAGAATGGATTAACTGCTGAAGTGATTGAGGTATTTACCTTTGATCAGTTGGCCGAACTTGGTGAAGAGAACATCAAAGGGAAAATTGTATTCTTCAATCGTCCCATGAATCCAACTTCATTAAATACCTTTTCTGCATATGGCGGAGCAGTAAATCAGCGTAGCCAAGGAGCTGCACAAGCCGCTAAATACGGAGCTGTTGGTGTGATAGTTCGTTCCATGAGTACCAAGATTGATAATTTCCCACATACCGGAGCCATGCGCTACGATCCCATAATTAATAAAATTCCGGCAGCAGCCATCAGTACTTTAGCAGCAAATCAATTAAGCGCTCAGCTTAAAACTAACTCCAAATTAACTTTTCATTATAAAATGAGTTGCGAGACCTTGCCAGACGCTATTTCTTACAATGTGATTGGAGAAATTACTGGTTCTGAGTTTCCGAACGAATATATTTTAGTTGGCGGACATTTAGATTCTTGGGATTTGGGCGACGGCTCACATGACGATGGTGCGGGTTGTATGCAATCTGTCGAAGTGTTAAGATTGTTTAAAACCATGGGAATAAAACCAAAACGAACTTTGCGAGTGGTCTTATTTGCAAACGAAGAAAATGGGTTGCGTGGCGGTAATAAATATGCCGAGTATGCCAAAGAAAACAATGTAAAACATTTAGTTGCTATAGAATCCGATTCGGGTGGATTTACGCCCCGAGGTTTTACCATTGATTCTAATGCAGAAATAATTGAAAAATTTTTGGCATTTAAACCATTACTATCTCCATACGGAATAAACGAAATTGGCGGTGGGGGCGGTGGTGCCGATATTGGGCCGCTAAAACCACAAGGCGTTCCTTTGGTAGGTTTTAGGCCAGATTCGCAACGTTATTTCGATTATCACCATGCCGCTACCGATAGAATAGAAGCGGTAAATGAACGCGAACTGATGTTAGGCTCAGCTGCCATTACTGCCTTGGTGTATTTGTTGGATAAATACGGTTTGTAATGCCTTCAAAAATGCGAAGCGGGGTTTTAACCCCGCTTCGCATTTTTCCAATTTTTATTTTTCATTTAAAGCTTCTTTCACTTTGTTTAAATCAAAGTCAATGGGTTTGGCTATAAAATCATCGGGTAATTTGTACTCCAATGCTTTGGCAATTCGGTCGTTGCTATGAGGGTGGCTGCTAATGATGGTAAAACTTTCGTCCATGCTGCCTTTTTCTCTTACTAATTTGCGGAACAAATAAGCCATGTTTTTAGGATCTATGTTGGCTTTTTGCAGTTTTTCGAAGGCAAATTCATCTGCTGCTCGTTCTTGTTTTCTGTCAAACCCAGAACCGATTAATACTTTGGCAACATCGGCCAAAAGCACACCATCTCCACCGCTTATTATGGCCATCACTACCACCAATCCAAATTCTTTTATAAGTTTATTCCTAACGTGTTCTTTTCGTATGTGCCCAATTTCATGTGCAATAACCGCAGCTAATTCTTCGGTATTTTCTGCAAAGTGGATGAGTCCGGTGAAGAGGAAAACGTTGTTTCCAAGGGTAGCAAAAGCATTTACTTCGCTGTTTTCAATCACATAATAGGTGTAGGTAGCCAAAGAGTCTTCGTCGTTCTCTTTTAATCGCACATCAATAACCTGCAGCATACTATCTACCACTTTATTTGTAATTATTTTGCTGGATGAAGTGATTTGATCGATGATTAATTTCTCGAACTTGCCCTGGTCTTGCTCAGTTAAATCTTTCTTTTTGTTTTCCTTATCTCCAAATTTTATTTGAGTGAAAATAAACCAAAGTAACCCGAAAAAGGCTAATAGAAAGATTAGATCTCGCCATGTGTTTTTGCCAAACATGCTGTTATAATTTTGGGGGTTGATTATAATGCTCGCTTTCTTGGCTGCTATTCTTTAAATACACCTGCTGAAAGGCAATCTTCCCGAAGAATATAAAATAGTAAAAATGCCCTTTTCGTGCATGATAAGCTGCAATGATGCTAAAAATAAAATAGAGCAAATTGGCAATACCTACCATGATGATAAAGCCCCAATAGTTCTGGCTAAAATCATCGTAAACAAAGAAATTCCGGACTGTCCAGATTACCGCAACGCCATTTAATATAGAAGTTGGCAATTGAGATAAAAGTGATTGCAAAGAATGAAAATGCACGAATTTACTCTTAGAGCGGTTTATATAGTAATATACAACAGCAGCAACAAGATTGATAATTGGCAGGGGTAGGCCCACTGCAACAGAAGCAAACATCATGAGATAAGCACCCATAGCATCTTCTTTTTCTCGGATGCTTATCTCTTGAGGTTGTGGTAACGTAGTTTCGGTCATGATAGGCAATTATTCTCTAGATGAAAAAGGAGGATATTCATCGGTCATGTTACTGATGTACAGATTTACACGAGTATTCCAACGCAAAGTGCCAACATTAAACTCATGCCACGAACGTGGATAACTTCCGGTAAATAACACCACCCACCACGCCAAGAAAGTTAGAATTAAACCCCATATGGAACGGAACAGTAAAATAAATCCGTGGGGGATTAACACATACAGCCAGCCAAAAAAGGTTCTTACTAAGAGTAAACCACGGCTCAATTGCTCGGGGTAATCCACTTCAAATTCTAAAGCATCTTCTGTTACAGAAGTGCCAAATGCGGGATACTTATCTGTGAGATTGTATTGGGTAGCAGATAACCGTAAACTCCATCGAATAAATCCGACTTGAAATTCGAAGAAGCTTTGTGGATATCTACCGGTAAATAAAATAATCCACCAAGAAATGAATCCTAAAATTGCTGACCAAAGTGCTACAAAAAACAGAAGGAAGAAATGGGGGATGAAAATGTAAAAAATTCCAAAAAAGGAACGTAAGAGGAGTAATCCACGAGAAAAACTCTCTTGATAAGGTACATTTAGTTTCATATTAGTTTTTAGGTTTGTTATTTCAATATTACAAAAACTTTTTTCTAATTAGCAAGTACTTTATTAACAAGTATTAAAATTACCTTTGCTGCATGACAACTGAACAAATAAAAGAGTTGAGGGATAGAGTAGCTTCCCTGAGGAGGCATCTTTGACATTGATGCTAAAAAAATTGAAATAGCAGAAGAGCAAAAACAAACCACTGCACCGGGTTTCTGGGACGATGCAAAAGCTGCAGAAACACTTCTTAAAAAAATAAAAACCAAGAAAATTTGGGTTGATGAGTTTGAGGCAGTAAATGCTTCGGCAGAAGACACTTTTGTGCTTTGGGATTTTTATTGTGCCGATGAGGTGAGCGAAGAGGAAATGAAAGCTCAGTTAGTTGGCACCATTTTGTTAGTAGAATCTCTGGAGTTTAAAAACATGCTTAGGAATGAAGAAGACCAACTAAGTGCCGTTTT
>JBGTLU010000004.1:0-100928 GCA_041743935.1 Sphingobacteriaceae bacterium
TCAGCCAACCAAGTATTTTTACCCTTTTTTCTGCTCTTTGGCCCAGGTATCTTTTAGCGTAACCGCTCGGTTAAAAACCAATTGATCATGATTGGTGTCTTTATCTACCACAAAATATCCTTTACGTATAAACTGAAAACGGTCGCCTTCTTTGGCATCTGCCAAAGCAGGTTCTATGTAGGCATTTTGGATGGTGGTTAGTGAATTTGGGTTAATAAACGTTTTAAAATCTCCTTCTTCATTGGCAGGATCTTCCACCAAAAACAGTCGGTCGTAGAGACGTATTTTGGCGGTTTTTGCATGCGCCACACTTACCCAATGGATGGTGCCTTTCACGTTTATTCCGCTGGTATCGTTTCCGCTTTTACTTTCTGGCAAGTAGCTGCAATGGATTTCCGTGATGTTCCCCTTGGCATCTTTTACATAATCATCACACTGAATAATGTAAGCCCCTTTTAATCGAACCATTAAGCCGGGTGCAAGTCGAAAATATTTTTTTGGCGCTTCTTCCATAAAATCTTCTCGCTCAATCCAAATTTCATTCGAAAACGGAACGTCTCGGGTTCCACCATTTGGGTCTTCCGGATTATTTTCTACGGGTAAAAGTTCTGTTTTATCCTTTGGATAATTGGTAATCACCAACTTCACCGGATCAAATACAGACATCACGCGGTTGGCGGTTCTATTTAACTCTTCGCGCAAGCAAAATTCTAATAAGCTTATTTCGATGAGGTTTTCGCGTTTGGCAATGCCAATTTTTTCACAAAACTCGCGGATAGAGCCGGGAGTGTAGCCCCTACGTCGCAAACCACTAATGGTAGGCATGCGTGGGTCGTCCCAACTGTTTACGTGTTTTTCATTTACCAATTGCAATAATTTACGTTTGCTGGTCACCATGTACGTGGTGTTTCTACGAGCAAATTCATATTGTTTGGAAGGGAAAATCTCTAATTTTTCTATCAACCAATCGTATAATTCTCTGTGTGGCGCAAACTCCAAAGTACAAATGGAGTGGGTGATGTTTTCGATAGAATCGGATTGTCCGTGAGCAAAATCATACATGGGGTAAATGCACCATGCATCGCCCGTGCGGTGATGTTTAGCATGTTTTATTCGATACAAAATGGGATCGCGCATGAGCATATTTGGCGAAGCCATGTCGATGTTTGCGCGCAAAACTTTTTCGCCATCGGCAAATTTACCCTCACGCATTTGTATGAATAATTGATGATTTTCCTCTACACTTCTGCTACGGTAAGGAGATGGCTTACCGGGTTCGGTTGGGGTGCCTTTTAATTGTGCAATTTCTTCGGAAGTAGAGTCATCTACATAAGCCAAACCTTTGTAAATAAGCTTGGTGGCGTACTGATATAATTGCTCAAAATAATCGGAGGCATATAATTCATTTTTCCAAGTAAAACCTAGCCACTCGATGTCTTTTTTTATGCTTTCTACGTATTCGGTTTCTTCGGTTACCGGATTTGTATCGTCAAAACGGAGGTTGGTATAGCCCGGATATTTTTGTGTAAGCCCGAAATTTAAACAAATACTGCTTGCATGGCCCAAATGCAAATAGCCATTTGGTTCGGGAGGAAATCTGGTAATGATACTAGTATATTTTCCGGAAGATAAATCGGATTCAATGATTTCTTCTATAAAATTTAAGGACTTTTCTTCGCTCATGGTACAGTTATTCGGTTTCAAAGGTAGTATAAATAAGCAAATTGCCGATTGTGCCTTTGATTTCAAAATGTATATTTGTTCAAATTATAATGATGAAAAACCTATTGTTTTGTTTCCTCGCCTTAGTAATGCTAAGCAGTTGTACTCAAGTATATTTTGATAAATATCCGGGCGCTAGAATAGCCGAATTTCCGGATGATTATTTAGGAACATATCGACTAATCATAACAGGTAATGCCGAAATAGATACTTCTTTACTAGTAATTACCAAAGCTGGATTTGTAGGCACAGAAGAAGGTGCTCCAAAAGAATCCTTTTTTACCGACTCTAATTTCTTGGTTCAATATAAACAAGATTACTTCTTGGTTTCTAAAGATGAAATCGGATACATGTGCATTCGGTTGGTGAAAAAGGACAAGGATGTTTTATTTTATTTGCCTACGGTAGAAGGTGAAGGCGATGAAGCACTTAAAGCCGCGAGAGAATTTTTTAAGGGGGTGAAGAAAGTCAAAAAAGGAGAGGAAGAAGTGTTACTCGCTAAATTTTCAGAGAAAGAGTTTGAAGCTTTTTTCAATGCTAAGAAGGAGTCAGATTCCTTTAAGTTAGAATTTATAAAAAAATGAACCGACCAATTCGTGTACTTGTAGCTAAATGTGGCTTAGATGGTCATGATAGAGGAGCAAAAATAATTGCTACCAGCTTGCGTGATGCTGGCATGGAAGTAATTTATACCGGATTACGCCAAACCCCCGAAATGATTGTAAATACTGCTTTGCAGGAAGATGTCGATGCCATTGGAGTGAGCATTTTATCGGGTGCACACATGACGGTTTTCCCAAAAATCATGCAATTGATGAAAGAAAAAGGCATCACCGATGTGTTACTAACTGGTGGAGGCATTATTCCAGAATCGGACATGAACGAGTTAAATAAACTAGGAGTAGGAATGCTTTTTCCGCCGGGTACTACCACCACCGAAATAAGTTCCTACATACATGAGTGGGTAAGCAAACACCGAAATTTTTAAATTTTATGGAGTATCAAAACTTAATTATCGATTCTAAAAACAGGATCTTATACATCACGATTAATCGGGCAGATAAACTAAACGCTTTAAACAAAGCAACTTTAGAAGAGTTAAAAGCTGCCATCATTCATCTGAATGCAATGCCTGATTTAGGTGCTGCTATTTTAACAGGAGCCGGTCCCAAAGCCTTTGTTGCTGGGGCTGATATTTCGGAGTTTTCGAGTTTTAATATAGATGAAGGCAAACTGTTGGCGGCAAAAGGTCAAGATTCTGTTTTTAATTTGATAGAGAATTCGGCGAAACCTGTTATTGCTGCCATAAACGGATTTGCATTAGGCGGAGGATTAGAATTAGCCATGGCTTGCCAGTTGCGCATCGCATCTGATAATGCAAAATTAGGTTTACCAGAGGTTACTTTAGGGTTGATTCCGGGCTATGGCGGTACGCAGCGTTTAGCACAATTGGTTGGTAAAGGCAAAGCATTAGAAATGATCATGACTGCCGATATGATTGGTGCAGCCGAAGCACAACAGCTTGGTTTGGTAAATCATGTTACCACTCCGGATGAGTTGATAGCAAAATGCGAAGAAATACTTGCCAAAATATTGAGCCGAGCTCCACTTGCCATTGCTGCTGCCATTAAATCCATCAACGCAAATTATACCGATGGTTTAAATGGTTACCACGTAGAAATTGATGAATTTGGTAAATTATTTGGCACTCAAGATTTTAATGAAGGGGTTGCTGCTTTCATGGAAAAACGCAAAGCTGCTTTTACAGGTAAGTGATTTTTAATTTCGGAGCAAATCTAATTTTATCTAGCCAAAAACATGTGCTATCATTTTTCCATTAAAGCCAAGCCCGATAAGGTTACTAAGCGTTTTAATGCCGATTTTGATTTTACCATATTACTGGAACAGGAACAAGTTTATAATGGATTTGCTTACCCGCAAACACCTATCATCACCAATCATCCACCTAAAATTATAAGCTCATACCATTGGGGATTATTGCCTGCTTGGGCAAATGATACTACCATCCGAAAAAATACTTTAAACGCTAGAACGGAGACCATCCGCGAAAAACCTGCTTTTAGAGATTCTGTGGATAACCGCTGTTTGGTTATTGCTACTTCTTTTTTTGAATGGCAATGGCTTAGTAAAGACGGTAAACATAAACTTAAACACGAAATCAAATCTGCCGAAGAAGAGATTTTTGCTTTTGCTGGCATTTGGAATCATTGGGTGGATAAACAAACCGGCGAATTAATTCCCACCTACAGCATTCTAACTGTAGAAGCAAATGAGCTGATGGCAACCATCCACAACACTAAAAAACGCATGCCTTTGGTACTAAATAAAGCAGATGAGCAAAAATGGTTAGATGGTATTAGTGTGGATGAAATAATAAAACCTGCTATCCATTTAACAGCTACCGCACTAAAAGACCCTGAATTGTTCTAATTCATCAAGGTATCGGTATCGGGGGAACTAATCCTCCACCCGTTCCTCCACCCGTTCCTCCGCCCGTTCCTCCGCCAATTAAACCTCCAATTATACCACCTGTATCGCTATTTGTAACTGCATCAACCACTTGTAACTGTTTTCCGTTTAAATCAATTAATGCTAGTGGAGGAACCTTTGGTCCTTCAATTGGTAATAAAGATGGATGAATTTTACCAACCGCATCGGTTAATTGGTGTAAACCTTGTAAAGCTTCTGTGTATGATCCTTTTGCTGCCAATTGAATTAGTGTAGCAGAACCTTTATCATTTAGCAATGATTGAACAATTTTATCATTTAACTGAACTTCGCGCAAAATTAATGCAAAACTACCTTCAAAGCCGAGAATAGGCAACCTCCAAAAATCCTCTAATTTTATTGAGCCCAATGGGCCTCCAACATTAATTATTTGTTTTACGAACGATTTTATTTTATCGGAATCTTCACGAAGTGCCGGTTCATTAAATGCAGCTTCAATTAATAAGCCCATGTAATAAGTCGGATTATTGTTTATGTGTAACAGTAAAGGATCGGATGATGTGTCGAAATTTTGACTACTTGTTTTAAGTGTTAAAGTTACCTCATCAACAGGGTTATCAATGGTTGTACTTAGTTGATTGTTCAGATTGAACGTTTGGGTACGAAAGTTACCGGGGTTTATTTCATATCTCAAACTAATTCTGTTGATATTTACCGAACCGGTTTTTAATAAATCAGCAATAACATTACTTATCCCGACAATCGAAGGGATGTCTATATCCGGAGCAATGTGATTGAGTGTAATTTCGGCAAAGCCAATCTCTCCATTTGGTTTTGGTGTAATCGGATTATCAAATATAATGGTTTCAATTGCCCTAGATCTTTTGGGCTTGAGTGTAATTTTTGTTGATGGAGTAGCGGTATCGCTGGCAATGTTACCGACATTGAAATTTAGCAATAATTCTCCATCGGCAAGTTTGGCATTATAATCTACAACAATCTGCAATTGTCTTACTTTTGAAAGTGTACTTGCTCGCCTGAAATTTACTGCTTCCGTTAAAAATGAAAAATTGTTTTTAAGTTTTGGTTCAAGAATTCGAGGTTCAAAAATTCTTCTGTATTCTACTATTTCTTCGTCAGTGAATGTTAATACTTTTATCAAATCACCAAACTTTACTTTATTGGGTAATGATAAACCACTTAATAAATTTTGCAATGAAAAGTTGAAATTAGAAAGGTTGGGTTTTATTATGGGGTTCTTTTTAATTTCAAACAGTTTCACAGGTACAACTTCCATTATATCTTCCACAAAGGTAACAGCAATATAATTTTCGTATAAATTTCACCTAGTCAAATTTGTTGCACGGGCCAATAGAGGCGAGATATTTTTTAGAACACTAGCAGTTGTGCTGTTAATTGTACTATTAGTTTTATTTATTAATTGAGTAGTCTGGTTGAAAATACTCTTTAATGTATGCAGGCTTTTATTTACGTCTAACGATGTTTTCAAACTGCTGGAAGCACGTGTGCTTGTACTGATATTTGAGTTAGTACCTACTACTCCGGCAACTAAAAAAGGTAAAGATATTGCTGCTCCGCCAGCTACAGTGCTTGCATTTACTCTTGTATTTATGGCAAGCAATGCATCAATACTTGAGTTAACTTTTAATGTATCAAGTATGGTTTCTTGAGCAGAATTTACTAGGGTATTAATAGTGCTAGACAAATTTTCAACAATATTATTTGTCAGTTTTGTATTTTCTTCCAAAATTGCTCCCGGATCTAGTGGATCAATCTGATGTAGTTCGCCTAAAGTGTATCCCACAAAAATCCATTCTTGCCTTACACCAATCACAAATTTCCGTAATGATGGATCGTTTGCTCCGGTTAAATTAGTTGGCAATGATTTTACAACACTGAACCTTTTAATAAGTGAACTCCTTTTTTTTCTGAAATCATTCGGACTTCCAACAGAATTAAAAATCGGGTCATCTACATTGCCAATTAAATTATGTAATTGCATTGCTAGTTCGGGAGGAAAATTTACCGGCAAACGGGAAAATGGGTTGTCTCCCAGATAAGAAAGTAAAACATCGGTTATGGTTAAATTTTCTGGAATTACCCCCAAAATACTTTTCGCAACTTTTAATAAATCATCTTCCGTAAAAACCATGTTTAATTCAAAATCAATCGGATTAAATTGGTTGTCTTGTGCTATGTTGGATAAGGTTTTTGTTTTATTGTTAAATTTTGTTGTAATAGTATATGTAGCTGATGGATTTATAGTATCATTTGAGTTTCTAACTAATGCAATTCCATCTCTATTTGTTCTGGATTTATCTATTAACTTAAGAGAACCATTTGCTTCTTCTAATTTTAATTCAATTGGTATTCCGGGAATTGAATTGCCTACTTTATCTTTTACAACTACAATAAATGCTGTTACAGTATCGTCGACAAGTCGTTGACTTAAAATTTGAGCTACAGGGCTTGAATTAATTTTTTCAATTCCTCCGGCATCTTTCAAGAACTTCTCAAACGATTTATCCGCAATAGTTTCTATGAATTCATTTTCAGCAAGTTTTTCTACTTGTTTAAAAATTTCTGCTTTGAATTTTGAGGTTTCTTCCGATTCAATTGACAGTAGTTTCGAGAGTTCTAGCTTTCCATCAAAGATTTTTAAATCTCTTGATTTTGCGGGTGAGGTCACATTACTAGCAACGTTAGCCCTAGAATTAGTTTTTGACATGAGCAGTTAGGTTAGTTAAAATAAAGTTAACGGAATTATTATTAAAAAATCAATAATTCAGCATTAATTTATTTACAGTCTGCTAGTTAAAAGCTTTTAGTAGTAAAATAATTCTAGTACGTTTTGGTCATATTGGTTGGTGTAACCAGTATCACATCTGCCAATTTCATTGCTTTTTCATCTAAGGCAGAAAGGTCATCCTGCTCGTGTGCCGCAATGGCCATGATTTTTAGAGAGGATTTTTTCTGTTTCAAATACCAATAAATACTTTGGTAATGATTGCTGTGGTAACTGCCATGGTAATGAATAAATAATTGTCCCGGGGTATAATTTTTTAGGATGAAATGTGCCATGGTAGCATCTTTAATGGCCTGTGATTTTGGTAAATTCTCACCACCATGCCCACCTGCCGCTTCGAATATATTTTTATAGGCCGATAAATTTCCGTCGTAGAGGATTGGCAAGGGCGCAATCCAATTTTTTTCTGTGTTGTTTAAAGTATCTAGTGCTTCAAAACCTCCACGATACACTAAACTGGCATATTTTCTCGGAATGTTTGTAGCAATAAATGCGAGGTTGTTTTGTTTGGCAATTTCTACCAATGGTTTATAATCTGTGTTGTAGTTTCGCCATAACCTGGCTTGTTCTGCAAACTGTTTTTCGTTGATTTTACCAGATAAATAATCATTTAAAGCTTGCTGATTATCGGCCTCAAACATTTCTGCACCTAACACTACTTTGTTTGGGTACATTTTTACTAAATCTTTGGTTAATTCTAGCTGCATCCAATGGTTTATTGGATTGTTATGAAACTCACCAAATAATACAATATCTGCTTCTGATGCTCTTTGCAACAAATAATTATAATCTACCGGAATGCCAGATTTATTAAATAATTGGTATGCTTTTTTTGGGGTGGATGAAGTAAAAGAGCATAAAGTAATTAGCGTAATTACAAAAAGTAGCTTTTTCATTTGTTATGGTTTTATCGTTTCCAAATAACCCGATTGTAGTATTCAAATATTTTTTCTTGTGGCTCGCCACGTTTGTACATTTTAAACGCGGTTAAATTGGCAATATTCACTTTTAAATAAGGGTATTGTTCGTATTTTCTTGCTGAACATATCACCGTTGATTTGCAAATAGCCAAGGGATATTTTTGAGTGAACGTGTTCAGAAAGGCATATTCTTCCATGATGATATGATCTTCGGGATATCGTCCTAATTCTTCAAAAACTTCTCTAGTAAAAAATAAACTATGGTCGCCACCACGGCACCACATGGGTTTAAAGCGTGTAAAAAAGGAATTAATTTTTAATAAAGGATGATTTGAATTGTATTTTGCTCTAAACGTGCCTCCCTTATATCCGGCTTGAATTTGCTCTATTATATCGCTTGCGAAGGTTGCAGGCGGACACGAATCGGCATGAATGAAATAAAGAATTTCTCCGTTTGAATTATTGGCGCCATAATTCATTTGAATGGCGCGGGTTCTTTTTGGCGAGGACAAAAAGTGGACTTGGTTTTCACTACAAATTTCCCTTGTGTTATCAGAACTTCCGCCATCTACCACAATAATTTCTTTTACTAAGTCCCCAGCATGCTTTTTTAAGTAGGGTAATAGTTTTCGTAAATTTTCTTGTTCGTTTATGACGGGTATGATGATACTAATTTTCATTTTCAATCAACTCTGCTAAGGTTCCTAAATCTGCTTCTACATCAATATCGGATAGGGCTTTAATCTTTTTATAGCTGAAACTATTCGATAGGAAATCTTTCTCGGTATCTGCACAAACTGTTTCTGTACTCCATACTTTATTTTCAAAAATAGAATTTAACCTTTTACTCAATCCTAATAAATAATATCCGCCATCAAAAGCAGGTCCAATAACGGCATCGTTGTTATCTAAAACATCAAAGGCAGAATTTACTATTTCTGGGGTCAAATCATTACAATCCGTTCCAATAATGAGTACTTGATGATATCCTTTAGCGAACACTTTATCGAAAGCAATTTTCATTCTATCGCCAAGTTCATTGCCTTCTTGTAAATCAACAAAACAATGTTCGTATCCTTCGCTTACTATTTTATCGGCAAAAAACACAAACTTATCAGCAGATATGTTCTTTATAACTTGGTGAGTGTGATTTACCAAGTGTTTATATATTTTTAGGGCATTCTCATTGCCAATGGTTTTAGCTAATCTGGTTTTTACTTTACCCAATTCTGGGAATTTTTGAAAAATTATAATGGCTCTTTTTGTCATTTTATAAAAAATACGAATATTTTTACATGAAAATTTTGCACTAAATTACTGAATTATGACCACTGTAAATATTCCAACTTTAGATTTAAACGATTTTGTGCATGGCAATGCCGAGCAACGCAAAGCTTTTTCGGATGCTATTGGCAAAGCATACAACGAAACAGGCTTTGTAACCATTAAAAATCATGGGCTTAGCGACGATACCATCGCAATGCTGTATGATCAAGTAAAAAAGGTGTTTGCCTTACCCTTGGAGAACAAAAGAAATTATGAAATTGTAGAGTTGGCAGGTCAACGTGGTTATACTAGCGCTGGTCGCGAGACAGCTAAAGGTGCAAAAACTCCAGATTTAAAAGAATTTTGGCAAATTGGTCAGGTGGTTTCAGATAATGACCCAATAAAATCAGAATATCCGGATAATATTAAGGTTACTGAATTGCCTTATTTTAATGAAGTTACTCGTCAAACGTATGTTCAGTTAGAGAGCGCAGGGCGCAATATTTTACGTGCCATTGCCTTGTATTTGGGCTTGGATGAGTTTTATTTCGATGATAAAATTCACAACGGAAACTCCATATTACGTGGCATTCATTATTTCCCGATTGAAGACCCCGATAGTTTAGCACCCGATGCTGTTCGTGCTGGAGCGCATGAAGACATCAACCTAATTACTTTATTAATTGGAGCAAGTGCTGATGGTTTAGAATTATTAACCCGTGAAGGTAAATGGTTCCCAGTAACGGCATTCCCCGATCAAATAGTAGTAAACGTGGGCGATATGTTGCAACGATTAACCAATAATAAATTACGTTCTACCACGCACAGAGTAGTAAATCCACCACGTGAATTGATGAAAACTTCCCGCTATTCGGTTCCGTTTTTCTTGCACCCGCGTTCCGATATGGATTTAACTTGTTTAGAAAATTGCATTGATGCAGCACACCCAAAAGCGTATAGCGATATGACAGCCGGGGAATATTTAGATGAGCGCTTGCGCGAAATTGGATTGAAAAAATAATTACTTATTTGCAATTACTTGGATAGAGATAGTAGCTTGGTTAGAAAGAATTAGGCTTCTTGCGCCAATGCTAAAATCGGTTCGGTTAATGCTAAAATTCCCTAAATAAGTGGTAGAATTTCCATTTTTCTGAACTGTAAAAGGCATTGTTATATTCTTTTTTGTTCCTTTCATTTCTAATTCAAAAATGCCTTCGAATCCACTATCTGTTTTTTTAAACGAAACAGATTTCATGATTATTCTAGGATGTTTATCTACCCAAAAATAATTTTCGTCACGCAAATGGCGGTCGCGTGCTTGGTTATTTGTGTTGATGCTTTCTGCAGATACCGATGCCATGATTCGGCTATTTTCTAGATCTTTTGGGTTGAATTGAATACTTGCTTGCAAATCGGAGAAATTTCCTTTTACATTAAATCCTGCATTTCTAATTGTAAAATCTATTGTACCACTTAGCTGATTTTGAGCAAAAATTGTGGTTGTAGTTTGCATTAAAAATACCAACAGGATAACTATTCTCATGGAACAATAGATTTATCTAATCAACGTAATTTAGGTGTGTTCAGTTTTAAACGTCTGTTTAATGCCATCGTTTTTAGTATGTTTGATTTGGATTTAGAGTATATAATCCAGTTTAAAATTTACGGTATCTAACTTCATCATGAAAATCGGTTTATTTTTCGGTTCATTTAATCCCATACACATCGGTCATTTAATTATTGCAAACTATTTGGCAAACCATACCGATTTAGATAAAGTGTGGTTAGTGGTTTCGCCGCATAATCCGCTAAAAACCAAAACCGATTTAATAAATACTTACGACCGATTAGAAATGGTTCGCTTGGCTATAGAAGTAGGAAAAAACATACAAGCAAGTGATATAGAGTTAAAATTACCTCAACCATCCTACACGATAGATACACTAACATATTTGCAGGAAAAATACCCCGAGCACCAATTTAGCATCATCATGGGTGCCGATAATTTGAGCACTTTTCATAAATGGAAGAATTACGAACAAATATTAAAACACTACTCCATTACCGTTTATCCAAGGCCAGGTTATTCGGATTCGGCATTTGATGAGCACCCAAGTGTGCGTTTTACAGATACTCCGCAAATGGAAATTTCATCCACTTTTATTCGAAAAGCAATCGCCAATAAAAAAGACATCCGGTTTTTTGTGCCAGATAAGGTGGTAGATTTTATCGAAAGTAAAGGCTTGTATCGTTAATTATTAGAAACCTTTAATTCATCGCCAACGCGAATGAGGTTGTTTTCCAAGCGGTTCCATTTCATCAATTCCTCTACAGTTACCTCATATTTTTTGGCAATAGAAAATAAAGTATCTCCAGAAACCACTCGGTGCGTTTTTTGGTTTTGGTTGGATATTTTTGTTGGGGTGTTTTCTGCGGTTAATTTTAGGTTAGATTCTTTCTCTTTTTTGTCGCGGTCTTTAACCGTTATGCCTTGGTCATAGTCATGTAAATTATACCGTTCTATTAAATTAATTAATAACATCGGATAGTTTGGGTTGGTTGCATAACCCGCTTCTTTTAAACCATATGCCCAACCTTTATAATCTGTTTTTTCTAACTTGTATAAATTCTGATAGCGTGGCCTTTGCAGTAATTTTGCATGGTCACTGAAAGAATCGGATACCCGTTTATATTTTCTAAAACAATCTCTTTTGGCATCATCATCCTTTTTCATTCTTTCACCCTTCCAATCTGGTGTGCATTTTATACCGAAATGATTGTTTGCTCTCCTAGCCAAGTTACTGGTACCACTTCCGGATTCTAATATACCTTGTGCTAAGGTGATGCTAGCCGGTATACCAAATTCCTCCATGTTGCTAATGGCAATTGGAGCATAAGTGCGGATGTATTGTTCGGTATTAGCGGTAGTATTAGGTATTGGTTTTCTGCTTGCGCAAGATGTTGAGATGCAAAGCAAGAAAATGAAAAGAATTCCTTTTTTCATACGGTTCAAAAGTACAAGATTTAAAAGAAACGTTGAGCGAATTTTTATCTTAATCAACTTTCACGTTTCATGCCTCATCCCTCAGTTTTTACCAAACCCAAACCAGGGGTAGAGCTAAGTACAATTTTACCCGCGGTATAATTAGGATTATCGAACGGATTATTGGTGATGAGTATGGGCCCGTCTAAATCTGCCCAGTCGCATTTTGGAGCGAGAGTAGCTGCTGCCAAGGTTGCACAAGAACTTTCGGTCATGCATCCCATTAAAATTTTCAGATCGGCTTTTTTGGCTTCTTCAATAATGTTATTTGCCATGTGCATTCCTCCACATTTCATCAATTTTATATTTATACCGTGGAAACAGTCTGTAATTTTGGGTAAATCTTCAACGGTTTGAAACGATTCATCGGCAAGAATTGGAATGGGGCTTTTTTGCTTTAACCAAGCCAAATCTTTCCAATTGTTTTTGGGTAGCGGCTGTTCAATAAATAGGACACTTTTTTCTGCTAAAAAGTAACACATATCCAAAGCAAACTCTTTATCCATCCAACCTTGGTTAATATCTACAAAAAGTAATTTATCTGTCTGATTTACAATAAGATTAATTAATTTCTTATCGTCACTTGTGCCTAATTTTATTTTTAAGATAGAAGCTCTTTTTTCTTCCTTTATTTTAGTTAATATCACTTCCGGATTATCTATTCCTATGGTATAGGAAGTAAATGGCATTTGTTCTGGATTTACATTAAAATAACTGTAACAAGGTTTTTCTTCTATTTTGCCAAATAAATCATGCAATGCAATATCTATTGCCGCTTTTGCAGCCTGATTTCCAGGTGCCAATTTATCTACATAAAACAATAATTCTTGTAGGCTAACATTTTCGGGAAAGATGGAAAAATCGATGTTTTGGATGAATTTAACGACAGTTTCTTGTGTTTCAGACAGATAAGGTGGCAGGGAAGATTCACCATAACCAACTTTACCTTTGTGCATTAATTCAACTAAAACGATGGGTGTATGCGTTCGCGAAGAATTAGCTATGGTAAACGGGTATTTTAATGCTAACGAATAGGGCTTGTAATTTACTTGTATCATCCTCAATCAAATTAACAAAAATTAAATATGGTTTGCATGGCAATACATTTGTAATATTGAAATGAAATTAAAATTTACAGGTATGAAAAAACTGTTACTTATTAGCATTGCAGCAATCGTACTGCAAGCCTGTTCATCCGGCAAGGCCGCATTAGAAAAGGGAGATTACGATAAAGCTTTTTACAAATCGGTAGAAAGATTAAAAAGAAACGGCGATAACCGTAAAGCAAACAACGTGTATGTTAAAGCTTATGATTTAGCCATTGAGCGGCATTTGCGCTCCATCGATCAAGCAAAATTATCTGCCGACGTATATCGTTGGGAAAAAATTGCCGAAAGATATCAAGCGCTAAATTTCATGGCAGATGCAGTAAACAATTGCCCTTCTTGCTTGGATTTGGTATCAGCACCAACTTATTACACCATCGAATTAAACGAAGCCAAATACAAAGCAGCCGAAGTGCGCTATGCTTTAGGAGATAAAGCCATGCAACAAGGTACTCGCTTGGCGGCAAAAGATGCCTATTTTCATTACCTAACTGCCAATAGTTTGGCGGCTGGATTTAAGGATGCGTTGGAAAAAGCAGAAGATGCGCGTTGGGAAGCCACCATAAAAGTGGTGGTACAAGCTGAGCCAGTTGGGATTAGAAGATTTGAATTGAGTAACGATTTCTTCATGAGCAAAATCGAAGAATTTTTTAACGATTATAATCGCAAAGCAGATTTTGTACGGTTTTTTAGCGACGAAGAATTTCAAAGAACCGGATTAAAATCACCCGACCAAGTTTTACTCATTGGTTTCGATGAATTTACCATTGGGCAAACTTTATTGAAAGAGAGAAACTTTGATGTGGAGAGCGATACTGTGGTAGTGGGCAAACAAAACGGCAAAGACGTATATGGCAAGGTAAAAGCAAACGTTACCACCTTCCGTAAAGAAGTAAGCTCCGCCGGATTATTGGATTTTAGAGTGATTGACCCACAAACCAATAAAATATTAACTATCGAAAAATTTCCAGGAACTTTTGTGTGGATACACGAGTGGGCAACTTTTAAGGGAGATGAACGAGCATTGAAATCGGAACATAAAACCCTGCTGAAAAATAGAGATTTGCCACCACCTCCACCGCAAGCATTGTTTGTAGAGTTTACCCGACCTATATTTACCCAACTCACTGGTAAAGTGGTTAATTATTATAAGCGGTATTAAAAAACTGTGCACTATTCGCCGAGCCGCAAGCGAGGCGAATAGTATTTTTATCCAATTCCAAGCAAAGTATTTCGTTACTTTGTAATATGAGTACCACGCATACCTATGCTCCTTTTGAATCTTTCACTTTTGATGACCGACATTGTTTTCTGACGGGTAAGGTTTTACAAGTTGACGATGGCATGATTCCGGTTTTTCCGGAGTGGATGATGAAAAAATACGACTTGGCAGAAAAGCCTTTTAAAAGATTAGACGAAAGCGTAATAAACTACAAACGCTTAGTAGTTCCGTGCAATTTGGATCTTTACAAAACGTATCTATTGCCTTTAGATGAATCCATGGAAAAGGCTTTTGGTAGCGGAATAGATGCTGTATCTAATTTGCCAGAAATAGATATTTTTAAATGGATTGGTAGAATTATTTATGGAATTGTTTTCCATGAGTTACAAATTGCTAAAAAACAGCTAGTCAAGGGCGAGAACTTAAATGTTGCTCCTTCTCTACTCGTAAAATACGGTAATATTCATATGCTATTACAAAGCATTTTGCAACCAATAGTTTTAGAAGATTTTACTCCATGGAGTATTGTGATTAGAGAAGTAAAAAAATCAGCTAAAGCTGAATTGGAATACAGAGATGAAATAAATACTGCCATTTTTTCTTTGGTAATAAATGGAATAGGATTAATTGTTTGCTTGCAGGATAATGGCAATAACAACAGGTATCATCAAAAAATTATCAAAGAAACAAGGAATAAAAAATTACATCCCATACAGTTTGAAGAACTTTGTGCGCGTTTTTATTATTCATCCTATTTATTTAATCGATTACCGCAATACTTACCCATTTCCCCTACAGAAGACGAGCCTTTTACCATAAGTGATATGTCAATGGTAGGAGGTTTTCAAAAATCTATGTTTGACGATTGGCAAAACAAAACCTATGCTCAGGTACTAGAAGCATTTTGGAAAAAGTGGGGCTTCACTTTATTCGAGATTCTAAAAAACCCCGAAAAGCCCATGAGTTTTCTGGAAGATGAAGCCGGTAATTTTATTGATTCTAAAAAAATAAAACTTCCAAACTAAAAAACCTGCGAAATAAAGTAGGCGATAATTCCCGGAAATAAAATAATTGTAAAAATAATACCAGTTAACGCACCATAGAAGTGTGCATCGTGATTAACATTATCTGTTTGTTGTTTTGCTGCATACACACAATAAATCAAGTATAAAAAACCAAAAACAAAAGCTGGTATTCCGAGAGGAATAAAAAATAAATAAATTTTGCTCATGGGTTGAAATAAAATATAACTGAACAATACCGCCGAAATAGCTCCGGATGCTCCCAAACTAAAATACCAGGGATGATTTTTGTGTTTTATGAGTGTACTTGCATCGCTCAAAATCAACCCTAAAACATATAATAAGCCAAATTGCCAATGCCCAATGATTTGCTCTAAACTAAATGCGAAGAAGAAAAACGTGAGCATATTAAAAGCCAAATGACCTGTATCGCCATGAATTAAGCCACTAGTTAGAATGGTATGGTACTTTTTACCTCGCGCAACGCTGTAGGGGTGCAGCATAAATTGTTGGTTCAGATTTGGGTTAATGTATAAACCATAAATACTGGTTACCAAGGTAAAAACAAAGATAAAAGAGGCTACCGGAGCGGCGCTAATGTATTGTTCCATGAAAATTATTCTATAATTCTTCCAATTGGGTAGCGGTTATGTGTTTTTTCGTAATAAGCTGAATTACGATAGATAAAATCTAATTGTGCTTGTCCGCTTTTTGCAAAAGCTTCGTCGGTTACTTTACGCTCATCGAATTTTGCTTTTAACTCTGGATTATTTTTCAATAATTCTACTGCAATTTCTTCAAATATATAAGCAGAGAAATATTCTTTTTGCCCAAGTATAGAATCGAAAAAATTCCAATTAAAGTACGAGTCTATAGCCTGTGGTTCAAGGGTTTCTACAATGTATCTATTAGATTTTTGATTCACTCTAACTATCACATCTCCTTTATAAAATTGCACTTGCTGCTGCACAACTCTCACTTCTGTATTGGAGTGTACATAATGACCTTCAAAAGGTCGTTGTGGGGTATTAAAATTACCGATATAATACATTTCTACTTTCATGAGCGAGTCTTTTTGCAATGTTTTCATTACCACACCATTAAGCGCTAATAAATCGATTACTTGATGCCAAGCTTGGGGAATAATGTAAGCATTGGGTGCTTTCACGGTGGAGGATGCTCGGTAAGTGTTATAAAAAGGAATTTGTTTGGTGTAAGGCTTTGAGCGATCGTAAAATAAACGAGGCATACCACTTACTAAACTAGGTTTGGTTGTAGATTGATAACCCATGAACCTAATCTGTTCAACAACCGTAGTATCTAATGCATGATTTAATGCAAAATGAGTTTGATTTTTTGTTTGCTCATCGGCTGTTTTTTTGGCCTCAATAATCAAAGAATAATCTTTAGTTGCTGTTTTTAGCATAATGTCCATTAACTCATAGGTAGATTGGTAGCGTTGATTAAATGGTTTTAACATATGCGTTTCGGGGATAAACCCTATACAGTTAAATAAAGCAGCATAGCCACTACTATATCGTGGAGATTCATAAAAGCCAACAATTCCGTTATCTACCGAACCTCCGCGTGTATTAACATAATGTACCATCGGAAATTTTCGTTTTTCCATTTGATCATATAATTGAGGCAATAAACGGTTGGTCATATAAGAACTTAACGCTGGGTGTAATTTATCTTTTTGTGTGGCGATTAGGGTCATCACGTGTTGGTAATCTGCCCCGTTGGTGGTATGATTATCCATAAAAATATGGGGTTGCCAAGCTCTAAAATACTCTTGAAACGAGCGAGAATTACGAGAATTCGTTTTAATAAAATCTCGGTTTAAATCCAGATTACGCGCATTGCCTCTAAAACCAGAGGCTATAGGTCCGTTTTGGTTGGCTCTAAAAAACTCCCCTCGATTTATGGCGCCATCTACATTATAAATAGGAATGATACAGATGATGACATTATCGGGTAATTGATTTTTTTCTAATAAGGTACGGCTCCAAACCATGCTGGCATCTATACCTTCCGGCTCACCGGGATGTATGCCATTGTTTATAAAAAGAATGAGTTTGTTTTTTTGACGAGCAATTTCCGGATCGAAAGTTTTGTCTTTACTCAAAACAATTAAATGAAGCGGTTTGCCGATATCGGTTTTTCCATCATCAAAAATTTTTACTTGATCATACTTCTTTGCTAATGCTTCATAAAAAGCAATACATTCTTCGTACGTAGTAGTTTCAGTTCCATTGCTTTTCTCGTACCGTGTGGTTTGTGCAAACAGAAAAACAGGTGCTAGGAAGCATAAAATAAAGAGGGTAATTTTCATAATAGAATTATATAAGATCGTCTATGGATTTCGCCAAAATACGGTCTTTTTCGGTAATTATATCGCCTGCATCGTGTGTACTTAGTTTTATCACTACTTTGTTATACACGTTGCTCCATTCTGGGTGATGATTCATCTTTTCAGCAATCATGGCTACCTTGGTCATAAAAGCCCAAGCCTCAATAAAATTTCGGAAGGTAAATTCTTTTACCAGTTTGTTGTTTTTTTCTGTCCACATAATTTATTTATTACCTTATTGTCTTTTACTTTTAGGAATGGATTCTAACACTAGATCATACGAGTGGTCTATCATTTCCAACAATTGTTTATCGGATAAAAAACCATCCATAAAAACCGTATTCCAGTGTTTTTTATTCATGTGGTAACCCGCTTGCACTTCGGGGTGTTGCTCTCTTAATGCGATGGCAAGCTCCGGGTCGCATTTTACATTAAATGAGTTAGACTCACGAAGACTTATCAAACAGAACATTTTACTATGTACTTTAAAAACCAGTGTGTCTTCATCAAAAGGGAAACCTTCGGTAACATGGGCTTTTGCCAAACAATATTCTCTCAACATTTCAATGTGCATATTCTGAAATTGCTAACATTCTCTTAACTTACGAATCTTATTTTTACGAAATTAAATTTAAACAATCAATTCATGAAGAAAATTTTACTATCCTTTTGCTTGCTGTTCACCATTCTTTTTTCGGCAAGTGCGCAAATCAATATTAACACTGCCAATACCCCTAGACTAGAGAACTTTAATAGCATGTCTGTATTTACAGATAGTGCCGGTTTGCCTGTTGCACAATATCCTGCCGGTTGGTTGGGATTACGTTTTGATGGCAATGGTACGGTTAATGAATTCTTATCTCCCAGAAAATTAGAATCTAATACACAATCCGGGTGGATGTATAGCGCAGGTCCGGAAAGTGTAGATGACCCTAATTTTAATGATAGAGCTTTAGGTACTTTGGCTTCGGGTACTACTGAGCCACGTTTTGGTGCAAGTTTCAGAAACAGTACCGGTTTTACGGTAAATAGCATTGATTTAATTGGTGTAATTGAGCAATGGAGAACCGGAACCAGAACCGATGCTTTAGAAATTATAAAATTTGAGTACAGCTTGAATGCAACAAACATCAACGACTTAAATGCGACTTGGGTAACTTTAAGTGCTTTTGATTTAACCGAAATATTAATTAGTTCTACCACCTCTATAAATGTAAACGGAAACGACCCTGCCAATCGTAAAAACATCTCGGCTAAAATTGAAGGATTAACCATGGCAAATGGAAGTGTTCTTTGGATACGTTGGACAGATTTTAACGACGTTGGAAGTGATGCTTTATTAGCTATTGATGATTTTTCTATCACTTTTAATAGTGCCACAGCAGTGGTTCCTACCATTACCACTAACGAAGCAAACTTAACTTTTCCGGGTTCTACCTTGGTTGGCGAACGTAGCGCTAGTTTAAATTATACTTTAAGTGCTAGTAACCTTACCAACGATGTTAGCGTAGCAGTAAGCGGTCCCTTCGAGATTTCTAAAGACAACCAGGCCTTTGCCAAAAATCTAACGTTTACACCATCCGAATTAAGCAGCAGCAAAACAGTGTTTGTACAATTTGTGCCTACAACAGGTGGTGCTGTAAACGCAAATATAGAGCATACTTCAACTGGTGCGGGCAGCAAAAGTGTAGCACTTAGTGCCATTGGAGCAAGCGCCTTTAACCAAAACTTCGATTTATGTACCAGCGAACTAGTCGGCGGTTTTACTCAGTTTAGTGTTACTGGCGACCAAGTTTGGGCTTGTACTACCTTTGGGCGTAACTCCAGCAATGGTGTACAAATAAATGGGTTCAATAATGGTGCTGTATTAAACGAGGATTGGTTCATTTCTCCGGCGTTAAACCTTAGTTCCTTCGTAAACCCAATACTTGGTTTTTGGACGAGAACCCGTTTTGTAGGGCCAAGCTTAAAACTCATGGTATCTACCAATTACAGCGGCACTGGTAATCCAAACAATGCCACTTGGACCGAATTATCCGGTGGTTTCCCAGATATTGATAGTGACGTGTTTAAAGAAACCAAAGATATTTCTCTTTCTAACTTTAAAACGGCAAACACGTACATCGCTTTCGTTTATACTTCTAATCCTACGGATGGTGCTGCAAGATGGACTCTGGATGATTTTTCGGTGAATGAAGCTGGAACGGCAACCGTAACCACTTCATTTGGTCCTTTAAGTGATTTACATCTTGGATTTGTACAACATCCAAATGCCACGCCTACAAAATCCTTTACCTTTAATGCAGGCGGATTGTCTAGCAACGTTACGCTAACCGTACCAAATAATTTTGAGTTATCTAAAAATGGAACCGATTTTAGCCCAAGTTTGGTTTATACTCCAACCGAAGCCGGTACAACTCAAACTGTACAAATTAGATTCAAACCACAAATGGGAGTTGAGTCTACATTTAGCACTGGGATACGTTTTACTGCTGATAATTTAGACAAAACACAAGGCTATATTACAGCCAGAAGCATAAACAAAGATAAAACCCTAGACATTGTAACTTGGAACATTCGCAATTTTGGTACAAGTGGGCAATCTGCTGCAGTAAATAATCAGCAAGTACAAAATGCCAAAACTGTAATACAAACTCTGGATGCTGATATTTATTTCTTGCAAGAAATTACTGGTATAACGTTTTTCAACCAACTACTTGCCGAATTACCAGGATACAAAGGCTTTGCTTCGCCTTTTTATAGCAACCACGCTACCCCACGTGTAACGTCCAATGACCAAAAAGTAGCGTTTATTTACAAAACATCTGTGATTGATTCTATTGGCGGACAAGCCTTACTGAGTGGCGCCATGAGTATGGAAGGTGTACCAACTAATTTCTGGGCTACTCGTCGTTACCCATATTTGTTTATAGCTGATGCTACCATCAATGGTATAACTAAACGATTACATTTAGTAAATGTACATGCAAAAGCAAATGAATCTGGATCTCAGGCTTTGGATGCTTATAATAGAAGAAAATTTGATGTAAAAGTTCTAAAAGATACGCTAGATGCCATGTATGGTAATGCCAATATTATTTTTGCAGGCGATTATAACGATGACGTAGATTTTACGGTTGCATCCATTACTTCTACCACAGA
This sequence comes from Sphingobacteriaceae bacterium, assembly GCA_041743935.1. Taxonomy (GTDB): domain Bacteria; phylum Bacteroidota; class Bacteroidia; order Sphingobacteriales; family Sphingobacteriaceae; genus JBGTLU01. The sequence goes on from JBGTLU010000004.1 coordinate 21,113, forward strand.
ATCTACCTATAAAAACTTTGCTGATGATATCACTAATTATCGCATTTTAACCAAAGTTCTAAGCGAAAATGGGTTGAGAAGTTTTACTTCTATGGAAAACATGATAGACCACATTTCTGTATCCAATGAACTTTTTGACCAAATCTCTCCAGGTTCGCCCAGAGTAGTCATCCCATTTAATTTGGTAACCAATTATGCCAGTTCCACTTCCGATCATATTCCGGTAAAAGCAAGTCTTAATTTTTCTAATACCACTTCGGTACGTAGCAATAAGGCAAGCATAGATTTACGATTGATTCCAAATCCGGTGTCGGATAGAGTACGAGTTCAATTACCAACTGAGTTCACCACCTCCAACGTAAAGTTATCTGTTTACACCATAGATGGTAAACTTGTTATGGAGACTGAAGGTAACCGTAATGCTGTAGAAACCTCCTTGAATGCACAATTGAATGAATTAAACTCCGGTATTTACTTTGTAAAATTAGAAGGCAAAGATTTTACCGCACAAACTAAATTGATTAAACAGTAGAAATTGTTTAAACATAGGCGAAGTAAATACTTCGCCTATGTTTAAATTCGAAAATTAGTTAAAATCAACATAAAACATAATTATCACATCAGTACTAACATTAATCTTAAAAAGTATGAAAAAAATTTACGCCATTTTAGTCTTCGTGTGTTTTACAACATTTTCATGGGCACAATTTACTATTGACCGTGTTGTAGTTTTACGAGTTGGAAACGGTGAAGCGGCATTATCCAATGCTTCAACCCCTGTTTTTTTAGAAGAATACAGTAAAACCGGTATGAAAACATTTCAATTGGCTTTGCCTATTCAAAATACAGCTAATCAACGTGCATTTACTGTACAAGGTTCTTCTACCGCCGAAGGGCAACTAACTCTTTCTGCCAATAAAAAGTTTTTGGTTATAGCTGGTTACGACACCATTCCTGGAGTTGCAAGCATCTCGGGTACAGCTTCTACTCTTGTTAAAAGGAAATTAGTGGTGGTAAATAAACAAGCTGAAATTAATTCGCAAACTGTTTTTACTGATGCATACAGTGGTGGAAATATTAGAGGCGGTGTTATAAATGACGATAAAAGCATGGTATGGACTGCGGGCACTTCTGGAGGTACAAACAATGGGGTAAGAACTGCGCCTTTCGGAGTTACGGGAAGTTCAGTTAGATTAAACTCTGAATTAACAAACATCAGAACGGTACATATTTTTGATGGAGAATTATATGTAACTGCACAATCAGGAAGTTTTAGAATAGCTAAAGTTGGCTCACAAATACCTACTACAGAGGGTGCCGCTATAGTAAATTTACCTGGTACTCCAAATGCTACCATTTCTCCGTATGGACTAATTATGTTTGATACAAATGAAAGTATTCCTGGAGTAGATTTATTTTATTATGCAGACGATAGAGCTGTGGCTAGCGGCGGAGGAATCTACAAATTTGCTTTCGATGGAACTAATTGGATTGCCAAAGGATCTTATAATAACCCAGCTAGAGGTCTGACTGGAGAAATAATTGATGGTAAACCCCGCTTATATATAACTACATCCCCATCAAGTGCAAATCATTTAGTTGCCTTCACGGACAATGCCGTTGCAACAGCAGATATCATGGCAGCTAATATTGATACACTAGGTCAGGCACCAGCAAATACAGCTTTTAGAGGTGTAGCTCTTAGTCCAGAAGTAGATGATTCACCTATTACATCTGTGAATTTTAAAGAATCAAATCAGAAGTTATTCATTAAATATATAAATGAACAAATTTTTGCTGAGTATCATTCTCTTCGCAGTGGTAATGCAACGTTAGAAATCATAGACATTACGGGCAAAGTGATTTCAACGGAAAGTATTAGACTAGAATCTGGTCAAAACATAATCCCAATAGGTTCATCCATATTAGTAAGTGGAGTTAATTTTATAGTGATTAAAAACGGCGATGAACGTTTTGTGAGAAAAATCATACAATAGTAAACTATCTCATTACACAAAGGCAAGTTGTAAACTTACAACTTGCCTTTGCTTTTTTGTAGCCCCGACAGGAATCGAACCTGTATCTAAAGTTTAGGAAACTTCTATTCTATCCATTGAACTACGGGGCCAATTACTAATTAAGCCATTTTACAATCAAAAATCCAGAGGCGCTTACCGTTGCAGTAAGTACAGCCCCCCAAATAATATCAATAAAAACAATGGCAATGGGCCAGTTTTTTAAGGTAGCTAAATTGGTTAAATCATAAGTGGCATAGGTGAAAAATCCGAACAGTGCACCCATAACTATGGCGTGTTGTAGTGATTTTTTTTCAACCGCAGGCATCACACAAAAAATAAAAATACCCACTATAAATAGCAGATAAAAAATAATAGCTGCTTTCCAGTTTATGGTATCCGAAATAAATGACGATAAATATTTGCTGTATAAGTTTTTGGCTATTACGCCTAACCAAAGTAAATCTATCACCATAAAAACAAAGAAAGTGAGCACGTAGCTCATGATAAGTTTAGTTACAGGCATACGGATTATGGTTTAATTTTTATTCATTCTTAGGAACACGAATATACAAGGTATTTGCTATCTGTTAGTAACGAGCATTTTTATTAACTATTTTTTAAATTTATTGCGTACAAAATGCTTTGGTTGTTTATTTTTTTTATTTTAGTTGAGGATAGAAATGGTTAAATAGTGGAAGATACAACAGAAAATCCCCAGATAAGAATTCTATTGGTAGATGATCATCAAATCGTACTAGATGGGCTTAAAGCACTATTACGTAAAGAAAATCAATTAAACATACTTGCTGAAGCATCTACCGGCGAAGAAGCATTGCAGATTTTAGAAACCACAACCTTTGATTTAATAATTACAGACATTAGCATGCCTGGTTTGTCAGGCTTAGAATTGACAAAACAAGTAAAAAAGAAATACCCTCAAATTAAAATATTAGTACTTACCATGTACAATGAAGAATCGGTAATCGAAGAAATTTTACATGCCGAAGCCGAAGGGTACATTCTTAAAAATACGAATAAAGCAGAATTACTTGCTTCAATATCTAAGTTAATGGATGGCGGAACCTATTATAGTCCTGCCGTATTGCAAACATTAAAAAACTCCAACAAGAACCTAAATAATATAAACACAAGGCATTTAACCGAACGAGAAGTAGAAATTATTCAATTAATAGTGCAAGAATATTCTACAAAACAAATTGCAGATAAACTTTTTATAAGTCCGCGCACAGTAGAGACTCATCGAAAAAACATCATAGATAAAACCGGAGTTCAATCCATTGTAGGTTTAATTAAATATGCTTTTCATCACGCTTTAGTTGTTTGATTATATGCCATTAATTTTATCGTGGCATGATATTCGTTTGGTTGGGTTTGTCTGATAAAAATAACAGACAAATTTAATTTAGAATATATGAAATCAAATCTATTAAAAGTGCTAACGGTAGCATGTTTTACTGCCATTAGTGTATTAAATGCCAACAACTTACAAGCACAAAGTAAATCCATTAGTGTAGGCTTAGGTGTAGATCTAGCATTACCTACAGAAACCAATACCATTACAGATTTTGTATTGGGCGGTACATTAAGAGGTCAATATAATTTCGATCCTAAAGTTTCTGCAACGCTTACCTCTGGTTATTATCATTATTTTAATACCAACCCAATTATAGATCGCGGACAAATTCCGGTAAAAGGAGGTATTAAATATTTTGCAGGAGATAATCTTTATTTCATGGGCGAAATAGGTGCTGGTTTTTTTACAAGATCTAACGGGCAAACTGCATTTATTTATGCACCAGCTATTGGTTATGCTAGTACAAACATCGATTTATCTCTACGTTATGAAGCTAGCGCAATACAAGGCGGAACCACAGGTTTTGTTGCCTTACGTTTTGCTTACGGAACCTTATTTAAGTTATAGAGTTTAGAATCTACCTTTAGAAAAAACCAATCCCGCCTTAAAAGCAATTTTTTGGTGGGATTTTTTATAAGTAAAAATACCTAGTACTACGGATTGACTATTAATTCTCTGTCATATAGCTTTGACTTATAAACTAATAAGTCATGAAATCAATCCTTAAAACCATTTTACTTATATTGCTCATGAGCAGTATAAGTTTACCAACTTTTGCTTCAGATCCTATCTGGAGCATCAAGTTTAACTCAAGCATTAACTGGAAAAAAATCACACCAGCTGGTATAATGGTGGTAAGCACCAACGATGCACTGTACGGAATTGACCCTGAAACGGGAAAAGAAATTTGGAAAATAGAATCTTTGAGTAAAATTCTTGAGGATAGGTATGAAGAAATTATAAACTCGCCCTATATCGCTATAACAGAAGTTACCATGGCCAAACAAGAGCACATTATCCTGAATGTTTTAAATGGTAGCGTAGTATGTAACTCTAAAGATTTAGGTTTTAATACCATAACTGGCAGATTAGAAATACCACCTTTGGGCGCCATGTTATTTTTTGGGATGAATAAAAAATCAAAACCCATGATGATGTTGATAGACATGACCACCGGAAAACCAAGATGGGAACGTGAAATGGAAAAAATAAATCCCATTCGTGAATTTCCGGCTGCCAATATTTTTGTAGTAGAAGAAGATTTCTTGTTCACCACCTCCAAAGGAATTTATCGTATAAATGGTAAATCAGGTGAAATCGTTTGGGAAATTGAGCAAAAAAGCCCTAGTCCTGTACCCGAAATGGGTGGCCCAAAAGGGACTAAATTTACTGGTAGATATACCAAAACTGCCCAAATACGTGCAAGTAATGATGAGTCTAGAATTATTTTTTCTAACCAAAATTATTTGAACTCCTTTAATATTAAAGATGGTTCCTCTGCTTGGGCAACTCCAGTAACTGTAGATGGAGAAATCACTCATTTTTCTTACGATACCAGAGGAGCATTAATTGCAACTGGTGGTAAAAAACCCGAAATCAATTTGTTTGATTATGCTACCGGAGCACGTAAATGGGGTAAAGACGGCCCTAAACTATTAGGCGGAGTAGTATTTATGTCATATAGTGACAAAGGTTTAATTGTTTCTATGGAAACAGCCAAAGGAAAAAATTCCATCACCATTTTAGATTTCGAAACCGGAAATCCGGTAATTAATAAGGCATTAAAAGTAGACGGACAAATTTTAAACCTAGAGTTGGCAAACAACGCATTATTCTATCGTACAACCGAAGAAATGAATTTTGTGAGCATAGAAACTGGTACAGCTATAGGGAAACCAACCAATTTTAAAGCGGGTAGTGTAGCAGATTATTTTGACCAAGGGATGTATATTTTTGCCGGAGGCGTATTATTTAATGCTGATTTTAAAGCCAATAAAATTGATGATTTTACCAAAGGCAAATTAAAACTACAAGGCAAAGAAGTTCCAGACCAATTGCAGGTAAGGAACGGAAACATCATGCTTGCATCTAGTCAAAACATTGTATTATTTGATAAAAATGGCAACGAGTTAGCAAATGAATATTACGAAGCACCTGGGCAAAGTATGTTTGCTAAAATTGCAGCAGGAGTATTGGCAGTAGGTTCTATGGCATTAGCCATGGGCGCTGCTATGCAAGCAGGCTTAAATAGTACTACCGGAGGTGGTTATACAGATTATGGCCGACAAATGAAAATTCAACAAGATGGTTGGACCAATATTGCCGATGCCAGTTTTAGTGCCATGAACAAACGATTTAAAGCAACGGCTAGCTCCCAAAATTACATCACCATGCTTACAGCTAAAGCAAACAGCGGAGGCAAAAACGGGATAGGTTTAGTTAAAGTAAACAAAGATACTGGCAAAACGGATAAGCAAATAGTGTTGGGTACCAAAGACCCAGATTATGAGGTAGATGAATACGGTAATGTGCTTTATTTCCTACCATCTAAAAATGAATTAGTTTGTTATGCCTTTTAACTAACAAATCAATTTATATAGTTTACTTGGTTTAGCCTCGCAATTTTGTGAGGCTAAACCTTTTGTAGTCATACCTCTTTTTTAAATAAATTAGAGGCAATACATTTTATACTATACATTTACGTTTACATTTAACATATCACACAAAAAAGGTATGATTTGTGTTAAAGTTAGAATATGAAAAAATCCATCTTTTTGTTTTTTGGTCTGCTATTATTTTCCATAGCAGCTTGTTCCAATAAACCAATCACTTTCGGCAATTTAGAGCCTGAATCTAAACATGCATTGGTAGCTAACATTTTTGTAAATGCGATAGAAAATTATCATTACAATAAAGTAAAGCTTACAGACTCTATTTCATCCAGAGTATTTAACGAGTACATCAAAAGCTTAGACGGCAATCGTGCTATTTTTTTGCAAACCGATATATCCGAATTTGAAAACTTTAGGTATTCTTTAGATGATGCAATAAAAAGCGGAAACTTACAACCTGCATATACCATTTATAACCGTTACATCACTCGATTAAATGAGAGAATAGATTTTTCGTTAGAACAAATTAAAAAACCAGTGGTGTATGAATCTGCTGATTTATATGTTTATAACCGAGAAAATGAACCTTGGTTTAAAACCGTATCGGAATTAGACAATTATTGGAATAAACGCATACGATATGATTTTATCAGCCTAAAAATTAGTAGCGATGACGAAAAACGCCATAGTGAAACCATTACCCGCCGATACGAAAACCTTAAAAGTCAATTGTCTAAAACCAAAAGTGAAGATGTTTTTCAAACTTTTTTAAGTGCTTTTGCTAAATCCATAGATCCGCATACCGCTTATTTTTCTCCAAGAGCAGCAGCCGATTTTAACATCGATATGTCGAACTCATTAGAGGGAATTGGTGCCAGATTACAAACCGAAAATGATTATACCCGAGTAGCCTCCATCGTAACCGGTGGCCCGGCTGATAAAGGAAAAGAATTGGCAGTCAACGACAGAATTGTTGGCGTTGCCCAAGGAGATAAAGGAGAATTTGAAGATGTTTTAGGTTGGAGGATTGATGATGTGGTTTCTAAAATACGTGGAGCAAAAGGAACTGTGGTTCGTTTGCAAGTTATACCTGCTGGAGCCGATATAAACACAACCCCGGTTATCATCAGAATTGTTAGAGATAAAGTGATATTAGAAGATCAATTAGCAAAAAGTGAAGTAAAAACCATCCAGAAAGATGGTAAGCCATATAAAATTGGTATAATTTCCATCCCTTCATTTTATATTGATTTTGCAGCTCTTCGCAAAGGAGACCCCAATTATAATAGCACAAGTAAAGATGTAAAAAAGGCATTAGAACTATTTAAAAGTTCTGGAGTGGATGGCGTAATTATCGACCTAAGAAATAATGGAGGCGGTTCATTAAAAGAAGCCATTGAACTTACCGGATTATTTATAAATGGCGGTCCGGTGGTGCAAGTAAGAGAAGGTAATGGTAAAATAGACATTAACAGAGATGAAGACCCTAACATAACTTGGGATGGTCCATTAACTGTTATGATAAATAGATTTAGCGCATCTGCATCCGAAATATTTGCCGGTGCTATTCAAGATTATGGTCGTGGAGTAGTTATTGGAGAGCAAAGTTACGGTAAAGGTACGGTGCAAAGTGGTATTGATTTGAGTGAGTTCGTGCCCGGATTTAAAGAGCCGCTCGGTCAATTAAATTTAACCATGGCTAAGTTTTACAGAATTAATGGCGGTAGTACACAACATAAGGGCATCATTCCTGATGTTATTTTCCCGAGCGCTTTTCCTATCGAAGTATTTGGGGAAAGTTCAGAGCCTTTTGCCTTAACATGGGATCAGATAGGGGCCGCCAGTTACAAACGCATTTCCGATTTATCCACCTCAATTAATCAAATAACAACCAACTACCAAATTCGTAAAAAGAGTAATCCGGAGTTTAATTACTTGTATGAAGACATTCAGCGTTTCGAGAAAAACAGAAATGAGAAATCAGTAGTACTTAGTGAAATTACATTGAGAGCCGAGCGACAAAAATCTGAAGAAGAAGAGCTCAATCGCTACAATGCTAGAAGAAAATTACAAGGATTGCCTGCCGTGGCAAAAGGAGAAACTCGCCCGGTTTTAGAGACAGATTTTATGAAGGATGAAGGATTACTCATAACGGCAGAGTTAATTGCCATGTTGAAAAATTAGAGAGTTAAAACGAGTTTGTTATATATAGAAACAATTAGTAAAATATTTTCTATTTATGAGAACAAAGATTATATCGTATTTTAAACATCTTCTTATGTCTATTTTGAAATTTTTCATCACGGGGTTATTTTTTTTATTACTAATAAATCCCACTCTTGCACAAGACCCACCGGTACGTACCGTTGCCACCGATTTTAATACCATTTGGGAAATTGTACCAGGTCCAGACGGATTTTTATGGGTTACTGAACGCTTCGGTCGAATTAGCAGAGTAAACCCACAAACCGGAGAAATTACAGTTCTGATAACCATTAGCGATGTGCACGAACAAGGTGAAAGTGGTTTATTGGGAATGACTCTACATCCAAATTTCTCAACGATCCCTTTCGTTTATGTCTATTATACTTATCGGCCACTTACCACTATCATAGGAAAAGTAGTACGATATACTTACAATGGCACCACGCTTACCACTCCACTCGTTTTATTAGATAACATCCCTGGCGCAACCATACATAATGGTTCTCGCTTAGCTATCAATAAAGATTTAAAACTATTTATTACTACTGGCGATGCTAACGTTACCAGTTTGGCACAGAATAATAATAGTTTGGCAGGCAAAGTTTTGCGAATTAATTTAGATGGAACCATTCCGTTAGATAACCCTATTTTGGGTAACCCCATGTGGACCAAAGGTCACCGAAACCCACAAGGACTGGTAATTGCGGAAATAAACGGACAAGAAATCATTTACATTTCTGAACATGGACCTCAATCGGATGATGAAATTAACATCATTGAAAAAGGAAGAAATTACGGATGGCCATCCGTAAATGGATTTTGTAACACCCCAGATGAAATGGTATTTTGTTCGGCGAATAATGTTAAAGAACCAATGGTGGCTTATACTCCTACATTAGCAGTTGCAGGGATTACTTACATAGGTGATTTTGCAGTACCCACTGGTGCCGATAAAGAAAACGAAGGCTTATTCGACCCATTAAATCTTAGAAATTCCTTAATCGTTACTACGTTAAAAGAATCGGATATACGAGTGCTACGCCTAAGTACAGATGGAAAATCGGTGGTAAGTCAGCAAACCTTATTTGACAATACATATGGAAGATTACGAGCCACTACGGTTACTCCTTTAACTCCTAATTTTTATTTTGGTACCAGCAACCGCGATGGTAGAGGTACCATTAGGCCAAACGACGATAAAATATTTCAAGTAAATAACGTGTTTACCTCCTTGTTTACAGCACTAGCCAAACCTGTAAAAGTATATCCAAACCCCATTGGAGTTGAAAAGGTAATTTATGCTGAGATTAATGCCAATCTAATGCATCAGTATACTTTAGTTGATATTTTAGGTAAAGTAGCGTTAAGCGGAACCTTAGAAAAAGGAGAAAATGCTATTGCTTTAATAGATGTAAAAGCAGGATTGTATACTTTGGTACTTAAAAATACCGAAGGTTTGCTTTCGTCAAAAATTGTAATCGAGTAGTTTGTAGTAAACTCGTTTATTCAGAAAATTCTACCCGAAGTATAATAGTATTTTGTGTAATACGTATCTGTTAAATCGCTAATTACTACGCCACTTGATAAGGAGGCATGCACAAATTTATTCTCCCCCAAATAAATTCCTAAATGGTTTATGTGTCGGCTCTTAATCTTAAAGAAAACTAAATCTCCTTCTTTTAATTCACCTTTATCAATCGGTCGGGTATCTTTATGAATATCACTGGAGTTTCTTGCAGTTAAAAAATCAAAAACATGTTGGTATACTACTTTAGTAAATCCAGAGCAATCAATGCCATTTTCTGATGTGCCACCAAACTTATAAGGCGTTCCAAGCCAATTATAAATAAATTCATATAAGCGGATGTTTGAGGTGGGGCTTAGGTTAATGCCAAGCAATTGAGAGTAATACAAATATCCTAAATCATCCGGGTCGTAAATTTCGTTTAGCGAAAACTTAGCGGAAATTTCTTTATTGTTTTGAGCTAAAATATTGGTACAATAAACGAATATCAACATTAAAACTACTACAAAGATTCGTATTTGCTTGATCATCAGTAAGTAGGTTTATACAATTGTAATTAATTGATAAACTTCATGGAATAGAAGTTATCCACATATTAACATTTTAAATAGTATTGGTGAACTATAGATTACCGAGAATTCTGCCAGCAAAAAGAAAGGTACGCTTATAATAAGTGCTTTCTAATGAGCTTACTACCACCCCTTGTTGCGTAGATGCATGAATAAATTTATTGTTTCCAAGGTACACTCCAACATGAGAAACTCGATTGTTGCGCGTATTAAAGAATACCAAATCCCCTTCTTTTAATTCATCATCAGAGGATAATCTCTTTACGTACTTTACAATTTCTATGGCTGTACGTGCTATGCTAACACCATACACGTTTTCGTAAATTAACTTTGTTAATCCTGAGCAATCAACCCCTTTAATGGAAAATCCACCATACCTGTACGGAGTGCCCAGCCATTTATCTAGGTAACTATATAATATGGGATTAGCAGTACCTGGAGCAGTTATACCAAATCGTTTTTCGATGTAATCAAAATTGATGGCACCTTTTACAGAATCCGGGTGAATTGGATTTATAAATTGAGCCTTTGCGATATTTGCAATGAAAAAAAGTAACAGAGAAAAGAGAGCTGCTTTTTTCAACATGGCTGCTAAGATAAGTTTTTTTGTTACAATCTACTTAATCTAATTTGCATTATTACTTGTCGAATGTATATTTGCAGCAATTCTTATTTAGAATCAATTTAAATAATTAGCATTAAAAAAGTAGAAATGAAAACAACTAAAAATCTTGTAATATGGGGGATATGCATTGGTCTTGCCACTTTTTTTATTTATAAAGGTATTAACAAGCATTGGCTAAACCCATGTAAAGTATACGGCCCAGAGAGCACCGTACCTGCAGAATACACAAGTTTAATTACCTCCATGTGCAAATCCGGGTTTTTAAAGATGATAGGATTATTACAAGTTGTAAGCGGTATATTATTGTTAATACCACGCACCCGAATGATTGGTGCCATATTGTTACTACCAATTATCTTTAATATTTTCATGATTCATGCATTTTTAGATAATCGTCTGGATGAGTTGGTAGAATCTGGTATTCCACTCTTAGGAAATATTATTCTGATTGTGTTATTATATCCTAAATGGAAATCTATAATTGGAAAATAGCTTTTAGAGTATAAAAACGCTCTAATTTTGAAGAATATTGATACATTTGCTATTCGCATATCAATCAATTATTAGAATGGCATTAACACCAATTACAAAAGAAACCTACCTTAAATGGTACGAAAGCATGTTGCTAATGCGCCGTTTCGAAGAACGAGCAGGACAACTATATAGTCAGCAAAAAATCAGAGGATTTTGTCACTTGTATATCGGGCAAGAAGCTTTAGTTGCAGGTGCCATGTCTGTTTTAAGAGATGAGGACAGCATGATAACCGCTTACCGTGAGCATGCACATGCTTTAGGTAAAGGGATTTCTGCAAACGAAGTTATGGCAGAGCTTTTTGGTAAATCTACCGGATGTTCTAAAGGCAAAGGGGGTTCTATGCACATGTTCTCTAAAGAAAAACGGTTTTTTGGTGGGCACGGAATTGTGGGCGGACAAATACCATTAGGTGCGGGTATCGCTTTTGCCGATCAGTATTACGGAAATGATAATGTTACCCTTTGCTATATGGGCGATGGAGCAGTGCGCCAAGGTGCTTTAAACGAAACTTTTAACATGGCCATGCTTTGGAAATTACCAGTAATTTTCATTTGCGAAAACAATGGCTATGCCATGGGTACATCTGTTGGCAGAACTTCCAACGTAAAAGATATTTATAAAATAGGATTAGGGTTTGATATGCCCTCCGAGCCAGTAGATGGGATGAGTTGCGAAGCAGTACACGAAGCAATTGACAGAGCAGTAGAGCATGCACGTTCAGGCAATGGTCCTTCTTTTCTCGAAATTAGAACTTATCGTTATAAAGGGCACTCCATGAGTGATCCTGCAAAATACCGTACCAAAGAAGAAGTAGAAGAATACAAACAACGCGACCCAATAGAACAAGTCTTAAATGAAATTCTTACCAAAGGATATGCAGACCAAGAATGGGTAAATAATGTAATTAAAAATGTAAAAGAAATAGTAGAAGAATCGGTGAAATTTGCCGAAGAATCTCCTTGGCCCGAAGTAGAAGAACTGTACAAAGATGTATATGTTCAAGAAGATTACCCGTATATTAAAGATTAAGAGACATTAGATATTAGACTTTTAGAAAAGTAATTATCAAATTTCCGAATTATCAAATTAGAATAAGATGGCTGAAGTAGTAAGAATGCCCAAAATGAGCGACACCATGACCGAAGGTGTGTTGGCTAAATGGCACAAAAAAGTTGGCGATAAAGTTAAACCAGGTGATTTGGTTGCCGAGATAGAAACTGATAAAGCAACCATGGATTTCGAATCTTTCCAAGAAGGAACTTTGCTTTACGTTGGCATTGAAGAAGGCAAGGCCGTTCCGGTGGATGCCATCATAGCTGTTTTGGGAGAAGAAGGCGAAGATTATAAATCGCTTTTGGAAGAGGATAAAGGAGATAAGAAGTCTGAAGACGGAGATAAGAAAACTGAAGAAGTCGATAAGAAATCAGAAGACGGAGACGAGAAGTCGGAGGATGGAGATAAGGAGTCTGAAGAAGAAGATAAGAAGACGGAGGAAGGAGACGAGAAGTCTGAAGATTTAGATAAAGAAGTGGATGAAAAACCTGCAGCAGAAAACTCATCATCTGATTCCGATAGTCGAGTAAAAGCATCTCCTTTAGCTAAAAAATTAGCCGAAGAAAAGGGAGTGGATATCTCTAAAATATCAGGTAGTGCCGATGGTGGTAGAATCATTAAACGAGATGTAGAAAACTTCAAAAAAGAAGAAAAAACAGAATCCAAAGAAAAAATTGCCACTTCTGCCAAAGAAAACAAATCCATTGTTTTACCATCGGTAATTGGCGAAGAGAGCTACGATGAATTGGCTGTTTCGCAAATGCGCAAAACCATTGCTCGTCGTTTGGCCGAAAGTAAATTTACTGCACCTCATTTCTATTTAACCATTTCTATTGACATGGACCAAGCCATTGCAGCTCGTGCCAAAATCAATGAAATGGCACCAGTTAAAATATCTTTTAACGATTTAGTGGTAAAAGCAGTAGCCGTGGCATTGCGTCAGCATCCAAATGTAAATTCTAGTTGGTTGGGAGATAAAATCAGAATTAATCACCACGTAAACATTGGAGTTGCAGTTGCAGTAGAAGATGGATTATTAGTTCCGGTAGTTCGTTTTGCCGATAATAAATCCTTATCACACATTGCGGTAGAAGTAAAAGAATTCGCCCAAAAAGCCAAAGATAAAAAGCTACAACCATCTGATTGGGAAGGCAGCACCTTTACCATTTCTAATTTAGGCATGTTCGGCATCGATCAGTTTACCGCAATCATCAACCCTCCTGATGCCTGCATTTTGGCAGTTGGTGGCATTAGTCAGGTACCGGTGGTTAAGAATGGCGCAGTAGTGCCAGGAAATGTAATGAAGGTAACCCTCTCCTGCGACCACCGTGTGGTAGATGGTGCCTCCGGGGCGGCATTTTTACAAACCTTTAAGCAATTGCTAGAAGAGCCTGTAAGAATGTTGGTTTAGGTAGATGATTTTGTTTTTTAATCTATCAATTTTCTAATTGTATTGTATTACTTCGTGCCGATTTATAACTTGTTTTAGTTATAAATCCCAAAACAAATACAATCTATTTTAGAATAATCGTTGTATATTCTTTAGTTTAGAAAAATGAAAAAACTCATACTACTAGCAAGTATTGCTCTTTTTGTTTTTGCTTGCAAAAAACCTTCAACAACCGATATGATCACCACCCCAACCGATTCGCATAGCTATGCCCAACCAAACGAAGCGCGCGTAACACACCTTGATTTAGACATACAAGTAAACTTTGATTCTAAAACCATCGAAGGGGTTGCATCCTGGACGATTGAGAAAATGGGGAAAGCCGATAAAATCATTTTAGATGTAAAAGATTTAACCATCCAGAAAATATTAATAAATGATTCGGTAGAAGCGGTTTACTCTGTAGGAGATGAAAAAACTTGGCTGGGCTGTCCGCTTACCATTAGCCTAACTCCCGATGCAAAAAGCATCCACATCTATTACAATACATCCCCAAATGCAGCTGCATTGCAATGGTTATCGCCACAGCAAACAGCCGATAAAAAGCACCCGTTTTTATTTACTCAATCGCAAGCCATTTTAGCACGCACTTGGATACCATGTCAGGATAGTCCGGGCATCCGCTACACCTACAATGCAAAAGTGAAAGTTCCAATAGATTTAATGGCATTAATGAGCGCCGATAATCCAATCAACAAAACTGCTGATGGTATCTATACCTTTAAACAAGAAAAACCAATTCCCTCTTATTTAATGGCTTTAGCCGTTGGAGATGTAGTATTTAGTCCGATAGGACCAAAAACCGGCGTGTATGCAGAACCCAGCATGATCGAAAAATCTGCTTATGAATTTGCTGATATGCAAAAGATGTTGGAAGCGGCTGAAGCTATTTATGGCGAATACCGCTGGGGCAGATACGATGTTATTGTTTTACCCCCAAGTTTCCCGTTTGGAGGCATGGAAAACCCAGTATTAACCTTTGCAACTCCAACCATTATTGCCGGAGATAGGTCATTAGTTAGCTTAGTAGCTCATGAATTGGCCCATTCATGGTCTGGTAATTTGGTAACCAATGCCACATGGGATGATTTTTGGCTTAATGAAGGATTTACTGTTTATTTTGAGCGAAGAATCATGGAAGCCATAGAAGGTAAACCCTATGCCGATATGTTGGCATTGTTAGGCTATCAGGATGTAACATCTACTGTAGAAAGTATAGGTGCCACTCACCCAGATACTCATCTTAAATTAAATCTTAAAGACCGCGATCCCGACGAAGGATTAACAGATATAGCCTATGAAAAAGGGTTTGCCTTTTTAAGAACCATCGAGAATGCCGTAGGTAGAGAACGTTTTGATGCATTTATCAACAGATATTTCGATGAGTTTGCATTTAAAACCATCCATACCGAACAATTTGTAAAATACATAAATAAAGAATTAATAGGTTCTGATAAGGATTTAGCAGCTAAAATTAATTTAGAAGCTTGGATATACGGTCCCGGAATTCCGGAAAATGTTGTTGCTTTTACATCTGAGAGATTTGCTGAGGTAGATAAAACAGTAAGCAACTGGCAAAGCGGAACTAAACCAAGTGATTTAAAAACTAATAATTGGAGCACCCACGAGTGGATGCACTTCATCAGACAATTACCTCAGGATTTAGGTATTAATAAGGTGAGAGAATTAGATAACACATTCGGATTTACTTCGTCAACCAATGCAGAAATTGCTTGTGCATGGTTTGTATTATCTGTTAAAAACGAATATAGAACAGCTTATCCGGCCATCGAAAAATTTCTTATTTCTGTAGGGAGGAGAAAATTTTTAACTCCTATTTATCGCGAATTAATTAAAACCGATTACGGAAAACAGTTTGCTAATGCTACGTATAAAAAAGCCAGACCAAACTACCATTACGTGGCTACCCAAACCATGGACGATTTATTAAAATAATGGACGGACGAAACAGAAAAGATATTTATCCGGGCTTGTTGGTTGAAATCATTCAGAAAAAACACCAAGGCAGTGGCGAGCTTACAGAAGGAATTGTGAAAGCAATTCTCACTTCGGCACCATACCATAATCGGGGAATAAAAGTGAAACTAGAAACTGGAGAAGTAGGCAGAGTTGCTACTATATTGGTGGATTAATTTCCATCATTGCGAGCAATAGCGTAGCTACGACGAAGCAGTCCCAAACACTTACATATAGCTTCATCGCTTTTCTCCTCGCAATGAAGTTCAAGGGCGATGCTTCTAACTTCGGACTTCAAACCTCCGACTTCAAGCCTCTGTCCTCCGAATTTTATTTTACGGTAAGCTGCAAAGAAAATATTTGTGTACTGGTTTAATTAATCTGGTTAAATTATAGTTATCAGATACTTGGGTAATGTCTGTTACCTTACCAGATTTTTCGAGGATTTCTATGTTTTCTTTTTGGTCGTTATAGGCATTGTTGCTTATCTCACCACTAAAAGCAAAATAATGTAAACTTGATTTATCTACATTAAATTTTATGCATTTTTCATCCTGAATTTTTGCAAGTTCATTTGCAGAAACCGGTGTATTCCGTATATCTACTTTATATAAATTACGGCTTATTAAACCCGAGCATAAACGAGATAAAATAGTATCCTCATGATTTGCCCACACTTTAATACTGGCCATGATATCATGGTCGTCTAATTTGCTAAAGGCCTCTAAATATTTTCCATCAGCAATAAATATTTCTTTAGTTATGGTTTTGGATAAAAATAATTGTAATGCTGGGGTTGCAAATAAATCAGCGCCAGATAATGCCAATTCTTTGGCTCGTTTTAATATTTTAATTAATAATTGTTCAGCTGCAATTACGGTTTTATGATAATATACTTGCCAATACATCAATCGTCGTGCAACAATAAATTTTTCGATGGAATAAATTCCTTTTTCTTCAATTACCAATTTATTGTCTACAACATTCAGCATTTTTATAATCCTATCAAAGCTAATCACCCCTTCAGAAACTCCGGTAAAAAAGCTATCGCGGTTTAGATAATCCATCCGATCTAAATCTAATTGACCGGAAACTAATTGATGTAAATATTTTTTAGAGTGGATATTAGTATAAATAGCAATTGACAAATTTAATTTGCCTTCCATTTCGGCATTTAATTTTTGCATAATTAAGGAAGAAATGTACTCGTGTGAAATTCCTTCTACCAGAGAATGCTCTAAAGCATGCGAAAAAGGACCATGCCCAACATCGTGCAATAAGATAGCTAAACTTACAGCCACGGCCTCCTCATTACTAATTTCTATATCTTTTAACCGCAGTGTGTCTATGGCTAAATTCATAAGATGCAATGCTCCTAAAGCATGATGAAAGCGAGTGTGCAATGCACCAGGATATACCAAATGAGTTAATCCGAGTTGTTTTATGTTGCGTAAGCGCTGAAAATACGGATGAGCGAGCACATCATAAACGGTTTCGTGTTGTATGCTGATGAATCCGTAAACCGGATCATTTATAATTTTTTTCTTGTTCAATCGTATTGTTTAGAAGTATACAAAATTGTGAAAAAATAGTTAGATAATATTTAAACATGGTTTTTATACAAAAAATAAGAATGTAATTTTATCGTGTCTTTCATTCTAAAGGTATCATTTTTGCGTAAATTTCGTTAATTGTTTAACTATGAGTTCTACCACCAACATACTTTGGGCCGATGATGAAATTGATGTCCTTAAACCACATATTTTATTTTTACACGAAAAAGGTTATAACGTAGAAACCTTTACCAATGGCAGTGATGCCTTGGATGCTTTTAGAGCAAAACATTTCGATTTAATTTTTCTGGATGAAAACATGCCAGGACTAACCGGATTAGAAACTTTGGTAGAAATGAAAGCCCTAAAACCCGATATCCCTGTGGTTTTAATTACCAAAAACGAAGAAGAACATTTAATGGAAGATGCCATTGGTTCTAAGATTGATGATTATTTGATTAAGCCTGTAAATCCTAAACAAATTCTTCTAACCATCAAAAAAATAATTGATAACAAGCGCTTAGTTAGTGCCAAAACATCCTCTGCATATCAGCAAGATTTCAGGAATTTAGGCATGACATTAAGTGATAATCTGAATTTTGATGAATGGGCGGAGGTATATAAAAAATTAATTTTTTGGGAATTACAACTAGAAAAATTAGAAGACAGCGGCATGCACGAAATACTAACCATGCAAAAAGCCGAGGCGAATAACTTATTTGCCAAGTACATAGAGAAAAACTATTTCAAATGGATGACTAACCCAGAATCTGGCCCGGTTATGTCGCAAATGATGATGCAAAAAAAGGTATTTCCCGTTTTAGATGAAACACCTACTTTTTTAGTGATGATAGATAATTTGCGGTACGACCAATGGAAAATAATACAACCCATTGTATCAGAATATTTTAGAGTACAAACCGAGGAAACCTATTATAGCATTTTGCCAACCGCTACCCAATATGCCAGAAATGCTTTTTTTTCTGGCCTGATGCCTGCAGAACTAGAAAGAAGATACCCCAACCATTGGGTTAGCGAACAAGAAGAAGGGGGTAAAAACATGCAGGAAGATTTTTTCTTGCAAGAACAAATAACCCGTCACCAGCAAAAAATAAAAGCAACTTATACTAAAGTAAATAATCTGGAAGCCGGCAAACAAATGGTAGATCATTTGCACCGAAACATGCAAGCAAATTTAAATGTGATTGTTTATAATTTTGTTGACATGCTATCACATGCTCGCACAGAAATGAACATGATTAAAGAACTAGCATCAGACGAAGCCGCTTATCGTTCATTAACCCTTTCTTGGTTTGAGCATTCGCCATTACTAGATGCCATAAAGAAATTAGCATCCAAAAAAGTTCGATTAATAATTACCACCGATCATGGAACCATACGAGTAAAAAACCCAGTAAAAGTAATTGGCGATAGAAACACTAACTCAAATCTGCGATATAAATTTGGCAAAAACCTAAATTACGATGCTAAAGATGTGTTTTTGATGAAAGACCCAAGCTCTGCTCATCTGCCAAAATTAAACGTAAGCTCTAGCTATATTTTTGCAAAAGGAGATGGTTTCTTTCTCTATCCGAATAATTACGGGCACTATTTGCAACACTTTAATGATACTTTTCAGCATGGAGGCATTTCATTGGAAGAAATCATTATTCCATTTGTAGTTTTGAGCAATAAATAAATTCATTCTTATTTTTGTAGATGCTTCAATTTAATAAGGTTAACCAAAATGAATTACGTTCGGCAGCTAAAAAAATTATTTCGTTTTTGGGCGATGAAAAAGTAGTACTTTTTTATGGCGAAATGGGTGCAGGTAAAACCACATTCATAAAAGAAATTTGTAAAGAGTTAGGCGTAAGTGAATCGGTTACTAGTCCAACATACTCTATTGTAAATCAATATATAGGGGTGGATATAGAAGTTTATCATTTCGATTTTTATCGACTTAAAAATCCATACGAAGCATTAGATATTGGATTAGAAGAATACCTATCCTCTGGCAATTATTGCTTTATTGAATGGCCCGAAAAAATTGCAAATTTATTACCAGATAATTATGTTGAAATAAACATTTCGATAGAAGATAATAAGCAAAGAAATATTACTGCCGTAAAAAGCTATTAAAAATCAAGGTGTATAATTTGTAACTTGCATACATTATTTAAAAATCCCTGTTAATGAAGACTGGTTTTTCTGAAGTTGCAAAACAAGCATTACTACAACCCCAAGAATCCATGTTGGCGGTTGGCTATAAAAAGCAAGAGTTATTAATTGGTATACCAAAAGAATCTTCTTTCCAAGAAAATAGAGTTTCATTAACTCCACTATCTGTTGGCCTTTTGGTTGCCAATGGACATGATGTAGTGATTGAAAGCGGAGCCGGAAAAGCAGCAAATTTCGAAGACAAATCTTATAGCGACGAAGGCGCAAAGATTGTTTACAGCCCCAAAGAAGTATGGGATGCCAATATCATCATGAAAGTTGCACCCCCCACCTTAGAGGAAGTGAACATGATGAAAGCCGGACAAACATTAATTTCAGCATTACAACACAGCAACCTAACTGCAGATTATTTGAAATTAATGATGGATAAAAAAATTACCGCCATTGCGTATGAATATCTGCGCGATGAAGGCAATACATTAATTGTAGTTAGATCTATGAGCGAGATAGTTGGTGCAACATCCATACTAATTGCAGCCGAATATTTGAGTACAGTAAACAATGGAAAAGGGTTGCTTTTGGGCGGAATATCCGGAATACCTCCAACCGAAGTAGTAATAATTGGGGCAGGTACCGTTGGAGAATTTGCTGCGAGAACAGCCATTGGATTAGGAGCTGAAGTTCAAGTTTTTGACAACTCTTTATACCGTTTACGTCGTTTACAAAATAACATAGGCACCAGAATTTTCACTTCGGTAATAGTTCCCGAGGTTCTTAAAAAAGCACTTCGAAAATGCGATGTAGCCATTGGTGCCACCCGTGCCGAAAATGGCAGATCGCCAATGCTTATTAATGAAGAAATGGTGACCAATATGAAATCAGGTGCGGTTATTATAGACGTAAGCATTGATCAAGGTGGATGTTTTGAAACATCACGCATTACCAATCATACCAAACCAGTGTTTATGAAGCACGATATAATCCATTACTGTGTACCAAATATTGCATCGCGTGTAGCAAGAACAGCAACTTATGCTTTAACTAATATTTTTACCCCAATAATATTAAGTATTGGCGAATTTGGGGGAGTAAAAAATATGCTTTGGCAAGAATCTGGTGTTCGGCATGGTGTTTATTTGTATAATGGATATTTAACTAATAAACATCTTTCCGATAGATATAAAATTCCTTTTAAAGATTTAGACTTACTGGTAGCAGCACAGGGTTAGTTAGCAGTTGTTTTTACACCGTAATGATTTATAACAACACTTGATTTGCCATCTTTTTCTATTTTTATTTCAAAAATATAACTGTAATCAGCATCTGTAAGTTTCGGAATATCTGGCTTAGCCCCCAACGCTTCACATATCTCTAACACTGTATTAGAATGCCCAACAATTAATATCTTTTTCCCAAGATGAAATTGCCCAATGGTATTTTTTAATCCTTTAAAATCATGCGCATCGTAATAACTAATCGGTAGTTTTCTGCCTGCCAAAACCGGAGCAACAGTTTGTGTGTTGCGTTTAAATGTTGTTGAAAGTACAACATCTATTTTTTCTTTCTGTAAATAGTTTAATAAATCAAAAGCACGTTTTTTCCCAGCTTCAGATAAATTAGGGTCTTTATCGTTTTGGTCATTAATTTCTTTTTCGGCATGTCTAACTACATAGATTGTTGTAGTTTGTGCAAAGCTCCATTGCGTGGCTATCATTAAAATGGATAGTACTATCGTAACAATAAAAAGAGATTTCATCAACGTAATATTTATCATGTAAAGGTAAATAAATACGTTTAGTTACTATATTAGTAAGTGAATTTTAATTCATAAATAAGGGATAACACAATTTCCGAGTTGGTTGGTTTTGTACATACATGAGAAGATATCTGCACTTGTTTTTATTTTTTTTTGCATTAGTTAGTATCACCATAACTAGTGTAAAACCTGCAGTAGCCTATCCTTTCTTTTTTGATGGAAAACGTAAGCAAATGTTGCTTCCGTTTAAATTTGAGCGAAACCTAATAATAATCCCTCTTTTCATAAACGGTAAAGGGCCATTTAATTTTATTTTGGATACTGGGGTAACTATTTTTATTATCACCGACCCAAATCTTTCCGATTCCATAGGACTAAGTTCAGGCAGAACCATAGAAATTACTGGCCTTGGCGAAGGCGATGAGTTGGAAGCAAAAGTGGTAACCGGTTTAGAAATAAAAATTGGCAATACAACTGCCCGCAACATGGCAGGTGCGCAACTTTCTCGCGATGCATTTTTGCTCTCTAGTTATGTTGGTACTCCTATTACGGGATTAATTGGGTACGATTTTTTTAATAGCTTTAATATTAGAATAAATTATACCGCACAAATAATTACCGTATCAAAATCAGAGGATTATAAACCAAGAAAAGGGTTTAAAGCCATTCCAATTTCTATAGAAAATCAGAAACCTTACATCCGGGTAGAAACCAAACTTAATGATAGTACAACCATACTCTCTAAATTAGTTATAGATACTGGTGCAGGTCATCCAATTTCTTTAGAGACAGACTCAGACCCTAGAATTACAATACCTGATACTACATTAAATGCACGATTAGGCATGGGTTTAAGCGGACCAATAAATGGCTATATTGGCAGAATTCAAAAATTAAAATTGAATGATATTGAGATAAATAATATCATTACTTCCTTCCCAAATTATGAATCAGTTGGAGAAAAAGTAATTCTAACCCCTCGAAATGGGAATCTTGGAAACGATTTATTAAAAAGATTTACCGTGATTTTTGATTACCCAAGAAAAGTAATCTATATAAAACCAAACGAAAAATTTAAAGAACCCTTCGAACATGATATGACCGGTATTGAATTAATTACTGCAGGGGATAACTTAAACAGATATTTAATTTCTAATGTAGAACCCGGTTCACCTGCTCATGATATTGGCTTACAGAAGGATGATGAAATTATGTCCATCAACTTTAAACCAGCTAAAGATATGCTCATTGGCGAGATAGATAATTTGTTTAGATCCAGAAACGGAAGAAATATTTTGATTGAAGTTTTTAGAGACGGGTCTAGTCAATTTATAGTATTAACACTCCGCCGTAGAGTTTAACCCTGTGTAACAACTGTGTTGTATTGAGTTACACATCGCCTTTCAGATTTATATTTGCTTTTTCAACTCGTCTAAAAATCATTATTAAACTAAATTCACACAAATGAAACGATTATTACGCTTGCCAAGTTTCTTGATGGCAACAGCCTTGGTATTTGCAATTGTACCAGCCGATGCTTTTGGTCAACGCAGAAACCAGCAACCCGTTGTACAGCCACAACAACCGGTAGTACAACAACCTCGCCCTGCAGCCCCTGCAAGTGGCATTAAGCCTTACAGCGAAATTATACCACCTCGAGCAGTAACCGATAAAGGCTTATTTGATGTTCATAAAGTAGATGCCCGTTATTTCTATGAAATCCCGGATAGTTTATTCGGCAAAGAAATGTTAATGGTAACTCGCATCTCTAAAACTGCAACAGACATTGGCTATGGTGGTGAACAAATTAATAACCAAGTTTTGCGTTGGGAGAAAAAAGATAATAAAGTTTTATTACGTGTTGTTTCTTACAACAACATCTCTAGCGGCGATTCTATAATGCTACAATCCGTTCTGAATTCAAACTTAGAACCAATTATGGCTGCATTTGATGTTAAATCATTGTCTAAAGACGGTAACGGAGTAGTTATAGACGTTACAGATTTATTTTCTAAAGATGTTCAAGCGCTATCTATGCCTGCAGGCATGCGGACAAATTTTAGAGTTACAACTTTAGATGATTCTAGATCTTACGTCGAACACATCAAGAGTTTTCCAATGAACATTGAAGCTCGTAAAGTATTAACTTATCGTGCAGCTGGTGCTCCTTCTAATTCTTCAGTTGGTTCCATTACATTAGAGATAAACAACTCTATGTTATTATTACCTGCCGAACCAATGATGCCACGTTTGGCTGATAATCGTGTTGGTTATTTTAGTCAAGCACAAGTAGATTTTGGTTTAGATGAGCAAAAAGCGGTAACCACGCGTTACATCCGTAGATGGAGATTAGAACCAAAACCAGAGGATATGGATAAATATCTTCGTGGTGAATTGGTGGAACCAAAAAAGCAAATTGTTTATTACATAGATCCTGCAACTCCCGAAAAATGGAGACCATATTTAAAGCAAGGAGTAGATGATTGGCAAGTAGCTTTTGAAGCTGCAGGTTTCAAAAATGCCATCGTTGCAAAAGATCCCCCAACTTTTGAAGAAGATCCGGAATTTAGCCCTGAAGATGCTCGTTATTCTGTAATCCGTTATTTTGCTTCCGACATCCAAAATGCATATGGTCCACACGTTGCTGACCCGCGCACAGGAGAAATTTTAGAAAGCGATATTGGTTGGTACCACAACGTGATGAACTTATTACGTAACTGGTATTTTATCCAAACTGCAGCATTTAATCCAGAAGCTCAAGGTGTGAAGTTTAAAGACGAAGTGATGGGTCGTTTAATCCGATTTGTATCTGCTCACGAAGTTGGTCATACCATAGGCTTGCCTCATAACATGGGTTCAAGCAATGCTTATCCAGTAGATTCTTTACGTTCCAAAAACTTTACTCAAAAATTTAATACTGCCCCTTCCATAATGGATTATGCTCGTTTCAACTACGTGGCACAACCAGGAGATGAGGGAGTAGCCCTTATGCCAGATATTGGTCCTTATGACAAATGGTCTGTAGAATGGGGATACCGTTACATCCCAAATGTAAAAGTACCACAAGATGAGTCGGCTATGCTAAACCAATGGGTTTTAGATAAAAAAGGAGACAAAATATATCGTTTTGGACGCCAAACCGGCAATCCAATTGATCCGCGCTCACAAACCGAAGACTTAGGGGATGATGCCGTAAAAGCAAGTATGTATGGTATTGCAAACCTTAAACGTTTGATTCCTAATTTAGAAAAATGGAGTTATGGTGCCGGAAAAGATTATTCTGATTTGCAAGAACTTTATTTGCAAGTAATTGGACAGTACAACCGTTACATGGGACATGTTCGTAGCAACATTGGGGGTATTTACGAAACCTACAAATCCATGGACCAAGCAGGTGCAGTATATGAGCATACGCCTAAAAACATCCAACAAGGTGCAATGAAGTTCTTAAATGAACAAGCATTTACAACTCCTATGTGGTTGATAGATAATAAGTCATTAGCAAAATTTGAGGATGCCGGTCATATTGATCGCATGCGTGCTATACAAGCAGGAGTTTTAAATGGTATTTTAGATTTTGGCCGATTAGCCCGTGTTATAGAAGCTGAATCTGTATTAGGTACTGCAAATGCTTATACCATTAATCAATTATTTACGGATATCCGTGGCGGAATCTGGACAGAACTAAACTCTGGCCGTGCAATGGATGTATACCGTCGTAATTTGCAACGTGCCCACATCGATAGATTATCTTTCTTGATGACTAATGATGCGCCTGTTGTACCTGCAGCTGCTAGAAGTTTTGTAGGAGCAACACCTGTAAATGCAAGTCAGTCTGATATTCGTCCTATGGTTCGTCAAGAGTTAAGAACTTTGCAAACTTCTATCCGTGCTAACTTGCCTAAATTTAGCGGATTAAATCGTGCACATTTAGAAGATGCATTAGCTAGAATTGATGCAATATTAAATCCAAAGAGTTAACATTCTATTTAAATAATTTTATAAAAAAAGCCCCCCGACAAATTTGTCGGAGGGCTTTTTTGCAAAAGTTAGGTTGGTTACAATCCTAATTTTAATGAGAATTGTATTACTTGGTTTTTACTGCTCTGATTGTTGTTTTTAATCAAATCATTTACACCAAATATATAACGAGTACCAAAAGAAATTCTTTCTGTACCAATTTGCACGCCTGCAACACCACTAAAGTTAACATTCTCCCACTCTGGGCGATTGTTTTGTGTTTGACTTAGTGTTGATTTATTTCCTGCAGCATCTTCAAAACTAAACTTGTTTGAAACTTCAAAAGAGGCTTGTGGCCCAGCTACAAAACTTAATAAAGGAACCGCTTGAAATTTTAACAAAACTGGAATTTCAATGTTGTTATTTGTGTAGATATACTTTCCGCCATCTGCATTGTATTCAAATCCGTTGGTAGAAAATGCAATTTCTGGTTGCAATCCAATCGGGCCTAAATCAAAGTTAAAGAATAGTCCAGCATGATAACCCGGGGTAAAATCGGTTTTAAAACTATTGGATTGAGGATCGGAGTAGCTAGAAATTTTAGATAAATTTAGGCCACCTCTAACTCCCATTCCAATGTATTGCGCATAAGTATTTACTGCCGTCCCGGCAACAAATACTATTAAAAAAATGATTTTTTTCATAAAATAAAATGTTTTATATCCCCATAGTTAGAAATTATCATGCCAAGATATTTTAAACACGTTCTATTTTTTGTTTCTGTGTTCATTACATTTGGATGAAGACCAATAACTCCGACACATATTTTATCACCTAAAAAGTACCCTATGCAGGACAGATTAAAATTTAATGATGCTTTTGAAAATGCCTTAGAAAGACTTAATGAACAACAGCAACTCGCAGTAAATCAATTAGAAGGACCAGTGATGGTCGTTGCCGGACCCGGTACAGGTAAAACGCAAATTTTAGCAGCCAGAATTGGTAAAATACTCAAAGAAACCGATGCCGATGCTTCTAATATTCTTTGTTTAACTTATACTGATGCCGGAACTGTGGCAATGCGAAAACGTTTAATTGAATTCATCGGTCCTGAAGCATATCGAGTGCATATTCATACTTTTCACAGTTTTTGCAACGAAGTTATACAAGAGCATGCCCAACATTTTGATAAACACAGTTTTGATGCTATTTCTGAATTAGAACTTGTAACATTAATGAGGAGGTTGATAGATGAATTACCTTCTGAAAATGTTTTAAAAAGATTTCGAGGAGATGTATATTTCGATATTAAACCGCTAATTCAGCTTTTTTCTACAATGAAACAAGAAGGATATACTACCGAGTTTATCCTGCAGAAAACAGATGAATATATTTCAGCAATTAAAGATTCTGAACCAGGAACTGTCTATTACAAAAAGTTTAAGTACGTAAAAAATTCAAAAAATAATAAGCCAGGAGATTTTAAACCGGATTTTTTAAATGAAGAAGACCGCATGCTTAAACTAAAAGCGGCTGCTCAATTATTTCCGAAATTTCAACAAATGATGGTCGAAGCTAATCGCTATGATTTTGATGACATGATAAATTGGGTAAACAAATTATTTACTTCTAACGAGCGTGTTTTAAGTACCTACCAGGAACGTTATCAATATATTTTGGTTGACGAATATCAAGATACCAGCGGATCGCAAAACCAACTGGTTAATCAATTAATTAGTTATTGGGATAGTCCCAATATTTTTGTTGTAGGCGATGATGACCAATCCATCTATCGTTTTCAAGGGGCAAACGTAGAGAACATATTAAATTACGCTAATACCTTTGTTGATCAGTTAAACACCATCGTACTTACTAAAAACTATCGCTCAACACAAGCCATTTTAGATGTATCCAAACATCTCATCGAAAATAATAATGAGCGTTTGATTAAAAAGCTGCCCAGTTTAAGCAAAGATTTAATTGCGCATAATACTGAGAATACTATTGTTCCTCGTATTACAGAGTACTATAATCCTTGGCATGAATATGCCGAAATTACTAGGCAAGTGGAGGAATTAATAGAGAACGAAAAAGTGGATCCGACTTCTATTGCCATAATTTATAAACAACATAAATACGGCGAGGAGCTAGCCAACTATTTTAGCTTAGCAAATATTCCGGTAAACGCAAAGAAGAGCTCAAATTTGCTGCAAGAACCACTTGCACAACAGATTATTAGAATCTTGAGATATATTTCTTATGAGTTAGATACGCCATTTGGCGGAGAAGAGCTTTTATTCGAAATAATGCATTATCGGTTTTTTGATATACCGGCAATAGAAATTGCTAAAATTACCGCTCAGGTAGCCGATAATAGAAATTATCAAAATAAAACCATTAGCCTTCGAACTAAAATCCATCATATTGCAAAAAATCCTCCCGATAAATCATCTGATGCAGAGGCGAGCCAATCCATTGCTAAATTTAGTAACAACCTAGAAGACTGGATTAAAGAAGCTCATAATTTGACATTGCAAGGTTTGTTAGAGAAAATAATTACAAAAGGGGGCATTTTAGCCTATATTTTAAATTCTGACGAACCAGCCTGGAACATGCAAATTCTTACTTCTTTGTTTGATTATGTAAAAGAAGTAACTCACCTAAATTCTAGTATGCACCTTAAGCAGTTTATAGAAAATATTGAGTTGATGGAATCTAACAAACTGCTATTACCAATTCATAAAAATATCATCAACCAAAAAGGAGTAAATTTTCTTACCTGTCATGGCTCCAAGGGATTAGAGTTTGATTACGTGTTTTTGATAGGGTGTGAGTCTAATAATTGGGAGAAAAAAAGAGGAAATAATAATGGTTATAAATTACCCGATACCATATTTACATCACAAGATAATGCTGATACAATAGAAGAATTGCGAAGATTATTTTATGTAGCAATTACCAGAGCTAAAAAATATTTATATCTATCGTATTCATCCTATGACTTTAAAGGAAAAGAATTAACTCCATCTATTTTTATTACCGAAATCAGCCAAGCGGAGTCGATAGAAAAAATCAAAACAGAAGTTGAATTAGAAAAACTTTTAAAATTTTTGCAATTACGACATTCCGAAGAACAGAAACCGCTAATATCCTTATTCGATACAAATTATATAAACAAAAAATTAGAGAGCTTTACTTTAAGTGTTACTGCTTTAAACAACTATTTAGACTGCCCATTAAATTTCTATTTCCAAAATTTGGTAAGAGTGCCTGCTAGTAAAAGCGAATCCATGACCTTTGGTACTTGTATCCACTATGCGTTGCAAAAGCTTTTTGATAAGATGCTGGATAATACGGACAAAAATTTCCCGCATTTAATTGAATTAATAGAAGATTTTGAATGGAAAATGCATGTAAGCAGAGAAAGTTTTACCGCTACAGAATTTGAAAGAAGATTAGATTACGGCCACCAAGTACTCCAATCTTATTATAATAAATACATTAATTCTTGGAACAAGACCGTACTTACAGAGAAAAAAATTGGCAACGTTGAAGTAAACGGTGTGCCCATTAAGGGGATGTTAGATAAACTGGAATTTACTGGTAAAACGGTAAACGTAGTGGATTATAAAACAGGAAAATACGATAACGCAAAAACTAAACTAAATGGCCCCGATGAAAAAAATCCTTTAGGAGGTAGTTATTGGAGACAAGCCATTTTTTATAAAATATTAGTAGAAAATGATAGAACCAATGATTGGCAAGTAATAAGCTCAGAGTTTGATTTTGTAGAACACGAAAAAGAAGAATTCAAAAAAGGAAAAGTGGTTATCACTTCCGATGATGTTGAAACGGTAAAACAACAAATCACTAGCACTTGGAGTGCTATACAGAACCACGAATTTAGGAAAGGTTGCGGCAAGGAAGATTGTAAATGGTGCAATTTTGTAAAAGGAAATTACGATGGAATACCCGCAAAATCCAACGAAGAAGAATAAAAATCAAATTAATAAAACACAATATGGCCAAGGTTTTAATCCTATTTACACATCCAGCGTTAGAAAAATCTAGAGTAAACAAACCACTCTTGCAACACGCTAAAATGGTAGATAATGTAACCATTCATGATTTGTATGAACATTATCCAGATTTTAATATCGACATACAACACGAACAGCAACTTTTGCTACAAAATGATATAATTTTGTGGCATCATCCATTGTATTGGTACAATTCTCCTGCACTTTTAAAACAATGGATAGATTTAGTGTTGGAACATGGCTGGGCTTATGGTTCGCAAGGTAAAGCGCTTGTAGGTAAGAAGATTACAAATGTGATTACCTCTGGTGGTGCAGCTGATGCCTACAGTAAAGAAGGGCATAATAACTACACTATTGAAGAATTTTTAGCTCCTTTCATCCAAACCGCAAAACTTTGTAACATGCAATACCTTGAGCCATTTAAAGTACAAGGCACGCATAAACTAACCCAACCCGATATTGAAGAGCACGCAATACGGTACAAAAACTTCTTAACCCAACTAACCACTAATTAAAATCCGTTTTTATGGCAGCCGATTCTTTTTTTACCCAAGCTTTGGTTTACTTATCTGCAGCAGTTGTATCGGTTCCTATTGCCAAAAAACTTGGCTTAGGTTCTGTTTTAGGCTACCTCATCGCCGGCATCATCATCGGGCCTGCAGCACTTGGCTGGGTAGGCGAAGAGGGCAAAGACATACTACATTTTGCAGAGTTTGGCGTCGTCATGATGTTGTTTATCATTGGCTTAGAGCTAGAGCCTGCTTTGCTTTGGCGCATGAGAAAAAGCATTTTAGGTTTAGGCGGAATGCAGGTAGTTGCAACAGCCATCTTAATCACAAGTATTGCCATCTTCTTAAATCTAAATTGGCAAGCTTCTGTAGCTATCGGGTTGATATTAGCATTATCCTCTACTGCCATTGTTTTACAAACTTTAAATGAAAAAGGCCTGATGAATACCGTTTCTGGTCAGAATTCTTTTGCCGTTTTGTTATTTCAAGATATAGCAGTAATTCCCATTTTGGCATTAATGCCACTATTAATCACAGATGTTAGTAACAAAGCTTCTGATGGACAAATTGCTTTCATTGATCAATTCCCCAGCTATTTACAAACTATAATTGTACTTGGCGCAGTAGCTTCCATCATAGTAGCTGGTAAATACATTATCCGTCCGGTTTTCAGAATCATAGCTGGTACCAAACTTCGAGAATTGTTTACAGCAGCAGCCTTGTTATTAGTTATTGGCATTACAGTATTGATGTCTTTAGTGGGTCTCAGCCCAGCATTGGGCACTTTTTTGGCCGGTGTTGTTCTAGCAAATAGTGAGTACAGACACGAGTTAATTAGTGATATCGACCCCTTTAAAGGCTTACTACTAGGTTTATTTTTTATATCCGTCGGCGCTTCCATCGATTTTAATCTCATTTTGGCTAATCCTACAAGTATATTACTACTAGTTGCAGGCTTAATGCTACTGAAGGGGATAATTCTTTTTGTTTTAGGTCGATTTTTTAAAATGGGTCTAGATCAAAACCTACTTTTTAGTTTCTCATTAGCCCAAATGGGTGAATTTGCCTTTGTATTATTTTCTTTTACCTCTCAAAATAACATTATTGAACCAGCATTAACTTCCAAATTAATAGCGGTTGTGGCTGTAAGTATGGCTCTCACCCCTTTACTTATGCTCATAAACGAAAAACTCATCCTGCCTCGCATCGGAACAAAAGAGAAAGACGAACGAGAAACAGATACTATTCTTGAAAAAAACCCAGTAATAATTGCAGGATTTGGTAAGTATGGTAATATTGTAGGTAGATTATTAATGGCTAACGGAGTTGGTACAACCGTATTAGATTATAATTCTGATCGGGTGGAAATTCTTAGAAAACTTGGGTTAAAGGTGTATTACGGCGACCCAACACGACATGATTTATTGCATGCAGCAGGTGCAGATGACGCTAAGATAATTATCGTTGCTTTAGAATCTGATGAACAATCTATTGAATTGGTAGAAACCATAAAAAAGCATTTTCCCCATTTAAAAATAATGGTTAGAGCAGGAGATAGGTTTGATGCTTACGAACATATAGAGTCGGGAGTAAACCATGTTTACCGCGAAACCTTAGATAGTTCCTTGCGCATGGGTACCGATGCTTTAAAACTGTTGGGATTTAGGGCTTATCAGGCGCAACGAGCAGCCCATAAATTTTTTAAGTACGATGAAAAAGCCTTAAAAGAATTAGCAACAATAAAACACGATAAAAAACTGTATTTAGATACAGCCAAAAATAGAATCGCAGAACTTGAAGAATTAATTAAAGCCGATTTAGCCGATACTCAAAGCACCAACGACCTTGGCTGGGATACCGAGAGTTTACGTAAACAATTTTAAGGTTATTTCTAAAAAGTTTCCTGTAAGCTATTGGTATTTAATAATCTTTTATAACTTTATCACACCAAAGTTTCCAAAACATTTTAAAAGTTTAAGATATGAAAAGAAAATTAACGCTCTGTTTTCTGGTTCTATGCTTAGCGGCAAAATTTACTAGCGCTCAGCAAAATCCAGCTCCATTTTTACTAATGACCAATAATTTTGAGTTTTTGGGCTTCGAAACAGCCACTGAAACCAAATTCCCCGACCATTTTAGGGGTTGGCGTGGGCCACAAGTAGTGGCAACCAATCCGGTACCAAGCCACATTTCGCGGATGCCTTCTACCGTACCCACTACGCCACAAGCTTCTGGAACCATTACCACACTATCCCTTCGTTCAGCAGGTACTACTGCCGCATCCGGTATTTTCAACTTAACCACAATGCCTGCCCCTTTACAAGGATTTGGTATAACTAATTTAGATGGTGCTGGTGGCCCATTTGCATTAGTCCTTGCCATCAATACCCAAAATTGTAAAGGGATTAGTTTACAATGGCGTGGCAGGTTGTATGCCTTGGTAGTAGATAACGGCAGGGCGGGTATTCAAGCTCAATATCGTACAGATAGCACAGGAGCGTGGACTACAATTAGCAATAGCCAATTTTATAGTCTCGAAACAGATTTGTTAGTTGCAACACAACAAAATATTCTATTTAACACTACTTTACCCGAAGATGTAGAGAATAAACCGTATGTTCAAATACGTTGGCTCTATTTTGCACAGGAAGATGCCATTGTTTTTGCAGGAGGAGATGGGGTCCACATAAATGAGATAAAAGTTATTGCTGCTCAACGTGGGATTACCTCAATTAACAATAAAATAAAAACGAATTCAAAATTTGCATATCCAAACCCAAGCAATGGTATATTTAATTTAAATATTCCTCAATCGGATAATATTGCAACAGTAGAAGTGTATAATGTATTAGGATTTAAAGTGGCAGAAGTATCAGACTTTACATCCAATCAAATAAATCTCTCTGATTTACCAGCTGGACAATACACGTTAAAAGCAGTTAGTAAAACCAATCAATACACACAACGAGTATTTATTCAATAATAAAAGAATATTTTTTCTAAAAAGCCTCTCGCTTACAGCGAGAGGCTTTTTAATTTTATAGGTTGATAAAATTAATGTTCAACTATTTTTGTAAATTAGAGGCTATCTCAACAGGCTAACATCAATATTAAATTTTGCCATTAATGTTAAAGGGCTTTTATTTAATGATAATATTCCTAGGTATGTGTAAATATTCACATGCAGTATCAGGTTTATATCCATTTAATGCTAAACATGACAGTGTAAGTTCTGAACTAAACATCTCTATTCCAATTGTATTAAATTTTGAAGCAAAAAGAAATAAAACCAAAGTAGAAATTAGCTGGACTTGTGCTATTGCCTGCGAACAAAAAAATTATCTAGTACAAAGAAGTACCGATGCTAAGAACTATCAATCTATTGCAAAAGCAAAATCGACTAGCGCAATAGATAATCAGTTATATATGGTTACAGACGAAAATCCGGCAAGTGGTACTGCATTTTATCGCTTGTTGCTTCAATTACCCGACGGTAATTATACTCAGCTAGATAATGTAAAACTAAAAACAGCATTCATCCGTAATCAAACCATTATATCTGGTGATATAGAAGATTATTTAACCATAAAGGATACCAATTTTGAATTAGGCGATGTGGTTAAAATAACCATAACCGATGCTAATGGAGGTTATGTTTTGGGACAAAATGTAATTGTAACATCAGATAGTATAGAACTGAATCTCATAAGCCTAACTTCCGGAAATTATTACCTATCTGCAAGAGCCGGATTGTATGAATTGAAGGCTCGATTTAAAAAGCTATAAACATAGATTTTTATTCATCCTAAAACCTTAATTAATTATATTTGCCCACCAACGTTTAAGATTATAGTATGAGAGAAATACAATTTAGAGAAGCATTGCGTGAGGCAATGAGCGAGGAAATGCGCAAAGATGATAAGATTTTTTTAATGGGCGAGGAAGTGGCAGAATATAATGGTGCTTACAAAGTTAGCCAAGGAATGTTGGATGAATTT
Organism: Sphingobacteriaceae bacterium; assembly: GCA_041743935.1. GTDB lineage: Bacteria > Bacteroidota > Bacteroidia > Sphingobacteriales > Sphingobacteriaceae > JBGTLU01. The sequence continues at coordinate 55,054 of JBGTLU010000004.1, forward strand.
GGCCCGAAAAGAGTAATAGATACCCCCATCTCTGAATTGGGTTTTACTGGAATTGGTGTTGGTGCAGCCATGAATGGATTGAAGCCCATCATTGAGTTCATGACATTTAATTTTTCTTTGGTAGCCATTGATCAGGTAATAAACTCAGCTGCTAAAATGCTATCCATGAGTGGCGGTCAATTTCCTATTCCTATGGTTTTTCGTGGACCTACAGGTAACGCCGGACAATTAGGTGCTCAGCATTCGCAATGTTTTGAGAGCTGGTATGCCAACTGCCCAGGTTTAAAAGTTGTTGTCCCATCTAATCCATATGATGCAAAAGGTTTATTAAAATCTTCTATTATAGATCCAGATCCGGTAATTTTTATGGAATCGGAAGTAATGTATGGAGAAAAAGGCGAAGTGCCAGAAGATGAATATTACATCCCAATAGGTAAAGCGAAAGTAGTGAAAGAAGGAACGGATGTAACTCTAGTTGGTTTTGGAAAAATCATGAAAGTAGCATTAGCGGCAGCAGCAGAATTAGAAAAGGATGGAATTAGTGCCGAAGTAATTGATTTAAGAACCGTTCGCCCGATAGATTATGCTACAGTAATTGAATCGGTAAAGAAAACCAATAGAATGGTATTTGTAGAAGAATCATGGCCTTTGGCAGCCATTGCTACCGAAGTTGCATTTAAAGTGCAAAAAGATGCCTTTGATTATTTAGATGCCCCAATTTTAAGAATAATGGGGGCCGATGTTCCATTGCCGTACGCTCCTACATTAATTGAAGCTTATTTGCCAAATCCTGCTAGAGTTATAAAGGCAGTGAAAGAAGTCATGTACATAAATAAATAGTTACATCAACGCAATCTGTCTTTTTATACTTTCTTCGAGAGAAATAAACGTCTCCGTACGTTGAATGCCTACAATGGGCTGTAATTTCTCGTTTAAAACTTGCCTTAAATGATTGGTGTCTTTGCAAAGTATTTTTGCAAACATGCTATAATTACCTGTGGTATAATGTAACTCAACAATTTCTGGTATTTTATTAATGGCAGCTACAGCATCTTTGTATTGCGAACCCTTTTCTAAATAAATTCCTAAAAACGCACAAACATCATAACCCACTTTTTGTGGATTAATTTCCAAAAACGACCCGTTTACAATTCCAAGTTCAATCAATTTTTTCATTCTAACGTGTACGGTACCGGCAGAAATAATCATTCTTTTAGCAATATCTGTGTAAGGGGTTGTAGCATCTTGCATCAAAATGCTGAGTATTTCTAAATCTACATTATCAATTTGTAAAATTTGCTGTGTTTTTTCGTACATAAATTATACTTATGACAACAAAAATAATAAATAATTATGATAATCATAAAAATTATCAAATAATGTTAATTAATTTGCAACGAATATGGCATATTACTTATGTTTGTGTCAACAACAAAAAAATGTAGGGTGGTGAAATTGGCAGACACACCTCCTTGTCGCGGTGGCGGAGAGTTCAGAAAAGTCTTGTAAAAGGGATAACTGCTCCGTGAAGGTTCGACTCCTTCCCCTACAGCTCTCTCTCATAAAGAGGTTTATTGATTGGTTGCATACGACCCCTTGTGAAAACAAGGGGTCGTTGTGAATTTATACGTTTGCTTGTAAAAAGTCTACTAATTTGGCTAGTGCTTTAGCCCGGTGGCTTATGCTACTTTTCTCACTCAAATCCATTTCTGCAAAAGTATTGGAATAGCCTTGTGGCTCAAAAACAGGATCATAGCCAAACCCATTTTTTCCACTTCTTTCTGTCCGTATTTTTCCCTCTACCATGCCTTCAAAGAAATATTCATTACCATTTAATTGTAGAGAGATTATGGTTTTAAACCGAGCGCTTCGGTTGGGGTTATTGCCTAATTTAGAAAGCACTAAGTTTATATTTTCATCAAAATTTCTACTTCCTGCATAATGTGCGGAGTATACTCCAGGTTCTCCACCTAAGGCATCCACTTCCAATCCGCTATCATCTGCAAAACAATTTAAATCATACTTTTTAAAAACATATGCAGATTTTAGTGAAGCGTTTTCATGAAAAGTAGTACCTGTTTCGGCAATCTCTTCTGTGCATCCAATATCTTCTAAGGTTAATAATTGGATACTTGGCGGAAGCAAGGCCTTAATTTCTTCTACTTTGTGTACATTGTTACTAGCAAAAACCAAATTAATTGACATGGAAAATTTTCTTTAATGATGTCCAAAGTTGTTTTTTTCTATTCATATCTGTACCTATAACAGATAATTCTTCTGCAGATAGCCATTCTGTATTTCCAATTTTTGAAATGGTATATAAATTAGAGTTTGACCCTTCAATTAATTCATTAACTCCAAACGCTAACACTATTTTTGCTTGGTTTTTCTCAATTAATTCTTCCGTTCTTTCAGTTGCGTGTGCACGGTTTACTATGATAATGTCCTTTTCACTAAGGTTTACTGCTTTTAGCACTTTAAGCAAAAACTCTTTATCAACTATTGGTAAATCTTTAGCAACATATTCGTGAAACAATACCAATATTTTGTTTTTTGTAGGCTCCTCATGCTTTTTTTCTGGTTGAGTTTCATTTACTTCATAGATGTCTTCATTCATTAGATATGCTAATGCAATGGGATGAGAAGTAATAAGATTTTCAGACATGCCCAAAAGTATTTAAAATTAGCTTCTAATCATACGTTTGACAATTTCTTCTCGTTGTAAATAGCCTAAAGTTTAGTACTTTCGCATTCTCAAAAATTAAATCATGATGAAATCCATACGAGCTCTCTTAGTCCTGTGTTTTTTTGTAATTACCCACCAATCTCTTGCTCAAACCTTGTTTACTGTATCCGGTGAACCTGTGAGTAAAGCAGAATTTGAATCTGTTTTTCGTAAAAATGTAAGCAATGGTGAACAAATTAATAAAGAAGTAATCCGCGAATATTTAAACCGCTACATCGTAGTAAAACTCAAAGTTCGCGAAGCACGCGATTTAGGTTTAGATACTACTACAGAATTTAAAGATGAATACAACGAATACCGCAATAAATTGGCGGCACAATATTTAACTGATAAAGAAGTAATAGAAAAACTTGTTTTAGAAGCTTACGAGCGGTCTAAATTTGAGGTAAATGCAAGTCATATACTATTGCGTTGCGATCCAAATGCAAGCCCGGCTGATACCTTATCTGTTTTTAACAGAATCATGGAAATCAGGAAAATGGCTGTAGCCAATAAAAAAGATTTTGCTGATTTAGCAAAAGAGTTCTCTGAAGAGCCAAATGCACAACAATCTGCCGGAAACTTGGGTTATTTCAGTAGTTTAAGGATGGTATATCCTTTTGAAAATGCTGCCTTTACCACTAAAGTTGGCGAAATATCAATGCCAATTCGCACTCGTTTTGGCTATCATTTGATAAAAGTTAATGATAAAAGAGAAGCTTTAGGCGAAATTACAGTTGCCCATATCATGATAGCACCACGCGAAGATGAGCCCGGTGAAGATAAACGTATTGCGGATTCTCTTTATGTAGAACTTAGAAATGGTGCAGATTTTACTGCATTTGCCAACCAATATTCTGACGATAGTGGTTCAGCACCAAGAGGTGGAGTACTACCAGCTTTTGGAAGCGGTGTTACCATTCCGGATTTTGAAAAAGCTGCGTTCGCATTAACGGTAGATGGACAAATTTCAGAACCCATCCAAACCATGTACGGGTGGCACATAATAAAAAGAATTAGCAAAAAAGGCACTCCTAGTTTTGATGATATAAAAGGAGATTTGAGGAACAGAGTTCAACGTGATTCCCGTTCTGAGTTAAATCGTATAACTTTGGTTGAGCGTATTAAAAAAGAAAATAATTTTAAAGAAAATACTTCTGTAGTAAAACCTTTAGTAGATAAATTTAAAGATAATGCAGATAAAAATACTAATGCAGAATTATTTAAACTTGCCGGAAAATCGTATTTAAAATCTGATTTTATTACGTTCATGAAACGCGTTCGTCCGGATTTTGAACAAATAGATAACCCCATTACAGTAAAAGAAGTGTACACCCAATTTGTTGCTGATGAAGTTATCAAACACGAAAAATCTACATTAGAGTCTAAGTTTCCAGAGTTTAAAGCATTATCAAGAGAGTATTTTGATGGCATATTGTTGTTTACCATTACCAATAAAATGGTTTGGGAAAAGTCGGTATCAGATACCCTAGGGCTACAACAGTATTACCAAACTATCCGTACTAATTTTATGATGCCGGAGCGAGTAAACGTAGATAGATTTATTTGTAATGATGATAAAGTGGCAAAATCAGTACGCAAACAATTGAAAAGAAATAATCCGGAAGCAAGCACATTGATAGCAACAATTAATGCAAAAAATACATCTAATTTAACCTGGAGAAATTCTGTTTTAGAAAAAGGGAGAGACGGGGTAATAGATAATTTGGGATGGATTAAAGGAATTCATGAAATTAAAGAAAATGGTAAAACTGTTTTTGTTCGAATTAATTCTATACTACCTCCAGAACCAATGCCATTAGAAGAAGTAAAATCTAAAGTAATAAACGGATATCAGGAATATTTAGAGCAACAATGGATAGAAAGATTACGAGCAAAATATTTGGTTGAGGTTTTTAATGATGTTTATAATACATTAAAATAATTTGAAAAGAGCTATTTGCATATTTCCATTCTTATTGTTGATTTCATGCAGCAAACCGCCACCAAAAACCATGGAGCAGCCGGTTGCAAGAGCCTACGACAAATTTCTATATGCAAAAGATTTAGCAGGGGTGGTACCCGAAGGAGTAACTGGTTCAGATAGTGTAATTATTGTCAATGGATTTATTGAGAACTGGATGAAACAAATTGCACTCTTAAAACAAGCAGAAAGGAATGTAGTTATAGATGAGCTACGTTTGCAAAAAGAATTGCAAGATTACAGAAACTCACTCCTAATTTTTGAATATCTACAAGCAATAGTTAATTCAAAATTAGATACCGTTGTTACTGAAGGTGAGGTTGTATGGTATTACCAGAACAACCCGGATAATTTTGTGTTAGAAAATAATTTGTATCAAGTTGATTATTTAAAGACTATTAAAACCGATATAAACCTGCCAAAACTAAAAAAGCAGTTTGGGTCAAACAGGAATTTCGATAAAATTCAATTAATGAATTACAGCATTGAAAATCTGAAAGAGTATTCTTACGGAGATAGTGCTTGGCTCTCGATAAGTCAAATGAATGAAACTATTCCAACCATTCCATTTTATGAATCAGACTTAATACCAGGCAAAATTGTGGAGATAACGCTAAGCAATGATGTATTTTTAGTAGCTTGCAAGGCCATTAATCCCAGAGGAAATCTGAAACCATTGGAGCTTGCAAAAAATGAAATAAAAACCCTAGTAATTAATAAAAGAAGGCAAGACCTGATGGATGAAAATGCACAAGGTGTTTTTAAGAAAGCTCTAGCCGATAATAACATAGAATTTATAAAACAAAAATGAGAAAAATAGGAACATTACTATTAGTTTTTATTTCGATGTTTTTTTATGCAAATGCGCAAAGATCCATTGATAAAGTAGTGGCTGTAGTGGGTGATAGAATCATCTTGAAATCAGATATTGAAGCACAATATGTGGAATACTTGCGACAAGGTGGTGAGCCAGATGAAGCAATAAGATGCACAGTTTTAGAGCAACTATTGACACAAAAACTCTTAGTAATACAAGCAGGTATAGATAGTGTTACTGTAGATGAAAGCAGAGTAGAAGATGAACTTAATCGCAGATTACGATTTTTTACCTCGCAATTTGGAACCATAGATAAACTAGAAGAATTTTTAGGTAAATCGGTTATCCAATTTAAAGACGAAGCCCGAAATGATGTGCGTGAATTATTGGTTGCTCAACTTATGCAATCTAATATCACCCAAAATATTACAGTATCCCCATTAGAAGTTCGTCAGTTTTTCGAGAAAATTCCCGAAGCTGATTTACCTTTCTACAATACGGAGGTGGAAGTAGGTCAAATCATTCGGTACCCGGTATATAACGACGAGCAAAAAGCAATTGCCAGAACCAGATTAGATGAAATAAGAACCCGTGTGCGTAATGGTGAAAGTTTTTCCAACATGGCCATTTTATATTCACAAGATCCTGAATCAGCAAAACGAGGTGGAGAGCTTGGTTTTGTAAACCGTGGTGATTTAGTTCCGCAATTTGAGGCCGTAGCATTTAAGTTAAAACCAGGCGAAGTATCGCAAGTGGTAGAAACAGAATTTGGTTTTCATATCATCCAATCGATAGAAAGAAGAGGGGATCAAATAAATGTACGTCACATCCTCATACAACCAACTTTTTCGCCAAGAGAAATGCAAAATGCAAGGACCATTTTAGATTCGGCTCGTAACGAAGTTATTTCTGGCAGATTAACTTGGGCTGCAGCAGCAACTAAATTTTCTGATGATGTAACTACCCGAAGTAATGGAGGGATGTTTGCTAATTCGCAAGACGGAACCAGTTTAATCCCATTAAACTTACTAGAGCAAGATGTTTTTTCTATCATTGATACTATGCAAGCGGGCGTTTACTCACAGCCATTGGTTTATGTAAATCCGCAAGATGGTAAAAGAGGATTCAGAATTATTTATTACAAATCCAGAATTGCACCACATAAAGCAAGTTTAGAGCAGGATTATCCAAAAATTCAAGCTGCCGCTTTAAATGAAAAACGTGCTAAAGCCGTTGAATTATGGTTTGAAAAACGTAGACAAGAACAATACATTCGGGTAAATGAAGAGTTCTTAAATTGCGATGATATTAAACTTTGGATTACAAAAGTTACCCCATAAACATGCATAAATTTAACTCGGATGTAGAGGCAGTAGATGCCTTACACGAAACATTTGGCCAATTAAAAACAGAACTAAGTAAAGTAATTATTGGGCAAGATGAAGTAGTAAAATCCGTTTTAATTTCTATTTTTAGTAATGGCCATTGTTTATTGGTTGGAGTACCCGGATTAGCAAAAACACTACTGGTCCAAACCATCTCTCAAGTATTAGATTTGTCGTATAATCGCATACAATTTACGCCAGATTTAATGCCTTCTGATATTACAGGGTCAGAGATATTGGGCGAAGACAGAAATTTTAAATTTATAAAAGGTCCCATATTTTCTAACATTATTTTGGCGGATGAGATAAACAGAACGCCTCCAAAAACTCAAGCAGCTTTATTAGAAGCCATGCAAGAAAGATCGGTTACTGTGGGCGGTGTAACTCGCACTTTACCTCAGCCATTTTTTGTATTGGCAACTCAAAACCCAATTGAACAAGAAGGTACCTACCCATTACCGGAGGCTCAATTAGACCGGTTTATGTTCAATATTAAGTTAGATTACCCAACATTTGAGCAAGAACTGCAGGTAGTGAAAAATACTACATCAGATTATACATCTACCCTAAACAAATTGCTTACCGCTGAGCAAATTATTTTTTTCCAACAATTGGTACGTAAAATTCCGGTAGCTGATAATGTATATGAATTTGCAGTATCCTTAGCTGCAAAATCTCGTCCGGGTACTTCTATGGCTACACCAGATATTAACAGTTATCTTTCTTGGGGTGCAGGTCCGAGAGCTTCGCAATACTTAGTATTAGGTGCAAAATGTCATGCTGCAGTTACTGGAAAATACTCTCCTGATATAGAAGATGTAAAAGCAGTTGCAGAAACCATATTACGTCATCGATTGGTACGTAATTACAAAGCCGAAGCAGAAGGAATTTCGGTTGAATCTATCATTGATGGATTGATTACAAAATAAGATTTAATACTCTTTACGGTCTGTAATTGGCAATTTTTAAAATTTCTTGTGCATCGGTTTGATGTATCCATTCTGATGGTATTTTCCCGGTTTCTTGGATATATTTCCTGATTATTTGCCAACCAATATATGTGCCCAATTTTGGAGCAGAATCAGGGGCTAATCCAGAAGTAAATGGTCCTTCACTAAAATATTTATCGAAACTAAGTTCATCTGAAGTAAATAATAAATCTTCTTGAATAAACAATGCCCAAATGTCTCGTTCATTACTTTTTACCCAATTCAATTGCTCGGGGGTATAGGTTATTTTCAATCTATCATCCATTTCTGGTAGTAGTAAATCCATTAATACCAATAGCTTACCCTCATAAATCATTAGATCTAAAAATGTTGCATTTTTAACCGGCTCCTCTACTTGTTGCTGTAAAAAGGCTTCAATGGTCATCGGCACTAAATTCTCCGGATTTGTTTTTCGGATTAAATAATTGGGCAGAAAGTTGGAATAGGTTGGATAATCTTCGCCCAAAAAATAATCCAATCCAATTCCTATTTTGTTTTCATCAAAAACCAAAGGATACGCAAAACCAGTAATCATTGTAAAAAACTGAGGGATTTCTGCATCAGGAAAATAGTATAGGTAATATTTAATACTCTTTTCTAATTGGTTTTCGTACACATCAAAATTTGTAAATTTTGTTTTTACATCATTAGCTATTTTATTAAAGTTTTCATCTTCTTTAAAGACATCATACTCCGAGCTATCTGATAGAACTATTACTCGATTAAGATAAAAATCATATAAAGCATCGTTATTAAATGGTTTTTTTTGGTCAAAAATGGCCATTTCGGTACGATATATGCTTATTTTGTAGCTAATGGTTGATATATCTGGTCTTTTGCTATCCGTACAAGCAATCATTAAAATCAAAATCAAAAAAATTGAATAACTTCGCATAAACACTTACTAATTGTTAGAAACACATGAAAAATTTACAAAAAAGAATATTCTTGATAGCCTTAATGGGCATTTTATTAAGCCTTGGTACACAAGCGCAAAGTACAAAAGAATTTGATTTAGGTATAAAAGCACACCCATTACTCGGGTTTTTGCGTTCATCAACCAATGGAGTAGTAAACAGAGGAACTGTAGCAGGTTTTGCTTATGGTTTGATGTTAGACTATAATTTTCAGCCAAACTACTCTTTCAATTCCGAATTTTCTATAACGGCAACAGGTGGTAAAACCAGAACTACAGATGGCAATACCGTAACAGACACTCGCTATCGTTTACAATTTATAGAGATTCCTGTTTCTTTAAAATTAAGAACAAATAAAGTAGAAGCCGGACAGTTTTATGGTCAATTTGGATTGGTTCCGGGTATCAACATAAAATCTACCATTGAAGGGACCACTACTACAAGTGGTGTTTCTAATGACTTTGATAAAACAAATAATTCTGATCAAACTAATTTTTTTAGAGTGGGTTTATTAATAGGAGCCGGTTTGCAATATGATTTAGGAAATAACGCTAATGCAAACTTTGGGGTATCCTTAAACAATGGATTTACAGATTTTGCCAAAGGGCCAACTAAATTAAATAACTCGTACCTTGCCTTTAATTTTGGTATATTCTTTTAAATGAAAATTGCAATTGCACAACTTAATTACCACGTTGGTAATTTCGAATTTAATACGAATAAAATTATAGAAAACATTGAGTCGGCTAAAGTTCAAAAGGCCGACTTAATTATTTTTGCAGAGTTGGCAATTTGCGGATATCCACCCAGAGATTTCTTAGAGTTTGATGAATTTATAGATCGATGCCAAACATCTCTTCATGAAATTGCTAAAAACTGCATTGGAATTACTGCCATAGTTGGGGCTCCAATAAAAAATCCTAAAATAGAGGGTAAAGATGTATTAAACATTGCAGCAATTTTAGAAAACGGTAAAGTAAAATCATTAACCCAAAAAGCATTGTTGCCCACTTACGATGTTTTTGATGAATACCGTTATTTTGAACCAGCTACATCTTTTACTTGTGTAACCATTGCAGGAGTAAAAATCGCACTAACTATTTGCGAAGATTTATGGAATGTAGACGATAATCCGCTATATACCATCAATCCTATGGATGATTTAATGAAACAATCGCCGGAGTTGATGATAAATATTGCTGCTTCGCCATTTAATTATGCACATCGCGAAAGCAGAATTGAAACCCTGGCTAAAAATGCAAAAAGGTATCAATTACCTTTAATTTATGTTAATCATGTAGGAGCCCAAACCGAATTAATTTTTGATGGAGGTTCCTTAGTTTTTGATAAATCTGGAGAGATACTAGAAGAACTTAATTATTTTTCAGAAGAGTTACGTTTCATCTCCCTTAAACAAGAAAATAACCTGGTTGAAATTGAAAGTAATCCGTTAAAAGAGACAAAAACTAAGCGAAGTGCAGTGCATCGAATTCATGATGCATTGGTGATGGGTATAAAAGATTATTTTCAAAAATCGGGATTTAGCAAAGCAACTTTAGGGTTATCTGGCGGAATAGATTCTGCTGTAGTATTGGCGTTAGCTACTGAAGCTTTAGGGAAAGAAAATGTGCTGCCTGTATTAATGCCTTCTCCATTTTCCTCTTCCCATTCGGTAGATGATTCGGTACAGATGGTGAAAAATTTAGGGGTAAAGCACGAAATAATTCCTATTAGCCAGGCTTATGATGCCATTTTGCAAACACTGGAGCCACAATTTAAGAATCAGCCCTTTAACCTAACTGAAGAAAATATACAAGCCCGAATTAGAGGCATATTGCTAATGGCCATGAGCAATAAATTTGGTTATATTCTGCTAAACACCTCCAACAAAAGCGAAAATGCCGTTGGTTTTGGAACCTTGTATGGCGATATGTGTGGCGGACTTTCCGTTATAGGCGATGTTTATAAAACCCAGGTGTATGAACTAGCTCGATACATTAATCGAGAGACAGAAATAATTCCGCAAAATATTTTGGATAAAGCACCATCTGCCGAGTTACGCCCCGATCAAAAAGACAGTGATTCATTACCTGAGTACGATATTTTAGACCAGATTTTGTATCATTATATTGAAGAACGCAAAAGCGGAAAAGAAATCATATCCTTGGGGCATGAGGCTGATTTGGTACACAGAGTTTTACGTTTGGTAAACACCAGCGAATATAAACGCCATCAAACACCACCAATTTTACGGGTATCAAGCAAAGCATTTGGCATGGGAAGAAGAATGCCAATTGTAGGAAAGTACTTAGGGTAAAATACCAACTACTGGGTATTGTTTAATCCAATCATTTTCAGCTATATTTATTTAAAATTACTTAGCTATGAAAAAGATACTAAACTCTTTAGTGCTTACAGTCATTTTTGTATGCACTATAACTTCTGTTAATGCACAATTAGTAGATTATAAATACCAACAATATAAACTTGGTTTCAAAGCTCCCGCAAATTTTACGATTGTAACCAATACCGAAACTCAGTTTACGGTAAATAATGGCAAAAACCTTACTTTTTCAATTTATCCTTACCGGGATAACAAAATTGATGACTCCTTTGATGTAGCATTTTTAGGCTATGAAAAACTTAATTGTACCGAAAAAATGATAGAAGATGAAGGAGACATGGACCTGGATGATTATGAAGCGTATTTTATTGTTGGTGCTTGTAAGCAAACAAATAAAGAAATGATTTTTATTGTATTGGGTGCAATTGACCCAGATAGTGATGTTAACTTTTATGCAGTTGGTCAGTTTTGGGCGGATGACGAATCGGATGCCAACATCGATATTTTGATAAATCTGATGGAGAAAATTTATAAAATTAAATAAACCATACCTATTATAGAAGTTGCGAAGCCCCGACATATGTCGGAGCTTCGCAACTTCTATCTATTTTCACCCCATAAAGTTGGGGAACTTAAATCACCAGTATGGCAGCAGGTTTTATTCTACACACAGTAATCCGTTATCTGTCATTATCCAAGTCGTATTTTTCTTGTTATTTTGTTTTTGAGAACAACGGTAAGTGTACAAATTATTTAGAATTCTACTCATTTTATGATCAATGATGATGGTGCTATTTAGTGGTAATTGTAAAGTAAGATCCACTTGTTGGTCGCGCCATGCTCCGTCTCTATCTATCTCGCAAAAACTATTAAAAGTTAGTACAGAATCTTGTTGAGAGAAAGTATATTTTATTTTTTGGGCTTCGTCTAATGCTGTTTCAAAATCACGTCCTCGGGCTTTGAATACCTGAATTAAAATAGGTCTTTCCGTGATGGATTTTTCTACCGTAAGTTTTACATTATTAAAGTCAAACTCATTACCATCAACCTGAATATTAAATCTTTTATCTAGGTTTTTGAATTTTTCTAAATCGGCATCCGTCAAAAGAGCAACGTCACTTAAGTTTAATATATAGTTATTATTACTTGAAGAACTAAGTTCAACGGTTTGTCTGAGGCTTGCCGACTGCTTAAAGTTTTTAGCAATTTTGGCAGCTCCTGCACCAGCAAAACTCAAAGCTGCAAACCATATGATAACCAACGCTATACTAACAGGTACAGGCAAGATTCTTTTTTTAGTAATTAAAGAAAATCCAATTAAAATTAGACCGATTAACGGTAGCAAAACCACTAATATGGCGGATAGAGTTAAAGACCAGGTAACATCAGTCAAAAACATATTGAAGGGGTAAATTTCTCCGGGTCCAAAATGGCTAAAACCAAATACACCTAAAGCACCTCCAACTAAACTCACTAAAGCAATTAAGCAGGCAAATAAGATGATAGCGCCAAGTAACACTCCAAATATTTTGAAGAATCCTTTAATTATTTCGCCTAATATGCTGAAGAAGCTATTGAAAAAATTTGCCACTTTGCCGCCAAAATCATTGTTTTTAAGCGAACTTTCTACGTTGTTTTTGGCAGCAGAAAAATGGTTTTTTACTGTGCCTAGCTCATCTTCTACAGAGCGTTTAATGTTTTCTAGATTAATGGGCTCTCCTTTCATAGCCAATTTTTCTGCGCGGGTTTTAGCAGCTGGAATAACTATCCAGAGTAAAATGTAGATGAAAAGCATCGTTCCAAAGGATACGAAAAGTAAAACAGCAGCTACAATTCTTACCCAAACGGCTTCCCAACCAAAGAAGGCAGCAACTCCAGAACAAACACCGCCTAATGTTTTATCGTCTTCATCTCTAAATAATCTTCTTTTGATGTTATAGGTTGCAGACGGTCCTTCATTAGTTTCGGCATCTTCATCTGTAGTAAAATCATTGATGGTGCCCATTTGAGCAATTATGGTTTCAACATCTGCTTTTACTATTACTTGCTTGTTGTCTTTTTTAAGGATTTCATTAAAAAGTTCGGCAATACGATTCTCTATATCGGTAACAATCTCAAAACTATCCGGAGATTGTGCAAAGTGGCGTTTTACATCGTTGATGTAAACTTTTAGTATTTCATAAGCATCTTCCTCAATGTGGAAAATAATGCCACTTATGTTTATGATTATTGTCTTATTCATCTTCTTGTTATTTTAATCGGTTTAAGGTATGTTTAGTTAGTAGGTTTTACTTCGTTTCTTTTGGTAGTGGTTTGTACAGCATATACCAATTCATCCCAGGTGGCATCTAATTGGCTTAGCATTTCTCTGCCTGTTTCTGAAAGCTGATAATATTTTCTGGGCGGTCCCGAAACTGATTCTACCCAATTGTAAGTTAATAAGCCATTATTTTTTAGCCTGGTGAGTAACGGATACAGAGTCCCCTCTACCACCATGAGTTTTGCATTGCGCAATTCCTCAATTATATCGGATGCATATATTTCTCCCCGAGAAATAACAGAAAGGATACAGTATTCTAGTATTCCTTTCCGCATTTGCGTTTGTGTGTTCTCTATCATAACGATACAAAGATATATGTTTACAAATGTAATATGCAATACATAGTACTAAAATAACTCAATGTTTAAGTAGTGAAAAAAGATAAATACCTGAAAATGAGTGATAAAAAATTTAACTGTAACGGGAGTGTTGCAATATGAACAGGATTAGGTATGAAATTTAGAGTTAATTTCAATTATCCTAGAAGTAAGAAAATAGTTATACTAGAAAAAATAAGTTGTTAATATAAGTTTTGTTGGTGGCTGCTTGCATAAAAAAAGCCTATCCAATTACGGATAGGCTTTTATTTTTAGTATATCTTTTTACTCTTTCCATTTAGGCAATTGTGCTGCTCTATTTTCTACTGAATATTTTTTCATGCTTACTTTCATGCCGCCAGTTTCTGTGGTAATGGTATATTCAATGGTGTCTTCAGTTCTTGCAGTTACTTCTATTTCATTTTTGCTATACACTTCATCACGCTCTTCATATGGGCCATTTGGGTTACAAATCAGAAATAGAACGGTATCAGGCGCATCATTTCCGGGTACGCCAAATGGTCTGCCGCGTTCTCCTCTTATTATCCATATTTCATACGTACCTGCCCAGTAATCTCTAGAGTTTACAAAGTATTCGAAACTATATCTACCCGGGTTGGTTCGGTACGATTCGCCAAATCTGAAACCATTTGGCAGATTTGGGTTATTATCCCAATAGCTGTACGGTTTTTGGAAATCATAATCTACACCATAAAATGCTCTTCCATCAAATCCATCCGGACCAGGTGTGTTATCCAAAAATTGGCACGAACTAATTAGGAACATGCCGGCTATTATTAAGCTTTTAGTAAATGTTTTCATGATGCCCTCCATTTTTATTTTTATATTAAATTGCAATGGTTATGCCATCCGTTTTTTCGTATATACTTTTAATTTAATCAGAACTAAAAAATTAATATTTATTTAAACCATAATTTGATTTTTTTCCTATGCAAAAAACATACATCATTTTAGTGTTATTACTGCTAAGTAATTGTTTATTAGCACAATCAGATTCTACACAACAACGAAAAAATCAGTTTTTAGCAGCTCCATTTTTATCTTTTTCGCAAGAAAAACGCTTTGAGTTTGGTGCTGGCGGATTGTATGCTTTTTACTCCAATCCATCTCCCGAAACCCGTGTTTCTAGGATTAATTTTTTTGGTACCTATTCTTTAAATAAGCAATATAAAGTAGATCTAAGTGCAAATATTTATACCCGAGATAACTTATGGCATATTGTACCACAAACTAGTTATCAAAAAGCGCCAAGTAGTTTTTTTGGTATAGGTGATAATACTCAAAAGGCCAATGAAGATTCTATTATTAATCGTAATACACGCTTTAATTTGGAGGTAGAAAGAAGAATTTCGGAAAATATCTATTTAGGTGGAAGCATACTTTATCAAAGTAACCGATTTATAAATGAATCGCCGGGAGGTGTTTTTGATACCGATCCAAGGGTTGAAGCACAAAACGGGGGCAATATTTTATTAATTGGCCCCACCTTTATTGCCGATACCAGAGACAATGCAAATTTTACAACCGATGGATATTTTATCCGTTTTAATACATCCTTTGGTTTTAAAGGGCTAGGAGATTTTGATTTAACTCAAATTAGATTAGATGCCAGGTACTTTTTTGCATTAAATAAAAAAACATGGTTGGCTAATCAATTTGTTTTTCAAAGTTTGCAAGGACCAACTTTACCCTTTTATCAATTGCCACAACTTGGAGGCGAAAACTTAATGAGAGGCTATTTTTTGGGTAGATATAGAGACCAAAATTACATTACTGCACAAACTGAACTTCGGTTTAAATTGAAGGAAGGTTTTGAAAAATCTAAATTTTTATCGCTAGACAGGATTATACTTGCTGCATTTGCTGGTTTTGGAACCGTGTATGAAAATAACAGTTTTGCTACAAACAGAATAAAACCAAATTATGGATTTGGCGGCAGATATCTTTTTGACCCGGCTGGCAGGTTAAGTTTACGATTAGATTTAGGCTTTGGTGAAAAACCAGCAGGAGAAGAGCGTCTGAAAGGCTTTTATTTGTCTTTTTCAGAAGCATTTTAGATTCTGATTCTGAAATCTTCTTTGGCTTGGTTGGTTTTAAAAAAAATCAATCCTAGATAAAATAAATCTATACTAATACAGACTCTGCTATCTTTTTTCAGGATTTCCCATGCCTCTTCCATTTCTGCCGACCAATGTATATCATCCAGAATGAAAACAGAATGTTCATGTGCTAAAGGATATAAAAGTTCAAAATAATTTAATGTAGCATCTTTACGATGATTGCCATCTAAATAAACAACATCCACAGAATCTAACGTTTGCACAAATTCTGGTACTAATTCATCAAAATTGCCAAGGTGTAAACGAATATTATCATAACCCAATTTATCGAATTGTGCCTGGGCAATTTTGGCTGTTTCCGGACAGCCTTCTAATGTATAAATAGTTCCATTGGGGTTTGCTTTGGCTAAATAGCAGGTGGTTATTCCCAAGCAAGTACCTAATTCTACTACATTATTTGCAGCAAATTTTTCAGTAAGCCTATAGATTAATTGCGCTAATACGGGAGGTTTTAATGCATTCTTTGCAATAGATCTAACTTGCTTTTTGCTCCCATTATTTACTTTAGAACCAGCGCCAAAATCGGTAACGCGTATGGTATCTTCTCTATTTAAAAGCACATCACGAGTATTTTCTATCTCTTTGAAAATACAGTTATCTTCTTTTTGGTAGATAACATTCTTCAATAAATCATAGACAAATGGCGAATGAGTACCATGTAATGTTTTTGACTTAAGTAGATGAACCATGTAGGCTTTAACTAATGTAAAATTCACATATCAAAGGTAGGAAACCTTGCTTTTAAATTTTGCATCCTTTAAATTTGATTGGATTCAAATAATAAATGATCAACGAGAACGAAATTAATTCACTTATTCGACTACTAGATGATGCGGATGCAGAAATATATGCACACGTAGAAGAGAAGTTAGTGTCAATTGGAACCGATGTGATTCCTAAATTAGAAGAAGCATGGGAACATTCTTTAGAACCAATTTTGCAACAACGAATAGAAAATGTAATTCACAAAATACAATTCGAGTACACCAAACAAAGCTTACAAACTTGGGCAATAAGCGGTGCATTTGATTTATTACAAGGCATATTAATCATTAATAAATACCAATATGCCGATTTGGATGAACAGAAAATTATCAATCAAATAGAAGCCATTAAACGCGAAGTTTGGTTACAGTTAGGCTATGAAATGAGCCCGTTGGAAAAAGTTAAAATTTTGAATTATGTATTTTATCAATTGCAAGGATTTAGTGGAAATACAGTTAATTACCAAGACCCGCAAAATTCCTATTTAAATTTAGTTCTCGAATCACGAAAAGGAAACCAAATTTCGTTGGCAATTATATATTCCATTGTTGCACAAAAGTTAGATATACCCATTTATGGAGTTAATTTACCGCAGCATTTTATCTTAGCTTATATAGATGATAATGAAGAAATGTTGCCTGGTTTTGAGAAAGACAATGGAGTACTTTTCTATATTAATCCATTCAATAAAGGGTTTATTTTTGGCAGAAAAGACGTAGATTATTTTTTAAAACAATTGAATCTCGAATCAAAAAATGAGTATTACCATGCCTGTTCAAATATCGAAATTTGCAAACGGGTACTCCGCAATCTAATTGGCTCGTATGAAAAATTGGGCTATGCCGATAAAGTTTCTGAAGTACAATCTTTGCTTTCTGTACTAGAGAAAGAATAAAATGGCTTTGCATAACGATAGAGGTAAATTTGGAGAAGAATTAGCTGTTCAATTTCTGGAAAAAAACGGATACGAGATTTTAGACTTGAATTGGGAATATAGAAAAGCAGAGATTGATATTGTTGCTTTAAAAGATAATACCATTTGTTTTATTGAAGTAAAAACTAGATCTGGAACTGGTTTTGGTATGCCAGAGACGTTTGTAGAAGAAAAAAAACAAGAATTATTAGAATTAGCAGCCGATGAATATTTGCATATTATGGAACATACAGGTGATGTAAGATTTGATATTATCTCCATCATTCTAAACAATATTTCAACAGAAATCACACACTTGGAAGATGTTTTTTAGCGTTAGCGATGCCACGAATTTAAGTCGTGGCATCGCAACCTCTAATCGGCTTTTTTCCGTCCCAAAATTTCTAATGATACACTCGCTACCGTTGGAGATTTATCATTCATGGTTTGTAAAAACAATGCATTATTATCTTTATTCTTAAAATGCTCGGCAATGGTTAACACTGCTTGTGCACGCACATAGGAACGAGAATCTGACTTGGCGAGTTCAACCAAAATAGGGTAAAATTCTTCTTTTTGCTCTGGACTAAGTGTACCAACTACATTGGTGGCTAAATATCTTATCACCCAATTATCAACTTTTAATGCCGCTTTAAAAACATCTTTTACTTCTGTTTCTTTAGCAAACTCCAAGAGGTTATTCATGGCTTCTAACTTATCTAAAAATAAGGGGGAATTGTAAAACTGAAAAACCCATTCCTCTTTGCTTTTATTTTCTCGTTTTACACCTAGTAGTTGCTTTTCGGCATCTATGTTAATTAAAGTTGGTTTGTTATCGTATTTAAAAACATAAGAATTTGTGGTTTTATCAACCCAAATACGTTTGCGATCTACTTTTCCATCTACATAAAAATCTATATCTACAGGTAAACGGTACAATGGATTTCTCTCTAGATCTTGCAATTGGTGGATGGTAATAATGGCTTCTCCGGTTGTTTCGTTATAATTTTGGAGGATTTCAAGTTCAGGATGCCCTGCACTTAAGAACCATTGGTTAAAGAACCAATTTAAATCTTCGCCTGTAATTTCTTCGAAAGCCAATCGTAAATCATGTATTTCGGCAGTTTTATATTCATTACGGATTAAGAAATTATTTAAGGATTCATAAAATGCTTCGTCGCCAACGTATTTTCTTAGCATGTGCAAGACTCTTCCTCCTTTTTGATAGGACACTAAGTCGAACATATCTTCTCGATCGGCAACGTCAAAACGGATGAGGTTTTTTACTGCTTCGCGCTCTGAGCGCATATAAGCAAGTAAATCTTCGTACCCTTTTATATCGGCAGTTTGGCGGCCATATTTATACTCAAACCAAATGTATTCGCTATAGGTAGCAAAGCTTTCATTTAAGGGTAAGTTTGGCCACGATTCGCAGGTAACAATATTTCCAAACCAATGATGAAATGCTTCATGCGCAATAATATCTTCAAAAGTTTCGTCCTCGTATTCGCGATCGGTCATGTTCATCCTATCAAAAAATACCACAGCCCCTGTATTTTCCATTGCACCCGAAACAAAATCTCTAACTACAATCTGCGAGTATTTATCCCATGGGTAAGGATAATTCAATAAATCTGAAAAATATTCGAGCATCTCCGGGGTATTGCCAAAAATCATCTTGGCATATGGAGCAAATTCTGGTTCTACATAATAATTTACTTCAATATTTCTCCACTTGTCTTTTACAACAGCAAATTCTCCAACTCCAATCATGGTTAGGTAAGTACTATGGCGCATTTCTTGTCTCCAAGCATCGGTTCTTGTGCCATTTGCATTTTTCTTTGAGTACTCTAAAGTTCCGTTTGATAGCGTTACGTACTTATCATCAACAGTTAAAATTACTTCTTGGCTCATTTTAGCCTGTGGTCCATCTATGGTAGGGAACCAACAAGAATTTGCTTCTGTTTCGCCTTGTGTCCATATTTGTTTTGGCTTATTTGGGTCTTTTCCGTCGTTATTTATAAAATAGAGGCCTTTATCAGAAAGTATTGCTTGGCTGCCTTTGGTTTTTATTTTATTTGGCATGGCCACATAATCTATAAAAACGGTGTATTCTTCGTTTCGGCTGTATTCTTTATCCAAATTTATAGTCAGTAAAAAGCCATCATAAGTATAGTTAGTAGGGTTTTTACTTTCTGGAGTTAACAAGGCAACTTCATTTATTTTAAATCCTTTGGCATTTAATACAATAGTTCTTTGGGAATAGAAATGTGGACTAGCTGTAATGGTTGCTTTACCTAGTACAAAGGCACTATCCCAATTAAAAGATAAATCTAGTTTAGTGTGTATAAGCTCGGTTACCTTGGTGTAGGTAGCCATGTAATTGGCAGGAGTGTTTGTTACATTTACTGTTCTAGGTACACTAATTTCTAGTTCGGGTAAAGTAACTTTTTGCGTAGTACTACATGCCGTTATTAAGAGGGCAATTAGCCATAATATGCTAAACTTTTGGAGCTTATTCATTGAGCAAATCATCTATTAGTTTAGTGAAATTTAGTACATATTCATCGTAATATTTACCAGTACCTGGACCAGAAAACCCAGTATGTATTTGTCTCACATTGCCCTTTTTATCTATTACAATGGTAGTTGGGAAAGATAAAAAAGTATTTAAGGCAGGTAAGCTTTGGGCAACTTTAGCTTTGTCGTTCTCTACACCGGTTAATAAAAGTGGGTACTGAACATCAAAACGTTGTTTTAAACGCAGCACATTCTTTTTGGCGGCTTCAAACTCAGGATTACGTTCGTAGGCTAAGCCAATAATTTCAAATCCTTTAGATTGATATTTTTTATAAAAATCACTCAGAAAAGCTGTTTCATCCATGCAATTTGGGCACCAAGATCCCATAAGTTGTAAAACAACTACTTTATTTTTAAATCGTTCGTCTTGCAACGAAACCGGATTTTTATCTAAATCTGGGTAGGTGAACTCAATTTTATCGTACCCATCTTTGAAAAACGTTAATGCATAAGCATCGGGTAATTTTGCATTTTCGTCTTTAGTTGCACTCCAATTTTCGATGTAGCTATATCCTGAATAAAATTTTCCGTTGATAATGGTGTTATTGTCGGTAATGTCGCCAGTAAAAAGAAAAGCATGAGAACCATTAAAACAAGAAAGTTGAAATTTGTTATTGTTAACAGAGCCCTCCAAGTATCGGTAATCGCCGGTGGCTGTAAGAAAAGTACCAGTAAGTTTAGTGCCAGTTTGTGTGAATTCTCCAACTGCAGGGAAACTATCCGTCTCGAAACTTACTGCCCATCTACCGCTTAAGTTTAAATTACCAGCATCCGCATCTTTCTCGAATCGGTAGCTTTCTCCGTGTTTTGCATTAAAATCCATGCTTACTGCACGTTGAGCTAAATATTTAATCCATTTTCCTTCTAAGCTGTGGCCTTTCATCTTTGCTTTTATCTCCGAATCGAAGATTGGAAGTTTAATATTCACAGAGTCTCCGTCTTGCTCAATTTCATCCACCATAAAGCGCTCATCACCATTAATTATGTATAAGATAGTGGAGCCATTCTCGGCTTTTTCTACCTCAAAATTAAAAGGTAATTCAACTCCAGTTTCGGTTAATAATGTAGCTCTCCAACTGCCATCCATAAGATTATTGCTTTTTTTAGTACAAGAAAAGAGTGCAAAAACACCAAGTAATAGTACGCTTAAATATTTCATGCTTTTATTTTTTGTGAAGATAACAATTTGATAAAACAAAAAAGCCCCGACAAAGTTGACGGAGCTTTTAAAAAGTTGGTTAGATATTATTTTAAAACTTCTCTTGAAATTACAATTTTTTGAATTTCGGAAGTGCCTTCATAAATCTGAGTAATTTTAGCATCGCGCATTAAACGCTCAACGTGGAATTCTTTCACAAATCCATAACCACCATGTACCTGAACTGCTTCTACGGTGGTTTTCATGGCAACCGTAGAGGCAAATAGTTTTGCCATAGAGCTAGCTTGTGCATATGGTTTGCCCTGATCTTTTAAGCTGGCTGCTTTTAAGCATAATAATCTGGCAGCCTCAATCTCGGTAGCCATATCGGCTAATTTAAATTGTATGGCTTGGTGTTCGCTAATGGTTTTGCCAAAGGCTTTACGTTCTTTAGAGTATTGTACGGCCAATTCATAAGCCCCAGATGCAATTCCAAGTGCTTGTGCTGCAATACCTATTCTACCGCCTTCAAGAGTTTTCATCGCAAATTTAAACCCAAACCCGTCTTCGCCTATGCGGTTTTCTTTCGGAACTTTTACATCGGTAAACATAAGAGAATGAGTATCAGAACCACGTATGCCTAGTTTATTTTCTTTAGGTCCGATGGTAAATCCCTCCATTCCTTTCTCTACAATCAGTGCATTAATGCCACGGTGACCTTTGCTTACATCGGTTTGTGCAATCACTAAATAAGTAGAAGCTGTGCCACCATTGGTTATCCAGTTTTTGGTGCCATTTAAAAGGTAATGATCTCCCATATCAACAGCAGTAGTGCTTTGTGAAGTGGCATCCGAACCGGCTTCGGGCTCAGATAAACAAAAAGCACCAATTTTTTCGCCTTTGGCTAATGGGATTAAATATTTTTGTTTTTGTTCTTCGGTACCAAATGCTTCTAAACCGAAGCAAACCAACGAATTATTTACAGAAACCACTACCGAAGCCGATGCATCAATTTTTGAAAGCTCTTCCATTACCAAAACGTAGGATACTACGTCCATGCCAGCACCACCATATTTAGGATCAACCATTATTCCCATAAAACCCAACTCGCCCATTTTTTTTACTTGTTCGGCTGGAAATTTTTGGTGTTCATCGCGCTCTATTACACCCGGTTTTAATTCTGTTTGAGCAAAATCTCTGGCCGCTTGTTGTATCATTAAATGTTCTTCGGTGAGCTGAAAATTCATGTGAAATATAATTAAGGTTTGGGCAAAAGTAATTAAAATAAAATCAGGTTAAAATCCGAAGTAAATACAATCCATTTAGGAGGATTGTTTTATTTGTTGCTCAATAGAAGATGTTGAATATCCGGGCAAAAATTCGATGGTTTCTACGTTTCCTCCATAACTCAAAACTTCTTTTGCTCCAACTATTTGATCAAGAGAATAGTCTGCACCTTTCACTAATACATTGGGTTGTATGGTTTGTATTAGTTTCAGAGGGGTTGGCTCATCAAATAATACAATAGCATCAACAAAAAAAAGGGAGGCTAAAATAGCAGATCTGGATTGCTGATTAGTGATTGGACGATGGGGTCCTTTTAGTTTTCGTGTAGATTCATCTGTATTTACTCCAATTATCAAACGATTGCCTAGCGATGCTGCTTTGGATAAATAATCGATATGCCCGAGATGCAAAAGATCAAAACACCCATTGGTAAACACTATTTTTTCATTTAAAAAGCGCCATATATTTACTGTTTTAAGTAAATTCTCAGGTGTGTAGATTTTAGAAAAAATTAAATCATTCTTGTTCATCATCTATTTCTGGTTGGAGCTTTTTCGGAATTAAAGTGGCGATAATTCCTATCAAACCTAAAAATAAAATTAACAACACCTGCGAGGAATGTGCTAAGGTTGCATAAATTAATCCGTCTGATTTAACGATTGAAAACAGCACTAATCCTTCTGCCACCATCCAATGATAAGCACCGATACCACCTTGCACAGGTGCCACCATCCCTAAACTTCCGGCTGCAAGCACAAAAATGGCTACCTGCCAGCCAAGGTTTGAAGTTGCTGGAATTGCAAAAAATACAAGGTATGTGGTTATGAAATAAAAAAACCAAATGCCAATGGAATACGCATAAAATAACCAGGGTTTTTCCATTTTAGAAATAGTAGTAAAACCATCTTTAATGCCAATTAGCAGGTTGCTTATTTTGTTTCCAATTTTGGTAGAGGTAAAGTCGTCCTTGAATTTTAGGTATAAATATCTGCCTAAAAGCAAGAATAAAAACAATATTGTGATGGTGGTAATTAAGAGTAAAGTGCTACTTTTTATGGAATAAATAAGCGGCGTAAAAATGATATTATCAATAAATTGGTAAATGGTATCAAATTGAATAAAAAGAGCGAAAAACAATAATGCAATAAGCGTTAAAAAATCAATAAAACGCTCAACTATCACAGTGCCTATTAGAGAGTTTATAGGTATTTTATCTGTTTTTGTAAGTACGCCACATCGGGTAACTTCGCCCATTCTGGGAAATGCCAAATTTGCCAAATAGCCAATCATAACGGCATGAAACGTATTTGCATTACTGGGCGAAAATCCTAAAGGCTTTATGAGCATTTTCCAACGGATTGCTCTTAAATAATGTGCACCAATGCTTAAAATCATGCTTGCAATTACCCACCAATAATTAGCCGAAGCCAGATTTTGGAATATGATAGCTAAGTCTTGTCCCTTAAATGCAAAATACAAAAGCACAACTCCTAAAATTAGAAGTATGCTGTATTGCGCTATTTTTATGAAATTGATTTTCAAGCTTAAGAGACTAAGCGGTTATTAGCATCTGGAAATACAATGGTTGGTGTAAAGCTTTTGGCTTCCTCAAAATCCATGCTGGCATAAGAAACAATAATTACGGTATCTCCTATTTGAGTTTGGCGAGCAGCAGGACCGTTTAAGCAAATAATGCCTGTCCCTCTTTCTCCTTTAATAACATAGGTCTCTAATCTTGCACCATTATTAATATTTAGCACTTGTACTTTTTCGTTGGCTATTAAATTTGCTGCATCCATTAAATCTTCGTCAATGGTAATGCTTCCAACGTAATGAAGCTCTGCTTGGGTAACTTTTGCCCGGTGAATTTTAGATTTAAAAACTTCGATAAACATGTTGCAAAGTTATAAATTAAGAACTTCTTATTTTAATAAGAGATTATCTATCAACCGAACAGACCCAACTTTTACAGCAGTACATGCAATCACAGATTTTGCAGCATTTATGTTATGAATAGGGGTTAGGTTTTCAGCATTTACAATTTCGAAATATTCTGTTTGTAGGAGATGATTTTCTTTTAGTTTTTTCAAAGCACTTTCTTTGGCTACCTCTAAACTTACATCGTACACCTCTTCTCGTAATTGAAATAAAGATTCTGAAATGAGTAAAGCAGCTTTTCTTTCCTCTTGAGATAAATGAACATTGCGAGAACTCATTGCCAAACCATCTTCTTCTCTAATCGTTTCGCATCCGATTATTTCGAGTTTTAATTTTTTAATTTCAACCATTTTTTTAATGACCAAAAATTGTTGATAATCTTTTAACCCAAAAAAAGCCTTATCTGGTTTTATGGTGCTGAAAAATTTATATACTATTTGGGTAACCCCTTGAAAATGACCTGGACGATAGGCTCCTTCCTGTAAAGTATCCAACGGGTGTAAATCTATATTCCATTCTTCGCCCTCCTGGTACATCTCTTCTACGGGAGGTGAAAAGAGCAAATCACAACCGGCAGAATTTAGTTTTACAATATCCGATTCTATCGGACGGGGGTATCTTTCTAAATCTTTTAGATCTGTAAATTGTGTGGGATTCACAAAAATACTACAAATAGTAAAATCCGTTTGAGATTTAGATTGTTTGATAAGCGATACATGACCTGCGTGCAATGCTCCCATAGTTGGAACAAACCCAATACTTTCACCAGATTTTTTTATACCGTGTATTTCTGATTTTAAATCAGAACGCGAATGAATTATTTTCAATCCCTACAGAAAATTTGCTCAAAAATGTAAAAAAATACAAACAAAACAACTTTTTACTTGCAATTCTAATTGATTAAGACTAGAATATTGCTATATTTGCACACTAATAATTTCTGCTCTTATAACTAACCTAACACGTACGAAAAGAATGGTGAAAACGAAGATATTATACATCGCGCATGAAATGGCGCCTTTCCTAGAATTAACAAACATTTCCAAAATTACCAGAGAACTTCCGCAAGCAATGCAGGAAAAAGGATACGAAATCCGAGTATTAATGCCAAGATTTGGTAATATTAATGAACGACGAAATCGACTTCATGAAGTAATTCGCTTATCTGGGATGAATATTCAAATCGACGATAACGATAACCCGCTAATTATTAAAGTTGCCTCCATACAAGGTGCTAAAATGCAGGTTTATTTTTTGGATAACGAAGAATATTTCAAACGTAAATTTGTTTTCAATGACTCAAACGAAAAATTCTATGGGGATAATGATGAGAGAGCAATTTTCTTTTGTAAAGGAGCGTTAGAAACAGTAAAAAAATTAGGATGGGCACCTGATATTGTTCATTGCCATGGTTGGATGACAAGTTTAGTACCTGCCTACATAAAAACAAGTTACAAGAATGACCCAACATTTAAAAACTCTAAAGTGATATATTCTGTTTATGAGAATTGCTTTAAAGATAAATTATCACCTGCTTTTCATAAAAAGGCAATTATGAGTGGTATGAAAGCAGAGGACATTACTATGTTTGGAGAACGTGAATGTTCTGACATGCACATTGGCGCAATTGCTTATTCTGATGCAGTAGTTAAAGCAAGTGAGAATATTACAGGCAGTGTTTTAGAAGCTATCAAAGGCTGTAACAAACCTGTAATAAATCATCAGGAACAAGATTATGCTGATGTTTATGCCAACTTTTATGATGAAGTAACCATTGATTCAATGGTTGCGTTGGAAGCTTTATAGATTATTCATTATATGAAATATATTAAATCAGGCTTATTAATGATGTCATTAATGAGCCTTGTTATTATAAATAGCTGTAAAAAGGCCAATTTAATCGGTTTAGATAATACAGATATTATTACAGGAACGGTTACGGATACTGTAACTATTTTTACTAAAACTGTACTGGATGTCCCGGTTAGGGTGGATAATAATTTTATTATTGGATCTGGCTTTAGTGCCAATGTGTTGAACACACAGCGATTAATTGGGTATTTAAATGATCCAATTTTTGGCGAAACAGAAGCTGTATTCTATTCACAAATCCGTACAGGTACTAGTATGGTAGATTTTGGGGGTAATCCAACTTTAGATTCGGCAGTAATTATATTGCCTTACAACGGATTTTATGGTGACCTTAATTCCTCTTTCAGGCTAAATGTATATGAATTAAACGAGGCCATGGTAGATACTGCCAGATATTTTTCTGACAGAACATTTGCAAAAAAAGCGCAGATAATTGCTACTAAACAATTCAAAGCTAGGCCAAATGATAGTGTATTAATTAATGTAGTTAGAAGAGGCAGGAAGGATACCGTGCTAAATCAAGAACCACAAATTCGTATACCTATGAATACGGCATTTGCTTCAAGCACTTTTGTAAACGCACCTGCAGGTACTTATGCAAATCAAACAGCATTGAATGAGTATTTTAAAGGATTGGTTTTTGAAATAGATAAAAATCAAACCACAGGAGCCGGTGGAATTATTGCCGTAAATGCAGTAAATTTCAATAATGCCAGAATAACTTTTTATTACAGAACTGTAACAGACGGAGCATTAGATACCATTAATAACTCTTTTTTTATAGATAGGGTAACCGCACAATCTAGCAAATTTACAAGCAACTTTGCCGGAACTCCAGTAGGAACTGCTTTAGCAAACACAAGTGTAAACCAATCAGTTGGATATATTAAACCATTGAATGGGGTTAAAACAAAAATCACGTTCCCATTTCTGCAAAACCTAAAAAATCAAGGGAATATAGCAATAAACAAAGCAGAATTATTAATCAAAATACAGCCAGGATCAGATAGCCAACCCTATACAGTAGCACCATTTATTTATATGAATAGAGGGTTCATGCCAAGTGGAAATGCTATTGAAGTACCCGATGGAGATATTTTTGATTTAAGATTTAGGAATGATTTCGACGGAAGATACGATCCGCTTGAAAAGGTATATCGTTTAAATGTAACCAGATTAATACAAGATTTATTGACGGGCAAAATAACGGATGAAAACTTATTTTTAACTTTACAGAACACTGCAACATCTGCCGAACGTTTAGTCATAAATGGCGGTAATGCCGGCGTAAATAGCATAAAACTTAGAATTACATATACTCAATAATACGATAATTTATGTGCGGAATTGTTGCATATATTGGATATCGCGAGGCATATCCAATAATTATAAAAGGGTTGCGTAGATTAGAATATCGCGGCTACGACAGTGCAGGTGTTGCACTTCTAAATGGCTCGTTAAAAATTTATAAGAAAGCCGGAAAAGTGGCCGACTTAGATAGTTTTGCCTCAGTAAATGACATTTCAGCCACCATTGGAATGGGTCACACTCGTTGGGCAACACACGGTCCTCCAAATGATATAAATGCGCATCCACACACATCAACAGGCAAAAAAATTGCTATCATACATAATGGGATTATCGAAAATTATGCTTCACTAAAATCTGAACTACAATCTCGTGGTCATGTTTTTGAAAGTGATACCGATACGGAAGTTTTGGTTCATTTAATTGAAGACGTACAAGAGAAAACAAACACTACCTTAGAAGAAGCAGTTAGAATTGCACTTAAAGAAGTAGTGGGAGCATATGCTATTGTTGTCTTATCTAGAGATAATAAAAATGAATTAGTAGCTGCCAGAAAAGGCAGTCCGATGGTAATAGGAGTTGGCGAAGGGGAATATTTTATTGCATCTGATGCTACTCCAATTGTAGAGTATACTAATAAAGTTATTTACATTGAAGATAACCACGTTGTACATGTTACTAGAGATGGATATACCATCAAAAACTTAGATAATGTACCGCAAACAGCCTACATACAAGAGCTAGAATTAAAATTAGAAGCTATTGAAAAAGGCGGTTTTGAGCATTTTATGCTTAAAGAAATTTACGAACAATCTCGTTCTATTTACGATAGCATGCGTGGCAGAATTCAATCTGCAAATGGACTAATTTCTTTAAGTGGATTGAACGAATATGAGGAGAAATTTAAAAATGCCGACCGAATTTTAATTGTAGCATGTGGTACAAGTTGGCATGCAGGTTTAGTTGCTGAATATTTGATTGAAGAATTTGCCCGCGTACCAGTTGAAGTAGAATACGCATCAGAGTTTAGATATCGTAATCCGGTTATAACCGAAAACGATATCGTTATAGCTATATCTCAGTCTGGAGAAACAGCAGATAGTTTAGCTGCTATTGAGCTGGCGAAGGAAAAAGGGGCAACCATATTTGGCATTTGCAACGTAGTCGGGTCATCTATACCTAGAGCATCACATGCTGGTGCGTATACCCATGCCGGGCCAGAAATTGGGGTAGCATCTACTAAGGCATTTACAGCACAAGTTACCTTATTAACTTTATTAGCTCTTTCGTTAGCGGAGAAAAAAGGAAAACTTACTAAATCCAGATTAATACAATTATTAACTGAATTAGAAAACATACCCACAAAAGTTGAAACCGCATTAAAAACGAATGACGATGTGAAACTAATTGCAGCTAAATTTAAAGATGCAACAAACTTTTTATATTTAGGTAGAGGGTACAATTTCCCAGTAGCTCTGGAAGGCGCATTAAAGCTAAAGGAGATTTCATACATTCATGCGGAGGGATATCCAGCAGCTGAAATGAAACACGGCCCAATTGCTCTTATTGATGATCAAATGCCAATTGTTGTAATTGCTACAAAAGATAGTATCTATGAGAAAGTGGTAAGTAACATTCAGGAAGTTAAGGCTCGTAAAGGTGTAGTTATTGCAATTGTTACTGAGGGAGATACACAAGTAAAAGCTATGGCAGATTATGCTATAGAAATTCCAGATACCGAAGAAGCTTTTGTTCCATTATTAAGCACCATTCCATTACAATTACTTTCTTATCATATAGCTGTAATGCGTGGCTGTAACGTAGATCAACCAAGAAATTTAGCAAAATCGGTTACAGTAGAATAATAGAATTTTTAGTTACTAAAATAAAAAAGCCCTCTGATTTTAAAATCAGAGGGCTTTTTTATTGATACTAAACTTTACACTTACTAATTTTTGATGAATTTGGTAGTTGAACTTTGTAACGGACTATTAAAACGAACCGTGTAAAGTCCGGTGGCAAAATCATTTAGACCGATATCAAGACTGTTTGTACCTCTATTAAAATCTTTCAATTGAGAATATATCATTTTACCGTTTCTATCCAACACTTCAATTTTGCCTGTTTGAATAAACTTTGATTCAAATTCAAGCGTAACTGGACCTGTAGATGGATTCGGATAAATTTTAAATGCGTCCTCTACTTTATTTGTTGAAGTAAATACGGAAGTAGAGATATCAGGTAATGCATCAGACGATGGTAATTCTTTTCTTCTGGGGCTTAATAGCATTACGATGTGCATTCTCAGTTTTTGGCCTTCTGTGAACATAGTTTGGCAATAACCATCCGTATAATCCATGTAGTTTTGTACGTTATTTAAGCCACCACATGTGGTTCTACCTAATTGACACCCTGAACTTGAGCCATCTAAGTTTGGAGTATCTTCCACAAAATCATCCACAGCACAGCCGCCATCTCCCCAAGCATGACGTAAACCCAGCCAATGCCCAACTTCATGGGTTAGTGTTCTACTTTTATTATCCCAATAGTCTGCACTTCCCTCTGTACCAACAACGATTGGGTTCATTACCACCCCATCAGTATTTGCAGATTGCACGCCATTAGGCATGCCTTGTAAGCCAGAGCCTTCAGGAAACTGCGCATAACCTAATAAGGCAGCAGCCGGGGTTGATTCCGCAAATCTTACAGTCCACACATTAAAATATCTTTTTGGATCCCAAATGGTTTCAGGTTTTATCAATAATTCAATTTCTTGATTAACAACCAAACCCGTATGCACTAACCCTGGCCACATCACTCTATTATATCCGGGTTGTGCTAGCACATTGCCATCAGGATCTTTTACTGCCAATTCAAATTTGATTTGAATGTTGGCAGCTCTATCCTTAAACTGCGGAATGGTTGCAGAGGTATCGGCATTAAGCTTCTGAAAATCATTATTAAGTACTTCTATTTGCTTTAAAATTCTTTCATACGGAATATCATCTTCCGGTAATAATAACTCTGTAACCGGCTCGGTAGGCGCAGGATTAGGAATACCATCGTGAATGATATGAAACACAACAGGTATCCTGAAAATAATGGGCTCATTAGTTGCGTTTGCTTTCGGATAATTAGCCATGACTTCTTGAACATAAGCCTTGTTGGCATCCATCCAAGCTTCAAATTGACCGATGGTTGCAATTTCATTGTATCTTGCTCTTCGCCATTCTTCCATTTCTGTGGTTACACATGGAATCATTTTAGGTTTTGTAAGTAATTGACTGAAAGCAGTGCTAACAAATAATGCAATGAGGAGGGTGAGTAATGATTTTTTCATTTCGAGAGAGTTTAAATTATTCTGAAATCAAAGTTAAAATATTATTTACAAAAAAAGCAAGACTATAACGCCTTGCTTTTCAATTTATTAAAATTCGAAACTTTATTTGGTAGCTTTGTATCTTTCTGCTACGGCATACCAATTTATAACGTTGAAGAAAGCTGTCATATAATCGGGTCTACGGTTTTGATATTTTAAATAATAAGCATGTTCCCAAACGTCCATTCCTTAAATTGGTGTACCCCTTCCTAGCGCGGATGTTGTGCGTAAGCAAGAGTCAAGGTCATCCGCTTATGGTAGTATAGCTGTAATAGATTATGGGGGAGGTAAAGGACATGTTGGATTTGTTGCAGGTTTTAATAATGCTGGCAGAATTATATTACTTGGAGGTAATCAAAGTGACATGGTAAAACTTTCTGCTTTTTCAGTTACGAGTATTTCGAAGTTCATTTACCCATCTGGATATGTACCATCATATACTTTAAAAATACTTAATATTGAAGGCGAATCTTCTTTCCGATCAACTAGATAAATAAAAAAGAATATGCGATATCTATTAATTTTAACTTTACTCACTTTACTTGGTTGTGGTAACCAAAATAAAGAAAAAATTCAAAGATCAGAAAATGACTCTGATTTAGTCGTATTAGAAAGTGGTCTTCCTACAGATATGCTATATAAACCTGAAAACGATTCAGTCATGGTTTTTACATTTGAAAACGACACATTATTTCAACAAGTTGAAGTAAAATTCATAACAAAAAATGAATTTAGTTTTTTACTAACTTCAAAGAATAAGCAAAAAGGTAAATATTCTCAAGTAAATGGGATAGCAAAAAGTAAAAATGATGTAGACCCCGAAATTGATGAAGATGAGGAAGGAAATGCTTATCCCGCACAACAATATATTTTTGAAAAGAACTGCTGGTTATCCTTTAGAGTTGATATGCAACTAAAGGACAAGCTTCGAGTTATTGAATCAAATTGTGAAAATCATCACGATAGCGGTTGTCCATTTGGTTCTGTGGGTATATTAAGAAAAAAGGATAATTAATAGATAAGTAGCCTTTGTCTCGTCCCCTAGCTGGCGCACGCGTGTCCCTTGCTGGCCCTCTCTCGCGCAAGCATTAGCGCAGCGGCGCTTGTGTGTTTAAAGTATTTGCTGAAATTTTAGGAAGTATATATTTCTATGGCGCAAGCTAGAGCTAACGATTTAATCAAATTAAAAATCCTATCTGTCATTCGACAATACAAATGTCGAACAGTTGTATTATTTGTCTTGTAATGCAAATACACGGCGAAGCAAATCAGTTGTTCGGGCTGCAAAATTGGTTCTAATTTCTTTTTCCTCTACGGCAATCATCTTAAAAACCCCTTCCTAGCGCGGATGTTGTGCGTAAGCAAGAGTCAAGGTCATCCGTGCTTTCTGGTAGCATTTTAAATTAATCAATCCAATTATCGGATTTTGATTCCAATTGTATATTGTAAGTTAACCCAGCCTAGCGCGTATGTTGTGCGCAAGAAAGGCAAAGGTCATCCGTGCCTTTCACATCCTTGCATATTTTTTTACGTCATGGCGAGGAGCGAAGTAACGAAGTCATCCCCTTAAATAGTTAAAGATTGCCACACCACGCTTACTGTGAGGCTCGCAATGACGGTATTAAAATTTAATCAGCCCATCCTCCGCTCGCGCAAGCATTAGCGTATCGGTGCTAGCGCCAATTATGCCAAACAGTAGTATTATTTGTCTTGTAACGCAAATACACGGCGAAGCAAATCAGTTGTTCGGGCTGCAAAATTGGTTCTAATTTCTTTTTCCTCTACGGCAATCATCTTAAAAACTCCTTTTAGTGCTTCCTGTGTTACATAATCAGCCAAATCGGGATTTACTTTTGTGGTAAAAGGAATGGCGTTATACTGAGTTATAATATCATTCCATATTCGAGTAGCGCCTACTTTATCCAGTGAATTGCCAATAACGGGATTAAACTTCCCATAAAGATCGTTCGTGGTTTTGTTGGAAAGGTACATAGTTGCTGAGTTGTCAGCACCAAGAAGAATATTGCGGGCATCATCAAAAGTAATTTGTAGCACGGCATTCACGAAAATAGGAGTTGCTTCTTTTACTGCATCTTCGGCTGCACGGTTTAAAACTCGTAAACCTTCATCTGCCAGATTTCCAAGTCCAATATCCCGAAGGGTTTTGTCCACTTTTTGCAATTCCTGTGGCAATAAAATTTTCACCAATTCATTTCGGTAAAAACCATCGGTTTGGGTTAGTTTAGTAACCTGTTTATCAATACCTTTATCTAGTGCTTGTCGCAACCCGGATGCAATTTCTGCATTAGTAATTCCCAATGGAAGACTACCCACTACTTTTTGTAATTCCGCACAAGCTGTAAGCTGAAATAATAGTATAATTAGTAAGAATTTTTTCATTGTAAATGTGATTTTAAAAAGGTAATGTACGTCTTTACTTTGACATAAAAAGTTAAAAATATTGCAAATTTTCGTATGGTACGAGTTTAAATTTAGTGCCAATGGCCAAATACCAATAACAATCTAACCCCAACTCATCGCTCAGAATCTAACACCTTCATCCCACTAGCTTAATTTATTACCTTTGGCGATATGAAAATTAAATCTGCCGAATTTATAATTAGTAATACCAAAATGACCAACATGCCCGAGCCTAAACTGCCCGAGTATGCCTTTATTGGCAGGTCAAACGTAGGAAAATCCTCGTTGATAAATATGTTGGTAGGCAAAAAAGATTTAGCTAAAACCTCGCAAACACCCGGAAAAACGCAGTTAATCAATCATTTTATCATTAATGAAAACTGGTATTTGGTTGATTTACCAGGCTATGGTTATGCGCGAGCTTCTAAAACGCAAAAAGCAAGTTGGGAAGGATTCATCAAAAATTACCTCGAAAAAAGAGATAATTTGCAGTGTGTAATGGTACTGATAGATTCTAGATTAATTCCACAAAAAATTGATTTAGATTTTGTGAATTGGTTGGGTAAAAAAGGGATTCCGTTTATATTGGTGTTTACCAAAGCAGATAAGCAATCCAAACAAAAAACGATCAATAATCTTCAGTTATTTAAGAAAGAAATGAGTAAAACCTGGGATGAAATACCGCAACAATTCATTACCTCTGCCGAAGATAAATCTGGTAAAGATGAATTACTTGCTTTTGTACAGGAGATAAATCAACGATTTTTAACTTTACCAGAATCCAATTAGCACCTTGAAAAAATACCTTTCGCTCATCACGTTTAGTCATACCATTTTTGCGCTTCCTTTTGCCATTATTGGTTATTTTTTAGCCATTACTACCACAGCATTTTCTTTCGATTGGGTAAAATTTTTGTTGATGATTGCATGCATGGTTTTCGCCCGTAGTGCGGCCATGGCATTTAATAGATATACAGATAGAGAAATAGATGCAAAAAACCCAAGAACCAGTATAAGAGAAATCCCTGCTGGGATTATCCGACCACAATCTGCCTTGGTTTTTACCATTTTAAATGCATTGCTTTTTATTCTTGCTACCTACTTCATCAATCCGCTTTGTTTCTATTTATCTCCTGTTGCTTTGATGGTGGTTTTGGGTTACAGCCTTACCAAACGCTTTACTGCACTATGTCATTTTATTTTAGGATTAGGTTTATCGCTAGCGCCAATTGGTGCATATTTGGTAGTTACTGGTGAATTTGCTTTGCTTCCTATTTTGTTTTCATTAGCTGTGTTAACCTGGGTAAGTGGTTTTGATATCATTTATGCTTTGCAAGATGAAGAATTTGATAGAAAAGAAGTTTTGCATTCCGTTCCGGCTGCTTTAGGTGCTGTAAATGCCCTAAGAGTTTCTACCATTTTACATATGTTTTCGGGCGCTTTTATTGTGGCTGCAGGTTTAATTGGGTTGTTTGGTATCTTTTATTGGGTAGGCACCATTATGTACTGCAGTTTGCTCATTTATCAACACTTATTAGTAAAACCTGCTGATTTAAGCAATGTAAACCGAGCGTTTTTTACCACCAATGGCATTGCCAGTGTAGTTTTTGCATTTTTCTTTTTGGTAGATAGATTATTATAAAAGCTTTTCTATTTTTGCGCGCATGTACAATAACAAAAAAGTAGTGGTCGTGCTCCCGGCCTATAATGCTTCGCTCACTCTAAAAAAGACCGTTGCAGAAATTCCGATGGATATTGTAGATGAAATTGTTTTGGTGGATGATGCCAGCAAAGACAGCACCATCGCCGTAGCAAAAGAAATAGGGATTAAACACATAGTTGTGCATCATAAAAATCGGGGATATGGAGGCAACCAAAAATCGTGTTATGATAAAGCCTTAGAATTAGAAGCCGATATTGTTATCATGCTTCACCCAGATTATCAATACACTCCCAAATTAATTCCGGCTATGAGCAGCATTCTTGCAGCCGAATTATATCATGTGGTTTTGGGATCTAGAATTTTAGGAAAAGGTGCATTGCGTGGTGGCATGCCTTTATATAAATACATTGCAAATAGAGGTTTAACGTTATTTCAGAACGTAATGATGAACCAAAAACTATCCGAATACCACACAGGATACAGAGCTTTTACCCGAGAAGTTTTAACCAAGGTAAATTACCACGCTAATTCCGATGACTTTGTTTTTGATAATCAAATGCTGGCGCAAATTTGCTATGCCGGGTATGAAATTGCTGAAGTAACTTGCCCAACTAAATATTTCGAAGAAGCATCTTCCATTAATTTTAAACGTAGTTCTATTTACGGATTGGGTGTTTTGGCAACTTCTATTGCATATCGATTGCAGAAATGGGGTATATGGAAGACGAAATTTTTGGAGGCTCCCGCATCAAAAAAATAAAACCATTTTCTTCACCCAAGAAAATTAAATCGCGGTAATCGGCATAAATCTTATCGTACCTATCTAT
This sequence comes from Sphingobacteriaceae bacterium, assembly GCA_041743935.1. Lineage (GTDB taxonomy): Bacteria > Bacteroidota > Bacteroidia > Sphingobacteriales > Sphingobacteriaceae > JBGTLU01. Next base: position 91,084 of record JBGTLU010000004.1, read on the forward strand.
TTTAGTTACAAAATATGCTCGCTTATCAATATCTCCGGTAAGTAGCCAATCTTTATTCTCGGCATTTTTGTTTGATGGGATTTGTTTTTGAGTGTAGAATAAATGCGCATAACTTTTATATCCCAAAACTTCTACATAACAATCTTCACCCGCTCTTTCTTTAAGGAAACGTATGGCTGCACCTTGGCTAATTAATTCAATTTTTGGTACTAAAAACAGCGAGGCAAACCATATAGCAATACTCATAGCTCCAAATAAATACAGGCTGGCTTTTAAAAACTGTTGTTTTACTAATTGCAGTACGGCAATCATTAACCCTATTAATAATACGTATCCGCCTATACTATCTAGGTCTGTCCAGGGTACATAGGCATTTAGATTTGCTATTGCAAAATCGTCTTTTATGTATGGTATAATCCAGTTTTTGTTTTTTAGGGCGATGGGTAATCCTATCAAAGCAATAGACAATATCCAACCGATAAGAATCAATAAATAACTAAAGATTTTCTGCCATTTTATTTTTTGATCGATCAAAGCCTGTATGGCATATGTTGCCAAAAAAGTAATTGGAAAATAACAAAGGGAGGAATAATGAACTATTTTGGTTTTTACAATCGAGAATAATATCAGAACAACAAAAAACAAAACCACCATCCAACGATGAAAATTTTGCTGTTGAGGTGTAGTTCCTTCCACATTTTTAAATCCCTTTAGAGCAAAAATAGAAGCAGGAAAACAACCTATCAAAAGTATTATCCAATGATAAAAAAATGGTCCGCCATGCCCTGCATCTTGGGTTGTGAGTAACCGAATTTGATACACAATAAACTCTTGGATAAACCATGGTCCATTTTTTATCCATTCAATCCCAAACCATAAAAAACATACTAAAAAAGTAGAAAGGGCAATGAGAAAGAATTCCTTCAGATTAATATATTTTTGAAAGCGATTCCAAACGCTAAACGCTAAAAATGCCAGTGTGACGATTAAAATGGCTACCGGCCCTTTGGTTAATACTGCCAAGCCTAAAAATAAGCCAACCAATAAGGCATTTCTATTTCTATGGATGGATTCTGCTGCATTAAAAAAAGAAAAATAATAAACCGCTAAAAAAACAAATAAATTGAACCAAGGATCTATTATGCCAGATTTAAAATAAAAAAAGGGGAGAAGCGATCCGCAATAAACCAACGCCCAAATCAGCCCAAATTTCTCAGAGAATAATTTCTTCCCAATATTAAATAAAACCAATAGTGTAACAATACCTGCAATGGCATTAGGGAAACGAGCAGCAAATTCATTTATGCCAAATAGTTTCATGCTTAGCACCTGCATCCAAATAAATAGAGGAGGTTTTTCCCAAAAAGGTTTAAAATCTATCTGTACGGCAAAATAATTACCGGTTAATATCATTTCGCGGGCAGATTCAGCAAAATTTATCTCATCCCAATCAAATAAATGTACTGCGCCTAAGTATGGAATAAATAGTACCGAAGCAACAAATAAGATGATGAGTGGATAGCGATATTTCTGATTCATTTAAACTAATTTTGACCAAAAGTAATTAATGAATTTAATTTAAATCACCTTATGGCTTGGATCTTATTAGTATTAGCAGGATTATTTGAAATTGGATTTACCACCTGCCTTAAACTTTCTGAAAATTTTACCAACTGGAAATGGTCTATCGCATTTTTTGTGTGTATTAGCTTGAGTTTTTTCTTTCTGAATAAAGCCATTCAAAGTATCCCGTTGGGAACTGCCTATGCCGTTTGGACAGGTATTGGAGCAGCAGGAACCATCCTTGTTGGTGTGCTGTTTTTTAAAGAGTCTATTGATTTTTGGCGGATATTCTTTCTTTCCACTTTAGTAATGTCCATCATTGGCCTAAAAGTTTTGTCTTAGAATAATGGCTTATCAAACCAGCTTTTTTTATGTAAATAGAAGTAAAGTATTGTGTAAGTTAAAAAGGTAAATACTACGCCTAAAAACGCTCCAAAAATTACATCGATCAGAAAATGTTGTGCTAAATATATTCTGGAAAAAGCAATTATAAATGTTGAAAAAGCCAACACATATTGCCATTTTTTGAAGCGAAAAAGTAACACTAAGAAAGTACTAATTGCAAATGCCGTTATGGTATGTCCAGAAGGGAAACTGTTCCATGAGTGAACTTCTAAGCCTTCGATAGTTCTTATGTTAATTCCTAACTCCTCAAAATATTTTATCGGTCGAGGTGTACCGGTAAAAATCACTTTCTTTAAGAATTGGGCTAAAATAGATGTAATGAGATAGCACACAAAACCAGTTACAGCCCAGCCTTTTTTAATAAATAGTAATAGAAAAGCTATCAGAATAAAAAAAAGTCCATCACCTAAATGCGTGATGTATTGAAAAAAATAATCTAGAAGTGGCGTATGAAAAGCATTTATTTGAAGAAATAGTGCTTGTTTTCCATATATAATTTCAAAACATAGAAGAATTAAAATCAACCCAAAAACAACCATAAAATAAGTTGCATTTTCTCTGAAATGATGCTTCATTATTGCTTTCATTGTGGTCAAATATATCAAATCATCAATTTATATAAATTTAATGCTTCATTAATTCAAAAACTTTTTAATTTCAGCCCTCAGCTAATAACCTAAAACCATGTTTGATAACTTATTCAGAAAAAAGCAAGTAGCAGATATCATGGCCGATGTTGCCAAAAGAAATGCAGCAGATGGTCATCCGGGCGGGATGCAAAGAACGCTAACCGTACGAGATTTAGCTGCGTTTGGTATTGCAGCAATTATTGGTGCCGGTATATTTAGCACGATTGGTCAGGCTAGTGCCGATGGTGGTCCGGCGGTAGTATTCTTGTTCATTTTCACTGCTTTGGCTTGCGGGTTTGCAGCATTTGCTTATGCAGAATTTGCTTCCATGGTGCCGGTATCGGGTAGTGCTTACACCTATTCTTATGTGGCATTTGGTGAGTTAGTAGCTTGGATAATTGGCTGGTCATTAATCATGGAATATTCCATTGGAAACATAACCGTAGCTATTTCATGGTCTGATTATTTTACCGGAATGCTCGCCAGTGGTGGTTTACACTTACCCGAGTGGATGACGATGGATTATTTATCGGCCCGTACAGGATTTAAAGAAGCAACGGCTCTTTTATCTAGTGGTACAGTATTCGAAAATCTCGATTCCGGATTGCAAGCAAAATACAATGCTTGGAATGGAGCTCCACAACTATTTGGGTTTCATTTTGTAGCAGATTTACCAGCACTATTAATTATTTTTTCTATTACTTATTTGGTTTATCGTGGCATAAAAGAATCTAGGTATGCCAGTAACGTGATGGTAGTAATAAAGCTTGCCGTTATTTTATTAATTATCGCCATTGGTATTTTTTATGTAGATACCGAAAATTGGGATCCTTTTGCTCCTAATGGGCTTTCGGGGGTATTGAAAGGTGTTTCGGCCGTGTTTTTTGCTTACATCGGTTTTGATGCAATTTCTACCACCGCCGAAGAGTGTAAAGATCCTCAAAGGGATTTACCGCGGGGTATGATGTGGGCAATTATCATTTGCACCGTTTTATATGTGTGTATTGCTTTGGTTTTAACCGGTATGGTAAACTATACCAAATTAGGTGTTGGCGATCCACTAGCATTCGTGTTTGCAGAGTTAGATTTAACATGGCTTTCGGGTATCATTGCAGTTAGTGCAGTAGTTGCCATGGCAAGTGTTTTATTGGTTTTTCAGATTGGTCAACCACGTATTTGGATGAGCATGAGCCGCGATGGATTATTACCGAAACGCTTTTCAAACATCCACCCAAAATATAAAACACCAGGTTTTGCAACTATCGTAACCGGATTTGTTGTAGCTATTCCTTCCTTGTTTTTTGATTTACCAACCGTTACCGATTTATGTAGCATAGGTACTTTGTTTGCATTCGTATTGGTTTGTGCTGGAGTTTTAAAACTAAATACCGTACCCAATGGTCCACAAGGCAAGTTCAAAACTCCATATATCAACTCTAAATTTATCATTCCATTGGCTTTGGTTGGAGGATTGTATTATGCATTTACCACCGAAAAAGAAAATACCATGGCATTTATCAATAACGATCCAAAAGTATATGAAGCAACAACTTTTATCACATCTTTAGATGAATTGGAGTTAAATGCGGTAACTAATTTGGTACTAGCAAATGATAGTACAGCGGATGCTTTGGGCTATTTAAATAGCCTTTCTGCCGATAATTACGAAGCTTTTATTTTGAATGCTCCGGTTGCAGAGAGTAAAAAACTAGAAACTGGCTGGAAGTTATTCACTCACAAAATACCTACTTGGATTTTTATCATCATCGCCTTTATAACGGCATATTTCTGTTTTACCAAAAACCTTTCTTTGATTCTGGTTTTAGGATTTTTATGTTGTTTGTACATGATGTCCGAATTAGGTGTAAGCAATTGGATTGGTTTTGGAATTTGGTTAGCAATTGGTCTTTTGGTTTATTTCAGTTTTGGCTACCGGAATTCTAAGTTGAGGAAAATGCATAGTGAATATTCAGATGCAAAATGAGAAGAAAATAACTAGGGTTGTATTTACATTTCTATTTGTTTTGGTATGGATTAATAGTTCATTTTCTCAAAACAGATTTTCTGTTAAACAATTAGAACAGATAAAGCAAAAAGTAGAAAAACAAATTCCATCCTTAAAAACTCAATTAATAAGTAAGGGTTATACCCCTTTTCAAATTGAATTTTCTGTAGATACCTTTCGGATTGAGCAAACATGCAGAGAGAAAATGAGTTTAGATTATTCTACTTCTGGGCTGACGATAGCTGTGGGTGAATTAAGTGATGAGTACGATCGGTTAATGAATAAATATTATACGATACTTAAACAACTAATGAAGCCACAAGACAAGCAAATACTACTAAATGCACAACGCGCATGGTTAAATTACAGAGATAACGAAAGCAAATTAATCATGGAATTAGTTGATGAGAAATATTCGGGTGGTGGTACCATCCAATCTAATATAAGTGTAGGAAATCATTTGAATTTAGTAAAAAAACGAACCTTAGAAATATATGATCATATCATGTCCATAAAACAGTATCAGTAAAATTTAATTAATACACTCTTTTAAGACTAATCTCTTCGGTTGGAGTTAAAATAAGCGGCACTTTTTCTAACGTTACATAACTCAGGTCTAATCCAAACGCTTTTTCTTCGGAAATACTGAACTTGCGTAATAGCAAATAATATTTCATGATAATTCGCTCCCAGAATGGTAAAACAGCTGCATCTGAGAAAGTTTTTTCAATGACTACAAAACGGAAATCGCCCGATATTTTGTGCTTTTGTAAAGAATCGTATCTACTAGTAATATCTACTTCGCCATTTTTTACTAAATCCTCCACTACTTTTCTGAAAAGGATATTAATGCGTTGCTCTTCTCTAAAACCCAATTTAAATTCAATTCGGGTTAATACATTAGGCACTAAAACATCTGCTTTGTATTCTCTGGCATGAGGTATATCCAACGTATCTACGTGCACCAACCAATACATGTCTGCTCTTTTTGGTTGTTTTTGGATGATGGAATATATGATTTTAGCTTCTACTTCGGATGAGAAGTTAGCACTAGTTAAATAAACTAATTGCGAAGAATATTTGGCAATAGATGTATCTTTTGTTAGATCCGTTAAAATGGCATAATAATCTTCAACTTCAACAAAACGAACATAACGGTTTTTAATTTTTCGGGCCTTGTACCAAGCAAACATCACCGTAAAAAGTACCGAACCAACTACAAACGGGAACCAACCACCATGCATAAACTTTGCTGCATTAGCTACCAAAAAAGAAAACTCTATGATTAAATAAACCACTCCAAATGCCATTGCAATGTAAAATCCTCGTTTACTTCGGTAAGTCAAGAAAAACATCATTAATATGGTAGTCATTATCATGGCAATCACGATGGTTAATCCATAGGCTGCTTCCATGTTTTTTGATTCTTTAAAAATTAATACCACCGCTATGCTACCAAAACATAAAATCCAATTCATACTAGGCACGTATAATTGCCCTTTTTCTAAACTTGGGTAGTTGATTTTTACTTTTGGCCAAAGATTTAACCTAACCGCTTCACTCACTAAAGTATAAGCACCACTAATAAGCGCTTGGCTGGCAATTACAGCTGCCGAAGTAGCCAAAATAACCCCATAAAGCAAAAACCACGAGGGCATGATATCAAAAAACGGATTATTTAATTCCGATAATTGTTGCCCTTCTCGGCTCAATACCCAGGCACTTTGCCCGAAATAATTTAATAAGAGAGCAGTTTTCACAAAAATCCAGCTTACGCGAATGTTTGGTCTACCACAATGCCCCATGTCGGAATAAAGTGCTTCTGCTCCGGTAGTACATAAAAATACGGCGCCTAATAACCAAAAAGCTTCAGGATAATTAGCTAAAAAATTGTAAGCATAATATGGGTTGATGGCCACTAAAACATCTGGGTTGCCAATAATTGCAATGGTACCTAAAGTTGCTAAGGTAGAAAACCATAATACCATGATGGGCCCAAAAGCCTTTCCTATGAAATTGGTGCCAAATTGCTGTATAATAAATAAGGCAGCTAAAATACATATAGCTATAAGTGCAGTATTTATTTCGGCATCAAACTTTCTAAGTCCTTCTACTGCCGAAGAAACGGATATGGCAGGTGTTAAAAACCCATCTGCAATTAAAGCACAACCACCAATAATAGTTGGAATTACTAACCATTTAGCTCTTTTTCTTACTAATGAATACAGCGAAAAAACACCTCCTTCGCCTTTGTTATCTGCCTGTAAAACAACAAAAACATATTTAAAGGAAGTTTGTAAAGTAAGTGTCCAGAATATACAGGATAAACCACCAAGTATTAAATCCGCAGAAATAACTCTATCGCCAACAATAGCTTTTAATACATAAAGTGGAGATGTACCTATGTCGCCAAAAATAATACCCAAGCTAATTAAAAACCCGGCTGAACTTAATTTGCTTAGGTTGCTATGCTTACCTTCCATGGATGATTTAAAGTCTGCGCTAAGTTACAATTAGACCAACATCCAACAAGAAAAAGCAATGAATTATTTATGGCTACATTTTTGTTTAATAGGTATCCGGAAACTCTTTTATCAGAATATTCGTAAAAATTTACATAAATGCTTATATCCTTGTATAATTTCCAATAATTGATTTACTTTGTTGTCATAGGTATGAAAAAACTTTACTCTAAATTCTTATCTGTAGTTATATTCTTACTGCTATTATCTGTAGCGGGGTTTTCTACTGTTCGTACCCTTGCTACAGATACAGAATCTCTTACTCTAGATTCTGTGTATAAATCCAATAAAATTAGGTTAGATAATAGCATCCGTAATAAGCCTGTAGTAGAAATAAAAGTACCCACAGATGGCGTTTTAAAAAACCCATTCCGAAAAGGCACAACAACCACTGCATCACGTCAAGTATCCGATATTGATAAGCAAATTACTGATTTGAAAGTGTTTCCTAATCCAACCAATGGCGAAATTAATGTGAGTTTTAATTTAAAAAAAGAATCGCAAGTAACCATTAAAGTAGTAGATGTTTTAGGAAATGAAGTTTTAACGCTACTGTCCCAAAAAATAAATCAAGGTTTCCAAAAAAATACATTTGACCTAAGCAGTAAATTATCTGGTGGGTTTTATTTTGTACGGATAATGACCGGTAGTGAATCCCTCACTAAACGAATATCTGTTTTATAGAACTTATTAACAGTTGAGCAGAAATCCTGACCAAGACGTCGGGATTTTTTATTTTTGAAACCATGAAGATAATTTGTATCGGCAGAAACTATGCAGAACATGCCAAAGAACTAAATAATCCAATACCCACCGAGCCTGTAATTTTTATGAAACCTGACACGGCTTTGTTGAAGGATAACCAACCGTTTTATCACCCTGAATTCTCTAAAGACATTCATCATGAGGTAGAACTAGTGATAAAAATCAGTAAAGAAGGAAAACACATTACCCCAAAATTTGCTCGGAATTATTTTGATGAAATTGGATTAGGGGTAGATTTTACAGCAAGAGATTTGCAGTCTAAATTTAAAGAAAAAGGATTACCATGGGAATTAGCTAAAGGATTTGATGGATCTGCACCTATCAGCAATTTTTTACCTATTAAACAAATTGCCGATTTGCAAAATATCAACTTTAGTCTAAAAATAAACGGATCAGAGGTACAAGTAGGGAACACTAGTTTAATGCTTTTTCCTTTTGAAAACATCATCGCATATGTATCACAGTATATAACTTTAAAAAAAGGGGACTTAATTTTTACCGGAACACCACAAGGAGTTGGTAAAATTAATATTGGAGATCATCTAGAAGGGTTTATAGAGAACAAGAAATTATTAGATTTTTACGTTAAATAGTAATGATGAACAGTATGAAGGCTTATTTATTTATTGTGTTGTTGATAGGAGTTTCCATACTATTTATTCAATCTACTAGCAATAAAATTACGGCAGAACCTATCTCAAAAATGTCTGCACCTGAAGTTTATCCTCAAAATTATTTTCAATCTCCGTTAGATATTGCTGTATCAATTTCTGGCACTTTTGGAGAGTTGCGTCCAAATCATTTTCACTCTGGCATAGATTATAAAACAAATGGAAGAGAAGGCTATCCTATCTATGCAGTTGCGGACGGTTATATTTCAAGAATAAGGGCACAAGCAGCAGGTTTTGGATATGCCCTTTATGTAGATCATCCAAATGGCTATACCTCGGTGTATGCCCATTTACAAAGATTTAATACCACCTTGGCAAAAGCTTTAAAAGACATGCAATACCGAAGACAGTCTTTTGAGGTAGATTTTTTCCCTTCGCCAATAGAGTATAAAGTAAAAAAAGGAGATATAATTGGATATTCTGGCAATTCGGGTTCATCTCAAGGTCCACATTTACATTTTGAAATAAGGCATACTCAAACCGAAGAACCAATAAATCCTTTACTTTTCGGTATATCCGCACCAGATACCAGAAGACCATCCATTTTAGGTGTTTATGTCTATCCAATGAATGATAGCAGTACGGTAAACAATGTAAATAGGCGAGTAGGCTTTCAGGTAGCAGCAATTGGCAATGGCACTTATCAATTAGCACGAGCAGCAACTATTTCTGCAAATGGCGAAATAAGTTTTGGTATCAACACCAATGATTTATTAAATGGTGCCGAAAACAGAAACGGAGTTTATTCTATTGTATTAACTCACAATGGCAAAACCATATACCATACTGTTTTCGAACGATTTAATTTTGCAATGTCTAGAGCGTTAAATTCTCACATAGATTATGTAGCCAGAGTAACAACAGGAACGTACATTCAACAAAGTTACATTGAACCTGGAAACAGAATTACATTATACAGAACCGAAAAAGATAAAGGAATAGTTACGTTAACCGATGGTAAAAACCATGATTTTGAATATATAGTAAAGGATTTTGCTGGAAATACTTCCACCCTAAAATTTAGAGTAAATGCTTTAACAGTTAGAAAAAAACATCCTAAAAATGAAGTACAAGTAAAATCTGTTTTTGCATATAACCGTGCATCAGAGTTTTCAACTGAGAACTTAAAAGTGATGATGCCTGCATATTCATTATACAATAATTTGGGAGTAAGTTATAATATAGGTACAAAACCTAAAGATGCATTTTCAGAAATGCATACCATACACAACGACCAAGTGCCACTACATAATTTCTATGATTTACATATTAAACCAGATTCAAC
>JBGTLU010000005.1:0-129350 GCA_041743935.1 Sphingobacteriaceae bacterium
GCTTAAAATTCCTTTTTCGCTTCTCCTGCCTGTGCTTTTACCAAATCCTCGGTAACTCATCATAAACACATCGTATCCATTTTCTGTAAAATCTACTGAAATTTTTCCATAGCCTTTAATGCTTCTGCGGTTCCCATGAAAATAAACAACAAGGCCCTTAGGGTTTTTAGCATGAAAATATAACGCATTAATTCTAACCCCTGGTTCGATATCAAAAAATTGTTCTTCGAACGGAAAATCATAATTAAATACAAAGTCTTGTTTTAATTTTTCGGGTTGAAAAATAAATCGCTCTTGTATAAAATAAATTACCACACATACGAGTACGTAGGCGGCAATAGCAATTAGAATCCAAGTTAAATCCATAGTTATAAAAATAGTGTATATGTGTAGAAATCAAAAACGAATAGAATATTTATCTTAGCTCATCTAAATTTATGCTTAAGCAAAAGGAAACCCGATTATTTCTCATTTTAGGATGCTTTTTTGTAGCAAATGCAATCATTGCTGAATTTATTGGTGTAAAAATATTTACAGTTGAGGGCACTTTAGGCATCGCTAAATTTGATATCAGCATGTTTGGTGTACCAAATTTATCCTTCAACATGTCGGCTGGGGTGTTATTATGGCCTGTTGTATTTATCATGACCGATGTTATTAATGAATACTATGGACTACGTGGAGTTAAGTTTTTATCTTATCTGGCAGTAGGATTAATTTCTTACGCTTTTGTGATGGTGTATTTAGCAATCAAGTTATCGCCTTCAGATTTTTGGATAATGAAAGATATTTCCAATGGTACATTAAACATGGACGATGCGTTTAATCAAATTTTTGGCCAAGGTTTATGGATTATTGTTGGTTCCATTACTGCATTTTTAATAGGGCAGATAGCAGATGTTACTGTTTTTCATCGAATTAAAAAAATAACTGGAGAAAGAAAACTTTGGTTACGTGCCACCGGCTCTACGGTTGTATCGCAATTTATAGATAGCTTTGTGGTGATATTTATTGCTTTCTATCTAAATCCCGGGTATGACTGGACCTGGCAAATGGTAGCTGCAATTGGCTTGGTAAACTATATTTATAAGTTTATCGTTGCCGTTTCACTCACCCCAATTTTATACATCATTCATTATTTTATTGATAATTATTTAGGAAAAGAATTAGCAGCCAAAATGGTGAAAGAAGCAGCAGAGAAGTAATGAATTATAAATAACGAATTATAATAGATAAGGAATAAGTAGAAAAAGGAATTAGGAATAAGTTATAAGTGGTAAAAGATATTAGTATTGAGATTTGAGATATTAATTTTTTCTAAACCCTCTAAACCTTCTAAACTCATAACCGAAAACTCTAATCTAACTTAAGAACAGCCATAAATGCCGATTGAGGAATTTCTACACTTCCTACTTGTCGCATTCGCTTTTTACCTTCTTTTTGTTTTTCTAATAGTTTTCGTTTGCGAGAAATATCACCACCATAACATTTAGCCGTAACATCTTTCCGTAGAGCTTTCACTGTTTCGCGGGCAATTACTTTTGCACCAATGGAAGCTTGTATAGCAATTTCGAACATCTGGCGTGGTAGAAGTTCTTTCAGTTTTTCGCAAATTCTTCTTCCAAAATCATAGGCATTACTTCTGTGTATTAAGGAAGATAAAGCATCAACTGGTTCTCCGTTTAAGCGGATATCTAATCGCACTAAATCCGATTCTCTATAACCAATTTGTTGATAATCAAACGAGGCATAACCACGTGATACTGTTTTTAATTTGTCATAAAAGTCGAAAACTATTTCGCCCATGGGCATTTCAAAAATTAATTCAACTCTATCTGTAGTTAAATAACTTTGATTTACGATGGTACCTCTTTTCTGAATACAAAGCGACATCACAGGTCCAACATACTCAGATTTTGTGATGATGTTTGCTTTGATGTAGGGCTCTTCAACGTATTCTAACTTACTAGGGTCGGGTAAATCAGATGGGTTATTGATAATGATTTCATCTCCTTTTGTGGTGTATGCAAAGTAAGAAACGTTTGGAACGGTTGTGATAACCGTCATTCCAAATTCACGCTCTAAACGCTCTTGAATAATCTCCATGTGGAGCATACCTAAAAATCCGCATCGGAAACCAAATCCAAGTGCTGCTGAAGATTCTGGCTCGAAAACTATAGAAGCATCATTTAATTGCAATTTATGCATGGCTTCTCGCAGTTCTTCAAAATCTTCGGTATCCACCGGGTAAATACCTGCAAAAACCATTGGCTTTACATCTTCAAATCCTTTAATTCCTTCGCCCGTACGGGCAACGGTAGTAATGGTATCTCCAACTTTTACTTCTCTAGCTTCTTTTATTCCAGAAATGATGTAACCAACATCACCTGTTTTAACTACATCACGTGATTCTTTTTCTAGCTTTAAAATACCAATTTCATCGGCATTGTATTCCATGCCTGTATTCACAAATTTTACTTTATCGTTTTTACGAATTTCGCCATTTACTACTTTAAAATACGCTATAATTCCTCTAAACGAGTTAAAAACAGAATCAAATATTAAAGCTTGTAGTGGGGCAGAGGCATCGCCTTTTGGGGCTGGAATTCTATGGATAATAGCAGATAAAATTTCTTCAATACCTAAACCAGTTTTACCGCTTGCCGCTATTATCTCTTCTCGTTTGCATCCCAATAAATCCACAATTTGGTCTTTTACCTCTTCTGGCATAGCTCCGGGCAAGTCCATTTTATTGAGTACCGGAATAATTTCTAAATCATTCTCTAGGGCCAAGTATAAATTAGAGATAGTTTGTGCCTGTATTCCTTGTGCAGCATCCACAATTAGCAAAGCACCTTCGCAGGCAGCTATGGAACGTGAAACCTCATAAGAGAAATCCACGTGTCCAGGAGTATCAATTAGGTTTAAGGTGTATTTTTCGCCTTCAAATTCATAATTCATTTGAATAGCATGACTTTTTATGGTAATACCACGTTCGCGCTCTAAGTCCATATCGTCCAACAATTGGGCTTGCGCTTGGCGGGGAGTAATGGTTTTAGTGAATTCTAATAATCGATCGGCTAAAGTACTCTTTCCGTGATCTATGTGAGCTATGATGCAAAAGTTTCGTATATTTTTCATTCAGGCTGCGAAGATACATAGAAAGGGGCAGATTTTTTAAAGCACATACAAAAACCTCAGTGTGTTATTTGTACCAAACACAAACTTCTTCAAATGGTTTTCGTGCGATGTTTGGAACTTCTGCATTTACTGCCGGATAGCCAACCGGAAGTAATAAAAAGGCACGTTCATTTTCTGGTCTATGCAAAATTTTAGACAAAAACTGCATGGGGCTGGGTGTATGTGTAAGAGTGATTAAACCGGCATGATGAATAGCGGCAATCATTAACCCACAAGCAATACCTACCGATTCTTGTACGTAATAATTTGATTTTTTTTCGCTATTATTTGTAAGCTCGTAAATTCGCTTAAAAACCACAATCAGAAAAGGTGCAGTTTCTAGAAAGGGTTTATGCCAATCGGTTCCTAAAACGGCTAAATCGTTAATCCATTCTTCGCTCATTCTACCATGATAGCTTTCGTATTCTTCTTTCTCGGCAGCAATTCTGATTTCTTTTTTTAGTTGCGGATTACTTACCACACAAAAAGTCCAGGGTTGTTTATTGGCTCCGGAAGGAGAGGTGACAGCAGCTCTAATGATGTTTTCTAGGATTTCTTCAGGCACTGTTTCATCCGAAAAATCTCGTACCGATCTTCGAGTAGCTAACCATTGCCTAAATGAAAAACTTCTGTATAACATCTCCTCGATACTATATTTTACAGGCTCATATCGTATATATGTGCTCTTAGTCATCTCTGCTTAAACCAAACTTTTCAATTTTGCTGTATAAATGGCTTCGTTGAATATCAATCTCTTCGGCTGTTTTAGATACGTTCCAAGCATTTTTAGTTAGTTTATGGTAGATGAATTCCTTCTCCATCTGATCCTTATATTCCTGAAAAGTTTCAAACTTATCAAAATCAAAACCTTTTTGTTTTTTGCCAGATATCTGATAGCTAGGATTAGCAAAAGCATTTACCTCAACATCGGTAATTCCTTTATCACTTAAAATGATTAATCGTTCTATCATGTTGTGTAATTCACGAATATTACCTGTCCATTCTAAATTTTCAAGTGCTTTCATACCAGCAGCAGAGATTTGTTTTTCAGGTATGCCGTATTCAGTACAAATTTCCTTCAAGAAACTTTTTGCAATAATAGCAATATCGTCTTTGCGCTCTTTCAATGGTGGAACATAGACGTTTATCACACTTAATCGGTGGTATAAATCCATGCGGAAATTACCTTTATCAATTTCTTCCACTAAGTTTTTATTGGTTGCTGCAAACACTCTTACGTTCACTTCAATTTCTTTTTCGCCACCAACGCGGGTAATTTTATTTTCCTGAAGTGCGCGAAGTACTTTAGATTGTGCAGAAAGGCTCATATCGCCAATTTCATCCAAAAATAAAGTGCCACCATCTGCTTGCTCAAATTTACCAATGCGTTGTTTTATGGCTGAAGTAAAAGAGCCTTTTTCGTGACCAAATAATTCACTTTCTATTAATTCGGATGGGATGGCTGCGCAGTTTACTTCAATTAAGGCAGAGTCTGAGCGATTACTTTTTTCGTGTAACCAACGTGCAACCAATTCTTTACCGCTACCGTTGGGTCCCGTAATTAATACACGAGCATCAGTAGGAGCAACACGCTCTATGGTTTCTTTAATCTTAGAAATTGCCTCTGAATTACCTAAAATTTCTCTGGTTTTGGTTACTTTTTTCTTTAATACTTTGGTTTCTGTTACTAATTGTGAACGGTCTAAAGCATTACGAACGGTGATTAACAATCGGTTTAAATCCGGTGGTTTGGATATAAAGTCGAAAGCGCCTTTTTTACTAGCTTCTACTGCTGTTTCTATAGTTCCGTGGCCAGAAATCATGATAAATGGCAAATCCGGATGGTTTTGTTGTGCTCTTTCCAGAACCTCCATGCCATCCATTTTATTCATTTTTATATCGCAAAGAACTAAATCGTAACTATTTTTGGCGATCATGTCTAAGCCTAATGAGCCATTGTCGGCTTCATCTACTTTAAAAGATTCGTATTCTAAGATTTCTTTTAGCGTGTTGCGTATGGCACGCTCATCATCAATTACCAGTATTTTAGTCATAATTTCTTTCAAATGTGTGCTAATATCTGCATTTTATCTCAAACGTGCAGTATTTCAAAATGGAAAATCCCGCCGGAATTTTCATCACGACGGGATTTATATGTTACAAACCTGTAAGCCGGGTTCTGTTTGCTGTTTTGCAACAACACATCTATCATTTATCTAGGCTGTACGTTGCCGCACAGCTCCATCAACCTACCCATCCCAAAGTTATTACATGCGAGCAGCATGCTCTGTTGCCAGATTTGGGACCTATTTGGTCTTTCAACACCCGAGGTTTACCTACATCCGATATCGCTACCGGAAGTCGTGGTCTCTTACACCGCGTTTTCACTATCACCTCTACAAACACAAGTTTCGTAGGGGCTACCTATTTTCTGTGGCACTTTCTGTCTTTCTTCTCCATAAAGGAAATGAAATCCTTCCCGTTAGGAAGCGAGTTGCTCTGCGTTGCCCGGACTTTCCTCTGTCTTAATTTCTAAAACAGCGATAGATCGGTTTGTGGGGCAAAGATAGGGAATAATTATTAGTGACTAGTGATTGGTGGTTAGATAATAGATGTTAGATATTAGATTTGAATTATGAATAGGATATATTAAACCACAAGCCCTACGCGACTAAACTTTCTAAACCTTCAAAACAGTTCAACAATTCAACAGTTTAACAGTTTAACAATTCAACGATTAAACTAGCGAGGCATCGCTATAAACTATACTTTCATTACTTCAAGAGCACCACTACTAAACCTTCTGCTTTCCTTTATGCAGAAATTACCGCTTTTACAGCATCTAAAATGGCAAATGCTCGTTCGGATGTAGCTGCTTCGGCATAAACTCTTAAAACCGGTTCGGTACCAGATGGACGAATCATTACCCATTCGCCATCGGTAAAGTGAAATTTGTATCCATCTAAATCCTCGGTTTTAGTAACAGTATTAGCGCCAAATTTGCTATAAGTTCCGTTTTTGCAATTCTCTATGATGCTTAATTTTTTAGCTTCTTCTACTTTTAAATCATAACGTTCAACGGCAAATGAGCCAACCAACTCATACACTTCTGCAATTAAATCATCTAAAGATTTTCCGGTTTTTGCCATAAATTCCCAAATGGTTAAACCTATCCATATGCCATCGCGCTCGGGGATGTGGCCTGTTATGGCAATACCGCCAGATTCTTCGCCACCGGTAAGGAATTTATCCTCCCTGATCATCATTAAATCACAAATGTATTTAAAACCAATTTTGGTTATGGTATGCGGAATTTCAAGTTTTTTGCACAAATCTGCGATCTTTTGAGTACATGAGAAGGTAGTAATAACACTACCTTTTTCGTCTTTGTAGTTTACTAAATAGTGTATCAAAAGAAGTATAATGTGATGAGAATCAATGAACTTACCAGCTTTATTGTATAAACCAATTCTATCTGCATCGCCATCGGTGGCTAAGGCACAATCTATGTCTTCACTTTCTTTCATAACATCACACAACTCGGTTAAATTGGCGTGAATAGGTTCTGGTGCTTGCCCATCAAATCCCGGATTGTGTTCGCAATGTAAAAAGGTGATGTCAGGAAAAAGTCTTCGCATGATGTTTTGCCCAGAGCCGTACATGGCATCGTAAGCAAAATTTAAACTCGACTCTCGGATGGCATCTAAATCAAAAGACTTCTCTACTTGTAAAAGATATAATTTCTCTAAATCTACATAATCAATCAATCCTTGCTCTTGATAGGCACATATATCAGCTAAAGTTAATTGGATGCTATCTGGTATCAATTGTTCTACTTCTTCGATGGAAGCAGGTGTTGCAGGGCCACCATAAGAAGCTTTTATTTTATACCCATTGTAAGTAGGTGGGTTGTGGCTCGCCGTAATAATTACTCCTGCATCTGCTTTATAATGTACTGTACCAAGCGATATCATGGGGGTAGAGACAAATACATTTTCAGATAAATAAACTTTTACCCCTTGTGAGGCGAATACTCTGGCAACGGTATCGGAAAACATTGGGCCTCCAAATCGGCAATCGTGCCCAAGAACAACCGTTGGATTTTCTTTCGTCTTCTTTAGCCATAATGCTGTAGCATAGGCCACTCGTTCCACATTTTCAACAGTGTACTCTTTTGCAATGATTGCTCTCCAACCATCCGTGCCAAATTTTATTTTAGTCATAGGGGATATATTTTATAGCCGTGAAAATAACAAAAATGCCTATTTTCGCGACTCTTTATTCTTAAATAAATGAAAGTATTAAAATTTGGTGGTACATCTGTTGGTAGTCCGGAGCGAATTAAGAGTTTGCTAGGTATCATTGATATTAATCAAAAGCAAGTGATTGTGTTATCTGCTGTGTCGGGTACAACAAATGCATTAGTTGCCATTTCTAATGCTTTTTTGGTGGAAGACAAAGCCAAGGGTGTACAATTAATTGCAGAGTTAAAACAATTCTATATTGCTTTTATAGAAGAATTATTTACCACATCTAAAGGTTTAGCCAATGCAAAGCAACTAATTGACTATCATTTTGATTTAATTGAAAATTACTCCCATGATATCTTTACTCCAACCGAAGAAAAAATACTTTTGGCACAAGGAGAATTAATTTCAACTCATCTGTTTCATTACTACCTTCAAGAAATAAATATTGCTTCTGTCTTATTGCCGGCATTAGATTTTATGAAGATAGATGAAGATAACGAACCGATAATTGATTTTATCAATAAGAACTTAACTCCATTATTAGAATTAAATAATACAACAAATATCTTTATCACACAGGGATTTATATGTCGTAATGCATTTGGCGAGATTGATAATTTACGTAGAGGAGGCTCTGACTATACAGCTTCCTTAATTGGGGCAGGGATTAAAGCAGAAGAAGTTCAAATCTGGACAGATATTGACGGAATGCACAACAACGATCCTAGAATAGTATCTAATACAAAGCCTATTGCTAATCTATCTTTTGATGAAGCAGCAGAGTTAGCTTATTTTGGAGCTAAAATTCTGCATCCACAATCTGTTTTTCCTGCTCAACGGTATAGAATTCCGGTTCGCTTATTAAATACTATGCAGCCAAATGCCGCAGGAACTTTAATATCTGATACTTCTGAAAAAGGAAAAATTAAATCCATTGCTGCAAAGGATGGTATAACGGCAATTAAAATACAATCTAGCCGTATGTTATTGGCTTATGGCTTTTTACGAAGAGTATTTGAAGTTTTTGAACGATATAAAACACCGATTGATATGATTACTACTTCGGAAGTTGCTGTTTCGGTAACCATCGATCAAACTAAATATCTACCAGAAATTATCGAAGAATTAAATGGATTTGGTAAAGTAGAAGTGGATGAAAACCAAACCATTGTATGTGTAGTTGGTGATTTTAGTGCAAATACACATGGTTATGCTTCAAGAATTTTTGAAGCTTTAAAACATTTGCCTATCCGTATGATTTCTTATGGTGGCAGTAATTTTAACGTTTCTCTTTTAGTACATACCAAAGATAAGGTAGAAGCTTTACGTAGTTTACACAGCCGAATATTTGAATAATATGCCCTACAAACAATTTAATGATGTATTGATTTCGGCTTTTGAACAAAGAGAAACTCCGTTTTATTTCTACGATATGGATTTATTGCGTAAGACTTTGTCTAGTTGTTCCATTGCATACACTGCTTATAACTATCATGTGCATTATGCCATGAAAGCCAATTTCAACCCAAAAATTACAGAAAGCATACAACAAGCTGGTTTTGGTGCCGATTGTGTTTCGGGTGGTGAAGTTAAGAAAGCAATAGAAGCGGGCTTTCTTCCATCTAAAATTGTATTTGCTGGGGTTGGTAAATCAGATGCCGAGATTAAGTATGCTTTGGAGCAAGATATTTTTGCTTTTAATGTTGAATCTATTCAAGAATTAGAGGTCATAAATAGTTTAGCATCAGCCATCAATAAAAAAGCGAAGGTTGCATTAAGAATAAACCCAAATGTAGATGCCAAAACGCATGCAAACATTACCACCGGTTTGGACGAAAATAAATTTGGCATAAATGCATGGGAACTACCCGATGCAATTGCGGTTTTACAAAAGTTAGATAATGTAGAGTTTTTAGGGATTCATTTTCATATCGGTTCACAAATATTGGATGTAAATGTTTTTAAAAGCCTTTGCGTGAAAGTGAATGAGTTTTCTTCTTGGTTTGAAGAAAGAGGATTTACGGTAAAAGTTTTAAATGTTGGAGGAGGTTTAGGGATTGATTACCACGAGCCCGATTCTTCGGCAATGGTAGATTTTGATTCATTTTTCAAAATATTTCATGATTTTTTGGAAGTAAAACCACATCAGGAAGTTCATTTTGAATTAGGAAGGTCGTTAGTTGCACCATCCGGAAGTTTAATCAGTAGGGTTTTGTATGTAAAAACCGGAATTAAAAAGAACTTTTTGATTTTGGATGCAGGAATGACTCATCTCATGCGACCGGCATTATATCAAGCTTATCATCAGATTGAAAATCTATCCAATCAAAATAAAAAAGATGCCTTAAAATACGATGTAGTAGGCCCAATTTGTGAATCTACCGATGTTTTTGGTAAAGAGGTTGAGCTGCCAATTTCTGAACGAGGAGATTTAATTGCTATTCGTAGTACGGGTGCTTATGGAGAAGTTTTAGCTTCTGATTATAACTTAAAAAGTAGAGGGCCAGATTTTTTTAAGGAATAATTACTCTCCCTGAAAAAACTCTATCAAATTGCCCATGTATTCTTCATTCCAACCTTCTATAATATCATTATAATCTTCTTCAGGAATATTGGTTTGACGAACTTCAACCGAAGTGTCTTTTCCTTTCTCGTGTAGTTTTATGGTTACTATGGAAGGATTTTCTTGTTCTCCGAAATACCATTCCTGTACAATGCTCTTGTTTTCTTCAAAGGATATGTTTTTACCAACTATAGCTCCATCAAACAGAGAAAATTCAGTATTAGGTTCGGCAATCATTTCTGCATTCTGACCAGTCCATAACTGAATGCTCAGCGGAATGGTTAATGCTAGATAAACTTCTTCAGGCGTAGCTGGGATGTTATAGTATTTTTTAAAGTCCAATTTTTTATTACTTGTTACTTATCACTTATCACTTATTACTTTTTTACTTTTAACTTATTACTTCCTACTAACTAAAGGCATTTTCTCCTGTTATATCCATACCGGTAATAAGCAAATGAATATCGTGTGTACCTTCATAAGTCACCACTGACTCTAAATTCATCATGTGGCGCATGATCGGATATTCTCCTGTTATGCCCATCCCGCCTAATATTTGTCGCGCTTCTCTAGAAACATTCAGTGCCGTTTCCACACTATTTCGTTTTGCCATAGATATTTGAGCAGGAGTAGCCCTGTTTTCGTTTTTCAAAACACCCAAACGCCACACCAAAAGCTGGCTTTTTGTAATTTCGGTTATCATTTCGGCTAATTTTTTTTGTTGTAATTGAAAACCGCCAATAGGTCTCCCAAATTGAATTCGTTCTTTAGAGTAGCGTAAAGCGGTATCATAACAATCCATAGCTGCACCTAGTGCACCCCAAGCAATACCGTATCTCGCTTGATTTAAACATCCTAAGGGACCTTTTAGGCCTTTAACGTTTGGTAATATATTTTCTTTCGGAATTTTTACATTATCAAAAACTAATTCTCCGGTTGCAGAAGCACGTAAAGACCATTTACCATGAGTTTCAGGTGTAGTAAAGCCTTTCATACCTCGTTCTACAATTAGGCCTCGGATAACACCTTCTTCGTCTTTAGCCCAAACTACGGCAATATCTGCAAATGGAGCGTTGGATATCCACATCTTGGCACCATTCAATAGAAAATAATCTCCTTTATCTTTGATGTTGGTAACCATGCCACTTGGATTTGAACCATGGTCTGGTTCTGTTAATCCAAAACATCCCATCCATTCTCCCGAAGCTAATTTTGGTAAATATTTTTTGCGCTGCTCTTCATTTCCATAAGCATAAATTGGCCACATGACTAAGGAACCTTGCACCGAAGCAGTAGAGCGAATTCCGGAATCTCCACGTTCTATTTCCTGCATGATTAAACCGTACGAAATATAATCTAATCCGCCACCGCCATATTGGGCGGGTATAGTTGGCCCAAACGCACCAATTTCTCCTAATCCTTTAATAATATGTTTAGGGAACTGAGCCCGTTGTGCGCAATCTTCTATAATGGGCGAAACTTCTTTTTTTACCCATTCGCGAATAGAATCCCGAATCAATTTATGTTCTTCGGTTAATAATTCATCTAATTGATAATAATCCGGAGCTTCGTAAAGGTCTTTTTTGGATGATTTGTGGAAAGTTTGTTCTGACATAGTAAAAAATAATCGACCAAAATTAATAAAATAACCCTTGCACTTCTAACTTTGTTTCATGGAGTATGAAAAGAAACAGGTTGTTGCCCTTAATGGTATAGAAGTATTTGCATATCATGGTTATTATCCTCAAGAACAATTAATTGGTACTACTTTTATTGTGGATGTTTGTGTAGAATTTGAACCTTCTGTTAATACTTCAGATGAATTGAGTGAAACTATTGATTATGTTAAGGTTAATGATATAGTAGTAGCAGAAATGAAGCAAACATCTCAACTATTAGAAACGGTAGCAGAAAGAATAATTAACCAACTTATATCATTAAATAATACTATCGAATTAATAAGAGTAAGTATTAAAAAAATGTATCCACCAATGGCAACGGTTGTAAATAATTCAAATATCATTTTAGAATATCAACGTAAACACAATGCAGTTTAATAAAATCACCTCCAGCCATATACAATTCTTAAATACTTTACTTGGAAAGGACGTTGTTTTTATAGATAATGAAACTTTAAATCATTACAGCCATGACGAAACGGAAGATTTGTCCTTTCTGCCCGAAGTAGTATTAAAACCAAATAATTCAGAACAAATATCTTCGATATTAAAGTTTTGTTCAAACCATGATATTCCGGTTACTACAAGAGGGGGCGGAACTGGATTAAGTGGTGCTGCATTACCCGTTTACGGTGGAATATTATTAAGTACCGAGCGATTAAATACCATTTTAAATGTAGATACAAGAAACTTACAAATTGTAGTTGAAAGTGGTGTTATTACTCAATATATCATGGATGCAGCCGAAGAAATCGGCATGATGTATCCGGTAGATCCATCGAGTAAGGGTTCTTGTTTTATTGGTGGAAATATTGCGCATGGTTCTGGAGGACCAAGAGTGGTTAAATACGGCACCATACGAGATTATATATTGAATTTAGAGGTAGTTTTACCTAACGGAGATATAATTTGGACGGGGTCAAATACTCTAAAATATGCATCAGGATATAATTTAACGCAACTTTTTATTGGTAGTGAAGGAACTTTGGGTATCATTACCAAGGCAGTTCTTAAATTAATACCAAAACCACTTAATTCTATTGTGTTGTTTGCAGAATTTAGAACACTAGATAATGCTACTGAAGCTGTTTCGGCTATATTTAGAGCTGGTCAAACTCCTTCTGCTCTAGAGTTTATGGAAAGAGCAGGAGTGGAGTGGGTTACACATCACGAATCGTTGAAATTTAACTTAAATGAAGGTATTGAAGCCTATTTAATGATAGAGATAGATGGTAATAACATGGATGAGTTGTACCATCAAGCCGAAAAAATTTCGGAAGTTTTAACTGAAAATAAATGCAACGATATTTTATTAGCAGATACAGCACAACAAAAGGAAACACTATGGCAAATGCGCAGAAAATTGCCCGAATCTGTAAAAAGAAAAAGCATTTATAAGGAAGAAGATACGGTAGTACCACGAGCCGAATTGCCAAAATTACTTAAGGGTATAAAAGTTATAGGCAAAAAATATGGTTTTGAGAGCGTTTGTTACGGCCATGCAGGTGATGGGAATCTGCACGTAAACATTATAAAAGGAAACATGACCGACGATGCTTGGGAAAATGAGCTAACAAAAGGTATACGAGAAATATTTGAACTAACTGTAGCATTAGGTGGAACCATTTCTGGTGAACACGGTATAGGTTGGGTACAGAAAGAATACATGGACGTAAAATATTCACCTGTACACTTAGAATTAATGCGAAACATCAAAAAAGTGTTCGACCCAAAAGGTATTTTAAATCCGGGAAAGATCTTTTAGTTTATTGCATTTTGGCCCTAAGCTCAGCAGGAATATCAACAGAAATATTCTTCTTATAATCAAACATTACCATTACGGTTGTGCCAAAAGCTTTTATGTTGTTTTCGTCAACAACAATGGCATATTCAATATCAAAACTTTTGCTACCTATACGAGAAACTCTAGTGAAAATTTCGGTCGTATCAGTATAATACAATGGAGCCCTGTATTCAATAATTGATTTAGCAACTAATACTCCCATAGTACTCCAATCCCATTGTAAAACATCGGCAAAAAATGCAACCCTAGCTTCTTCAAAATAGGTTAAATAGTTAGCATTATTTACGTGTCCAATGGCATCTGTATCGCTCCAACGTTGTACCAAAGGTGCTTTATGTTGAAATAGAGTTAAGTCAATCATTTAAAAAATATATTTGATAAGAATAAAACCGCCAATTAATAATATGGTAAATAAGATGGCTAAAAGATTAAAATATTTATCAATGAATTGTTTAATTGTTGGCCCAAATTTCCAGATTAACCAGGCAACTAAAAAAAATCTAGCTCCACGACTGATAAAAGAAGCTAAAACAAAAAGGACAAAGTTAACGTCAAATACGCCCGATGTAACAGTAAAAACTTTGTAGGGGATAGGTGTAAATCCAGCGGCAAAAACGAGCCAAAAATCCCATTCGTTATATAATTGCTTTATGTTTTCATATAATTCGACAGTAAATCCTGGAACATTATTAAAAAAGAACATGGCAAATGGTGTAAATTGATTTGTTCCATCCAACCATATGGCCGAACCAATATAAAAACCCACCATAGCACCGGTAACAGATCCAATGGTACAAATCAATGCAAATCTGAATGCCTTTGCTCTACTTCCAAGAACCAATGCTATAAGCAATACATCTGGAGGAATAGGAAAAAAAATAGACTCAGTAAAAGCTATAATGAATAAAGCTAAAGCTCCATAAGGACTTTCTGCCCATTTAAGAACCCAGTCGTATAAATTTCTAATAAATTTCATGGATTACGTTAAAAAATCTGGCGCAAAGAAACAAAAAAGACAGCTAAAAAGCTGTCTTTTCAACACAAAATAAACCATTAATGGAATTGTTCTTCTTCGGTTGAACCTGCTAATGCAGTAGTAGATGCTAACCCACCAGAAATTACTTGAGTTACATCATCGAAATAACCTGTACCTACTTCTCTTTGGTGTTTTGTTGCGGTATATCCATCTACTTCGGCAGCAAATTCTTCTGCCTGAAATTCTGCATAAGCGCTCATTCCGCTTGCTTTATATCCTTTAGCTAATTCAAACATGCTATAATTTAATGCATGGAAACCGGCTAAGGTGATAAACTGAAACTTGTATCCCATTGCGCCTAATTCTTTTTGAAATTTTGCAATGGTTGCATCGTCTAATTTTTTCTTCCAATTAAAGGATGGAGAACAGTTATAAGCTAATAATTTTCCTGGGAATTTAGCATGTATGGCTTCCGCAAATTTTCTGGCTTCCTCAATATTTGGCTCAGAAGTTTCGCACCAAATTAAATCTGCAAATGGAGCATATGCTAAACCACGAGATATAGCTTGGTCTAATCCAGCATTTACTCTATAAAAACCTTCAATAGTTCTCTCTCCGGTAACAAAAACTCTGTCGCGCTCATCAATATCTGAGGTTAATAAATTTGCAGCGTTTGCATCCGTTCTGGCTATAATTAGAGTATCTACTCCCATTATATCTGCAGCTAAACGAGCAGCAGTTAGGTTTTTTATTGCCTGTTGTGTAGAAATTAACACTTTACCTCCCATGTGTCCACATTTTTTTTCGGATGCTAATTGATCTTCAAAATGTACACCTGCAGCTCCTGCTTCAATCATGCCTTTCATTAATTCATGGCAATTTAGCGGTCCACCAAAACCAGCTTCGGCATCGGCAATGATGGGTAAAAAGTAATTAATATTTCCTTTACCTTCGGCTATCTGAATTTGGTCTGCTCGTTGAAAAGTTTGATTTATTCTTTTCACTACCAATGGTACTGAATTAGCCGGATACAAACTCTGATCGGGGTACATCTGACCTGCAATGTTTGCATCTGCAGCCACTTGCCATCCGCTCAAATAAATAGCTTTTAATCCTGCTTTTGCCATTTGCATGGCTTGGTTTCCGGTTAAAGCTCCTAAAGCATTTATATAGTCATCGGTATGAAGCTCATTCCATAGCCTGGTAGCTCCTAGTTTAGCTAAGGTGTGTTCTATTTGTACAGAGCCCCTCAAACGAACAACGTCTGCAGCAGTGTATGGGCGTTCTATACCTGCCCATCTTGGGTTGGTATTCCAATCATTTAATAATTCGTGTACGGTTTTCATATTTTTCTGTTGAGTTTTTTTGTTTAAAATATTTTAATTCAAATTTTAGTTATGTTGACAATTAGTTTTATAAAAATTAACCACTATTGCGGATTATGCCATCCGTATCTGAACATTTCTTCCGCTTGATAACGTGCTTTGGTAAACATTGCTCGTTCTTGTTCAGAAGTAACAGTAATCAATATTTTCTTAAGCTCTCCGTCGTAGAGCTTAGTTAAAAAGTCTAGATTATGTTCCGCTACTTCGCCATTTGCAAATAAAATAGAGACATTTTGCCAATGCATGCATCGTTGTGTAAGCATTAATCTGTAAATTCTATCGGTTGCTAAATCTTCCATATAGCCATCAATTAAACTTGCACCTTTGCCTTTCAAAACCCCATATCGATACAAAATTGTTACTCTTGCAGCTGCCTTAGAACCTTCAACGGTTTTGGTACCAATTGAATTAGGAGTAGGCCTTAAATCTGGATATCTCTCTATATCCTTTGGTCGAGCCTGTAATTGATTTGGTGCCGGAAATTGTTCTATGGCAATTTGGTTTTGGTCTGGATGACCTGTCCAAGCTCCATCAAAAAAACAAGTTGCCTCATTTTTTTTATCTGCTGCTAAATTGCTTAATGCTTTAGTATTAATTTCAGAATTGTTTCTGTCAGGAAAAAGGGCAGTCATACCACCAATGGCAAAAATTCCGCGTTTATGACAAATTTCAGGAATTAGTTTTCTTAGATTCTGAAAGAAAGCAACATCTCCCGGAATGGTATTTCTATCTGGCAATACCCAGTTTGGGTCATTTAAATTAAAATGTATTAACGATGCCATGTAATCCCATCTACCTAAATTTAAGCCAATAAGATGGTCTCTTAAATGATAAATAAATTCTTCTATTTGATAAGCAATAGGGTGCGACTCAATTAACGCCATACATTTAATGTAGTTAGTATCTAATCCTTTGTAAATGGCCAAATCTTTAAATAGGGCAGACCAGAATTTTGCATCTTCTGCAGATTCGGTTTTAGGTAGATAGAAACAAAGCGGATGATTGAGTTTGTTGAAATCTATTCTGTACACCAACATGGCTGCATCAAAAAGCGATGCTGACGTAAGGCTATTTTCTATTATACCCGCCTGATGCATATGCAAACCTCTTAAACGGGTAAATACTACTGTTTTTGAGGTGTTAATATTGATAACGGAATCTTTCTTATCATCGTGATAACATAATTCTCCGTAGAGTGCTTTACGTACGTTTCGGAATCCAGTCATTAGGCTACCCCAATTATTTGCCATGGAATCTTCTAAATCCAACATTACCCCTGGAGCTCCTGAATTCAACATTTTAACAACTAAAGAAGCATCATCAGCAGGGCCAGTCATTTGGTTTCTCTGATCGGTAATCCATTCGGGTAATTGGATTTTCCAATCGGTATAATTTATATCAGAAATTGGTAAATGCTGTGGCAAATTTCCTTTCAAGGATTGTTGTAGAGCAATTTTCCTGTTGGCACGTATGGTTTGTTGCCAATCAAAATATTTAGCATGTAATGGCTTGTAGAATTCTAAAAAACCAAGTGGTAAATCCGTTGAGGCTACAAAGCTAGCTGGAGGCGTGTTAATGTATTTTTTTTTCGCACTTAATATATCTGGCATAGGAAAAGAGTTTTTAATTATGCTATCAAAATTGCGCAAGTAAACTGTGCTATTAAAACAGTATTATTATTTATTAGAGTAATTTACATCCATTTTAAAGCAAATATTTGCATTGTAAATGGTTTATTTGTTATTTTGTTCACGTGACAAAAAATGAAAAATTTATTACTTGGTACAGATCACTTAGTAAAAGTGATGCATCTGCTTTAATTAAAAGTTTAGAGCCCTTTCCTGCAACAAAAAAGTTATTTGATTATGTATCGCAGATGAAAGAAAATAAATTTAGTATAACGAAAGCAGCAAAAAACATCTATCCCGAAGATTTTAATACTCAACCAATAGATAAAATTAAAAGAAGAGTTCATAACCAAATGAATAGGTTAATGAACTTAGAAATTAAACAAGATTTTACAGGTTTAGGAGTAAAAACAGGATCGGAAGAAGAGGAGTTGCTATTTTATAAAAGCATGGTTTTACGGGATAAAAATCCTGAACTTTATAATGGGCTAGAGAGTTTAAAAAAGAGGTGCCTAACAAAAAACATCTTCGAACTTTTGCCAGATATACTATATTATTTATCCTACTCGTATAAAACCGATCAGCGAAATCAGCTTTCGAGGATAAATGAGGATGAAAAATTGATTAAGGTGTACAATGATTTTTTATTGGCCCGAAGTTATTTTATAAAATCACGTCATTTACGTAGGGTAGGAGGTTGGACTTACACAGATATTAACCCTTATCTTTTAAAGATTAAGAAAATTGCAGACAGAAATCAGCAATGGCCACGGTTTAAATTAATGTATCATTTTGCTTGTTTGATGCTAGGTAGAGGCCAAGGTGGAAATAGAGCTATTGCTGCTCAAAGGCACTTTCAGATTCTGGAGAAAATGCACAAAAAATACCCAGATATGCCAATTTTAGGTTATAGGAGTAACTACAGGATACATACCAAGTATAATTTATTACGATTTAAAGCTTATATTCTATACCGATTACTTGATTTTCAGGGAGCCTATTCCTATTTACGACAAGCATGGGATATGCGCATATCCCACATTGATGTTTTTCAGCCTTCTTCCATTGATGATTTTCAAGAGATAATCATTGCTTCCAGATTTTCGGATAGATTGGATGAAGCGAGAGAAATGACGGATCTTTTCATTCAAAATCAACAAAAGAAAAAAAATGAGATTGGATTAGCCATAGCCAATTCCGAAATGGTTGCCAATTACTTATATAATTTCCCAAAAATAAAGACAACTCAAAAGGAATATAAGGAGCTTTGTAATCAATTAGATAAACTATATGATCATTATTCCGCAAACCAAAAAATTAGAACAGCCGGTTATTACCGTAACATGAAAGCTCTTTTCTGTTTTATAAATAGTGATTTTGATTTGGCAAAATCATATTATATAGATGAAAAATGCCAAGCTTATAACGCTCATTATGATTTAAAGTCTGCTGCTGATGTATTTTTTAATCTACCATTTAGCAAATCAGGGCTTAATTTAATTGAACTTAACTTATTATTAAAACAGGTATACTACAAGAAAAACCTTAAGCCCGAAACTATAACCTATTACAAGCTTCTAGAGCGGTTAAGTTCTCAGGTTTACCAATTGGTGTAAGACAAATTGACGCAATGTTTTATTTTAAACTGTCATAATGGCTTGTAAGTGTGAGTGTTATTCTGTTGGTATTTAATTTGATTTTAGTGTATTAAAAAAAATAGGAGGATAAAAAAATGACACTAATTAAATTTCAAAAACCACAAACTGCACTAAACAATGTAAACAACAAGTTTACTACTGTTTCTCCCTTGTTCGACACATTAATTGAAGATTTTTTTGGAGGAATGAGGCCTGAGATGAATTCATTGGTTCCTGCGGTAAACATTCTAGAAACGAATGAAATGTATAAAATTGAATTAGCCGCGCCAGGTTTGACAAAATCTGATTTTAAAATTAATTTGGACGGAAAAAATCTAATCATTGCGGCCGAAAAAAATCAGGAAAACAAAACCGAAAATTCAAATTATGCATTAAGGGAGTTTAGTTATTCTAATTTCAAACGTTCTTTTAACTTGCCTGATTTAGTAAATTTTGATGAAATTACTGCAGAATATAGAGACGGCATATTACATTTAACTATTCCGAAAAGAGAAGAAGCCAAGTTAAAAACCAGAGAAATTAAAATTTCGTAATACATTTTAACGGTACTCAAACGGCTGTAAACTATTACAGCCGTTTTTTAGTTTAATTTACATGAAACGTTCATTTATAATTATTCTTTTTTTATTGTTTGCACCATTTGTATATGCTCAAGACACGCTCAAAAATCTAAATCAACCCGGACGATTTTATGTTGGCGGTAATATCGGATTACAAGTAGGATCATTTACTAATATTGATATTTCGCCATTAATTGGCTATAAAATAACAAAAGGGTTATCTGCAGGTGTGGGTTTAACTTACCAGTATACCTCTTTTAGTGGCAGAGGCGGAAGTAATTATGGCGGTAGATTATTCGTTCGTCAGTTTATATTTAGAAGCTTATTTGCACAAACAGAATATGAATCATTATCCGTAAAAACATCTAGATTAAATGAATCATCCATGATTATAGAAGAGCGAAAAGGAATAAATGCTTATTTAGTGGGGCTTGGCTATAGACAAACCTTAGGAGATAGGGCAGGAGTAGAGTTTACATTATCTTATAATTTTTTAGAAACAGTAGATACACCTGCTAAAAACCCTGTTTTTAAAGTAGGATTTGTTCTTGGTTTATAAATTAAGCTCGCATATTAATGTATTGAATTGGTAAGCCGAAATCTTCTGATTTTAATAAGCTTATAACTTTTTGCAAGTCATCAATTTGTTTTCCTTGTACCCGTAATTGATCTTCCATTATAGAACCTTGCACTTTAATTTTCGAGTCTTTTATTTTGTTATTTATTTTCTTAGCAGTTTCTTTATCAATTCCTTGTTTAATTTTAATCTCTTTTCTAACCATATTACCACTAGCATATTCTTCTTTTCCTGTATCTAAGCATGTAGGATCAATATTTTGTTTAATTAGTCTTGATATTATTACCCCTTCAATGGCATTTAAACCCATCTCATTTTCAGTTGTAACAGTAATTACATTTAATTTTTTATCAAATTCTATTTCTGTATTTGAGTTTTGAAAATCGTATCTATTTATAATTTCTTTGCGTGCATTGTTGATTGCATTATCTAATAATTGCGCATCAACTTTACTTACAATATCAAAAGAGGCCATACTTTATATTTAAATATTTTATTAAACCAAGTTACAATAATTAATTAATTTTTGTTAATGATAATATTTTTAATAGCTTTATTTTTAATTAATTAAATCATTAATTAGAATGCAAAATATGAAAAAGAAAACAGATAAAATATCACTTGAAAAAAGCGTCAATGAAAAAATAAAAGAAGCTTTTGATGGCATAGATTTCAGTAATTCTAAAAAAATATTGAAAGCTATTAAAGATAGCAGCAGAAAAGCAGTTAAAAGGGTATTAAAGGCAGTAAACGAAACACGCAAAGACATTGAAAAATCTGACGAAGGAAAAGCAATTAAAAAAGCTGTTAAAACCACACAAAAGAAAGCTACAAAAGTAGTTGCCAAAGCCAAAGCAGATACCACGAAAGCGGCAAATAGTGTTGCAAAAGCAATTGTTAATGCAACTGAAGCTACTCCTAAAAAACGTGGTCGTAAACCGGGTAGTACAGCGAGTAAAACAACAGCACCAAAAGCAACTCCTGCTAAAAGAGGCAGAAAACCAGCAATTTCCACAAAAGCATCAACTACATCAACTACACCTAAAAAACGCGGACGTAAACCAGGGAGTACTGCTAGTAAGACTTCAACCCCTAGTGCTACTCCAATCAAGATTATCAAAAAACCAGTCCAAAAAAAGGAGCCAATGATAGGTAAGCCTACAACACCCAAAAAAGCTGGACGCAAACCGGTAACTACTCCTAAAAATACTTCTGTTGCAAAAACAACTCCTGCTAAAAGAGGGAGAAAACCAGGCGTAAAAAATGTTACTAAAGGTTAATTACTAATAAACTAATAACAATTAATTAACAATTTCTTATTATTTAAAATAGCCTCGTTAACTTAGCGGGGCTATTTTTGTATTTAAAATTTTAAATACAAACAATTAAGGAATAGCACATGAATGAACAGATGCATAAGAAAAATATTCCTTTAGTAAACAGAGAAATTAGTTGGCTATCTTTTAACGAAAGGGTATTACAAGAGGCGCAAGACCCTACAGTTCCGTTAATTGAACGCATTCGTTTTTTAGCCATTTTTTCATCCAATTTAGATGAATTTTTTCGTGTTAGGGTTGCCGGTATTTCCAGATTAGCTAAATTAAAAGAGGCCGCTAAACTCAAATTAAATTTCAATCCACAAAAAGTAATTGAAAAAATTCAAAGCATTGTAATAAAACAACAAATACGATTTGAAAACATATACAATAATGTAATCATTCCGGAATTAGCAGAAAATAAAATATTTATCATCGACGAAAATCAATTAAACGTTTCTAGAGGAGAGTATGTAAGGCAATATTTTCATGACAATGTCTTATCTACTTTAGTTCCCATTATGCTAGATGGAAGAAGAACGTTTCCTACATTAAAAGATAAGGCTATATACTTACTTGTAAGGATGAGTAATGTGGATGGAACTAAAAAGCCAAAATCTGCATTAATTGAAATACCTACTGACATACATTCTCGTTTTCTAGTTCTGCCAGAAAGCGGAAACTTAAAATTCATCATCTTGCTAGATGATGTGATACGCTACAATCTAAAAGATATTTTCGCCTTATTTAATTATGATAAATATGAAGCCTATACAATAAAGTTAACAAGAGATGCAGAGCTAGATATTGATAATGATTTATCTCAAAGTGTTGTTGAAGCTGTTGAAAAAGGCTTAAAACTACGTAGAAAAGGCAGTCCGGTTCGTTTGGTATATGATGCGGATATACCCGATGAATTACTATCAAATTTGGTTCGTAAAATTGGTTTGAAAGCCAGTAATTTATTGCCTGGTGGTAAGTACCATAATTTTAGCGATTTCTTTGCTTTCCCAAATATTGGTGGACCACATTTTGAGTATAAAAAAATTACTCCTTTAAGGGTAAATAATATTCCATTAAATTCCAGTATAATAGCTCAAATCGCAAAACACGATATATTAATTCATCTTCCTTATCAATCTTACGAATACATTATCAATTTTCTGAGAGAAGCAGCAATTGACCCCAAAGTAAAAAGCATAAAAATTACTCTTTACCGATTGGCCAAAAACTCAATGGTTATAAATGCACTTATCAATGCAGCCAAAAACGGTAAAAAAGTAACGGTTTTTATAGAATTAAAAGCTCGTTTTGATGAAGAAGCGAATTTAAAATGGACTGAGAAGCTCATAGATGAAGGCGTTAAGGTAATACACGGTGCACCTAATCGGAAAATTCATTCTAAAATTTGCTTAGTTACCCGTCTCGAATCTGGTAAACTAGTTAATTACGCAAATTTAGCAACCGGAAATTTCAATGAAAAAACTGCACAACTTTACGGAGATTATAATTTACTAACACGCGATGTAAGAATAACGGATGAACTTAATAAGCTGTTTTTAGAATTAGAAAAAGGGGTAGTTCGTGGTACTTATAAACACCTATTGGTAGCACCAAAAGATCTTCGTAAAAAATTATTTCATCTAATTGATACAGAAATAAAGTATGCAAAAAGTGGCATAAAAAGTTACATAATACTAAAAATGAACAGTTTAGTAGATGAAGAAATGATTGCTAAATTGTATGAAGCAAGTAATGCTGGAGTGAAAATTAAATTAATTATAAGAGGCATTTGTCGATTAATTCCGGGCGTTAAAGGATTTAGCGAGAATATAAAAGTTATCAGCATTATCGATAAATTCTTAGAACATGCTAGAGTGTTTATATTTAGTAATGGCGGAAAGGAACGTTTTTTCTTATCTTCTGCAGATTTGATGACACGTAACTTAGATTACAGAGTAGAAGTAGCTTTTCCGGTTTATAATGAAAAACTAATGAAAGAAATACGTGACATAATTGAAATACAATTAAAAGACAATACAAAAGCTAGAGTTATAGATAAAAAGCAATCTAACCATTACAGGGAATTAGAGATGGATATTAATCATCGCTCTCAAATAGATACATATAATTATTTAGCAAATAAATCTTCTACCTAAACTACCCAGAAATTGAAATATGCCGCAATTGATATTGGATCTAATGCTGTAAGATTATTTATAGCAGATATAATAGAAGCTAATGATGTCATTAGTTTTAAGAAGAATACACTTATTCGTGTTCCATTACGACTAGGGGATGATGCTTTTTTGGATAAACATATTTCAGATAGAAAAGCTTCTGAACTAGTAAAAACAATGCATGCTTTTAAACATTTAATGGATGTTTATAAAGTTCAGAAATTCATGGCTTGTGCAACTTCAGCTATGAGAGAAGCAAACAATGGCAAAGAGTTAGCAGAGAGAATACTTGCCGAAACTGGTATAAACTTACACATCATTCATGGTCAGATTGAGGCTAAAATTATTTATAGCAGCCATGCAGATCAAATACTAGATAAAAAAAGAACGTATCTATACATCGATGTTGGTGGTGGTAGCACAGAACTTTCTGTATTTGCAAATGGAAAAATGATAGCATCTAACTCATTTGATATTGGCACTATCCGAATTTTAGATAATCAAGATAAAGATGAAACTTGGATTGCCATGCGAGATTGGTTAAAAGACAATGTAAAAAACTTTAAAAGTGTGGTTGGTATTGGTAGTGGCGGAAACATAAATAAACTATTCAAACTTTCTGGAGAGAAAGAAAAAACAGCATTGACCATTAATAAGTTAAAAACCTTGTATGATTATCTGAACTCGTTCTCTTTAAAAGACAGAATAAACGTGTTAGGTTTAAATCAAGATAGAGCAGACGTAATAATACCGGCCTGTGAAATATTTCTAACTGTAATGAAATGGTCGGGTATAAAAACCATTCATGTACCAAAAGTTGGTTTGGTAGATGGTATAATTAATGTGTTGATTGAAGAAAATTTTATAGAAAATAAGTAAAATAGATTAAACTTAAAACAAAAAACCCCTTTGCCTTAACAGCAAGGGGATTTTTTGTTTTGGCGGAGAGAGAGGGATTCGAACCCCCGGACCTTTAACAGTCAACGGTTTTCAAGACCGCCGCAATCGACCGCTCTGCCATCTCTCCGCCGCAAAAGTACAAATACGCCTTGTTTCAGCAAATATTTTTAAAATTAAATTTTTATCTCGTCATTTGGCTTAAGCAAGCTACGTTTTGATAGTTCAACGCTTGCATTTAATTCAAAACCTATGAGCAGTACAAGGGAGTTAAAATATAACCACAACATAACTACTATTAATGTACCAATGGAACCATATATTTTGTTGTATGCACCAAAACTATTGATATAAAAAGCAAAAGCAACGCATGTTAAAACGGTTAAAATGGTTGCTAGTATAGAACCTGGACTAAAAATATACCATGCTTTAGTTCTTGCCGGGCCAAAATAATAAAGTAAAGATATTCCAATAAAAAACAGGGCACCGGTAATTAACCATTTAAAAACATATAATATATACTTGAAAATATTATCGCTTACATTATCAAAGGTATCTAAGTAGTTTATGATAAATTCTCCAATTACAATAGTACCCACCGCTATAATGGTTATGAGTAATATGGCAATGGTAAGTGCAAATGCTATAATTCTTTTTCTGATAAAAGATCTATTTTCTGTTACTAAACTAGCCTTGTTAAAAGAATCCATTAGGTAAGCTATACCATTCGTTGAAAATAGCATAGCTAAAATAAATCCAACGGATAATAGTCCAGTATTTTGGTTTTTTAAGATATCTGTAATGGTTCCTTCAAAAGCTAAAAAAGCAGATTGAGGAAGAATTTGCATTAAGATAGATAGAAGCTGTTCTTGAAAACCATCAATTGGTATATATGGAATTAATGTAAATAAGAAGATGATAGCCGGAAAAATTGCCATTAAGAAATTAAACGCCAATGCAGATGCTTTGATGGTGATAGATTCTCTTTTTATTTCTGAATATAAGAATTTAGCAACTGTATAAATAGGCAGGTTTGTAAAACCAGGGAGATTGACAGTTTTAGATTTAAAAATTATCTTTTTGTATAAGGAGGACTCAGCAAAATATTGACGCAGCTTAGACATATAATTTATACTTTGAAATAAGGTGCAAATGCATCTATAAAATAACTAGGTGGTCGACAAGGTTTGTTGTATTTATCCGACATAAATATCAATTGCACTTTTGCTGTATTTATTAGTTCTTTTCGTACGTTATAAAGCTCAAAATCAAAATTTATTCTTATACCTGGCATATTTGTAACTATCGTTTTAACCGTAATTTCCTCGTCATACCTTGCAGGTTGCAAATATTTGATACTTAGCTCAGATACGGGAAGTAAAAAACCATCTTCTTCCAACTGTTTATAAGATAATCCGGTACTACGTAATAATTCTACTCGCCCAACTTCATAATAAGCTGCATAATTGCCATAGTACATAAAACCCATTTGATCGGTTTCTCCGTAACGTACCCTAATTTTAGTTTCGTGTGTAAACATAACTAACGAATATTTCTTTCATTTAATGCTTTCTGAAACCTTCGGGCGTTTTGCAAATGTTGGCTGTAAGTAGTAGCAAATGCGTGATAACCAGAAAAATCATCTTTAGCACAGAAATAGTAATAATTATGTTTTTCGTAATTTAAAACAGCATCTATCTCTTTTGGTCCGGGTATGCAAATAGGACCGGGTGGCAAACCGGTATTCATGTAAGTATTATACAAAGATGGGTTTCTTAGCATTGCATTACCTCTTACTCTTTTAACGGTAAAATCTCCGAATGCAAAGATAACCGTAGGGTCAGCTTCTAATTTTTGTCCTTTCTGTAATCTATTCATATAAACACCAGCTACAGTAGGCATTTCATCAACCATGTTTGTTTCTTGATCTACGATGGAAGCAACTATACTAACCTCAATAAGACTTAATCCAATTTCCTTCGCTTTTTTGGTCCTTTCTTCATTCCAAAACTTCTTGTATTCGCGATATTGTCTTTCAAAAAATTCTTCGGCAGATGTATTCCAATAATATTGGTATGTATTTGGTATAAATACAGCCTTTACTGATTGAGGAGTAAAACCATATTTCGCAGTAAAATTTACATCGTTTAATAAAGAAGCTAATGATGTGGAGTCAAATTCTAATCTTCTTGCCACCATTCCAGCCAAAGTTTCTTTTAATCTAATATTCTGAAATGTAATGTTTAATGGCTCTTGTTTACCTGTACGAAGTAGAGTAATTATCTCACGATTGCTCATTCTTTCGGTTATCCTATATCTGCCTGCCTTTAAGTTTTTACCAAATTTCATTTTTTCTGCAGACCATTTAAAATCATCTACATTTTTAAGCAAAGTATTGCTATTTATATTTTTAATTAAATCATCAAAAGTAGAACCGGTAGGTACGTACAGATAATAAGGTTCTTCCTGAATGATGCTAACATTTGGCGAAAACATTTTCTTATATACTCCATAACCCCACAGCAATACTACAATCAATCCAGTTAAGAGTATAGATAAAAGTATTTTGGTTAGCGTAGATGTTTTGTTAGATTTTCTTTTCGGCATATTTTTTATGATAGCTTGTTATTCCTCCTTTAACGTTTATTACCTGTAAATATCCAGCTTTAATTAATATTTGTTGAGCGGTTTTGCTTCTAATTCCATGTTGGCAGATTACATAAATTTTTTCTTCTTTGTCCAACTCTGCATCCTCTATACTATTCAAAAAATTACTAAGCGGCATATTTATGCCTCCAATGTTATACGTATGAAATTCTATTTTTTCTCTTACATCAAGTAGAATTACAGAAGATGAGGTGGAAATAATATTATGTAAGTCGTCTGCATTAACTTCCATATGCTAGCGTTGTCTTAAAAACAAATTCACAGTAGTACCCTGCGGAACTAATTTAGCTGTATCAGATAACAATACTTCAGGAAACTGTTTATAAACAACTGCGTTTGCAGAATCTGTTACATTACTATCATAAAATACAGAACCTAGCATCAAGGAAGCCCCTCTAATTACAAATCCTGCTTCATTTAACGATAGGCCTATTAAATATGGAACGTTTACGAATTCACTTCCAGAACCATCACCAATGATTAAATCAATAACTGATCCTCTTGGTAATACAATTCCAGGACGTAAATTTTCACCATTTTGAGATATACCTAATATTTTTTGTGCTACATCTGCTTTGTAAATTAATTGCCCAACTTTTAAACCATAACTTTCTAAAACAGAAACCGCTTCAACATAGGTCATGTCAAATAAATCGGGCAATACAATGGTAGGGATAGCACTAGTTACTATTGTTAAATAGATGGTTCTGCCCTCCTTTACTTTAGAGTTTGCATCAGGGTCTTGTTCAAACACAGTTCCGGGTATCTTGTCTACTGCATAGGTAGAATCAATTTTATATTTAAAACCCATGCTGTTTAAGGCTTCCGTTGCTTGTATAATATTAGTACCCCGCAAATCCGGAACGGTTATAGATTGTCCGTGTCGAGTATAATATTTTAGGCTTAGGAACACAATAAGAAGTACCGTAAATACTAAACCTATACTCAATAAAACATTTTTCCAAAAAACCTTTGTTTGTAACAGTGCAATAAACTTACCCATGGAATTTTATTATTTCGAACTCAAAATTAATTTAAAATATCAGGAAATTAAATTCATTATGCAATCTTAATATATTTGACTGTTTAGATGAACTTATGAATAAGAA
Organism: Sphingobacteriaceae bacterium; assembly: GCA_041743935.1. GTDB lineage: Bacteria > Bacteroidota > Bacteroidia > Sphingobacteriales > Sphingobacteriaceae > JBGTLU01. The sequence goes on from JBGTLU010000005.1 coordinate 28,430, forward strand.
AAATATTGCACTAATTGCGGGGGGCTTTACAGGCGAATCGGTGATTTCCATAAAAACCGCCGATGTTATCGCATCGCACATAAATGTAGATTTATATACTGTATATCGTATTTATATAGATAAAACAGGGTGGTATGCCATTTTTGAAGATAATAGAGTTGAAGTAGATAAAAATGATTTCAGTATAAATATTAATAGTGAAAAAATAACATTCGATTTGGCTTTTATAGCCATACATGGTACACCAGGTGAAGATGGTAAATTGCAAGGATACTTTGAATTATTAAACATTCCACACAACACTTCTGATTCTTGTATTTCGGCCATTACCATGAACAAAAGCTATACTAAAAGTGTAGTGAAAGATATACCTCATTTACATATAGCACGCTCCTTACAATTATTTAAAGAAAATAAGTACAGTGTTGATGAAATACTTAATCAACTTACTCTTCCTGTATTCATCAAGCCAAATAATGGAGGGAGTAGCATAGGTATGAGCAAAGTAAAGTTAAAAGAGCAGCTACCAGAAGCAATGGATAAAGCATTTTCTGAAGACGAACAAATCATTATAGAAGAATTTATATCGGGTAGAGAGTTTTCCATTGGAGCTGTAAAATTAGATGGTATTATTCAGGTTTTACCTATTACAGAAATTATTTCATCTAAAGAGTTTTTTGATTACGAAGCAAAATATACTCCCGGAATTACAGATGAGATAACACCTGCCGAAAATTTAACTAGAATTCAACAAGAAACCATTCACCAACTTATTAAAGACATTTATATCCGTTTAAATTGCAGGGGAGTAGTTCGCACCGATTTAATACTGGAAGAAAAATCTGGCAATTTTTACTTTTTAGAAATCAATACCATTCCAGGTCAATCTGAAAATAGTATTGTACCCCGCCAAATAAGAAGCATGGGACAATCCATGAGCGAATTTTATGGTAATTTGATTGCAGAAAGTCTCAAGTAGAAGAAAATCAGAAAAATTTAATCTTGCTTTAAAACTATGGTGTATTTTTCTATAATCCACTCCGGAATTTTTTCAGCGCGTTTTGTTTCTAAGTTTATCATCGTGTAGTTAAACCAACCATCGCAGGTTATTTTTTTAGATTTTTGACTCACTATTTCAAAACCAACTTTTACATCGTTACCACCAATATCTAGAATAGTGGTACGTACTACAAACCATTCTCCTAGTCCTAATGCTCTTTTGTATTGCACAAAAGCCGTATTCACTACCCAACCAAAACCCATTTCTAAGAATTTCTCCATAGGCATACCATAGCATCGTCCCATTTGATCATATCTAGCAGCCAATACGTAATCAAAATATTTACTATTATGTACATGTTGAAACATATCTATATCATCAGGCCTCACTTGAAACGTAGATTCAAAAATTGCGCAATTGGATTTAAGCATCAGAATAAAATTTAACTAAGGTATTTATTCTGTAGCAACAACAAAGAAATCATTTGAGTTTATAAACCAAAATAGTATCTTTGCCATCTAATTAAATTATTGTTACACACTTTAATAACATTCAGGAAATGTATTTAAGTAAAGAAGTAAAACAAGAGATATTCTCTAAACACGGAAATAGTGCAACCGATACCGGTAGTACTGAAGGTCAAATTGCATTATTCACTTATAGAATTGCGCATTTAACAGAACATTTGAAGAAAAATCGTAAAGATTTTTCAACCCAAACCGCACTACAAAAATTAGTAGGGAAGCGACGTGCACACCTTAATTATCTTATGAAAAAAGATATTGAGCGTTACCGTGCCATTATTAAAACCCTAGAACTACGTAAGTAATTCGAAAATACAGGTGAAAGCCCCCGTAAATGGGGGCTTTTTATTTATCATTGTACAAATTGAAATAAAATAGAATAAAGATGTCTCCAAAAGGAATTGTTAAAACGTTTGCTCTGCCCGATGGTAGAGAAATTTCCATTGAAACCGGCAGACTTGCAAAGCAAGCAGACGGTGCTGTAGTTGTTCGTATGGGCGATGCCATGTTATTAGCCACCGTAGTTTCTGCAAAAGAAGCCCGTCCGGGATTAGATTTTTTACCATTATCGGTAGATTACCAAGAAAAGTTTGCTGCTTCAGGTCGTATACCTGGCAGTTTCCAACGTCGCGAAGCTCGTTTATCAGATTATGAAATTCTAATTTCTAGATTAGTTGATCGTGCATTACGTCCTTTATTTCCAAAAGATTATCATGCCGATGTTCAAGTTTTAATATCATTAATCTCAGCAGATAAAGAAGTAATGCCAGATGCATTAGCTGGTTTAGCAGCATCTGCAGCTTTAACCATCTCAGATATTCCATTCAACGGACCAATTTCTGAAGTACGAGTTGCAAAAATTGATGGTGAGTTTAAAGTTAATCCAACGATTACTGAGATTGAACGAGCAGAAGTAGATTTTCTAATTGCAGGATCAGAATTAGAAATTTTGATGGTAGAAGGTGAAGCAAAAGAATGCTCTGAGCAAGACATGATTGATGCTATTAAAATAGGTCACGAAGCCATAAAACAACAAGTAAAAGCACAACTTGAGTTGCGCGATATGGTTGGGGCTAAAACTTTAAGAGAGTACAGTCACGAAACAAACGACCCAGAATTAAAAGAAAAAGTTAAAGAAGCTACATATTCCAAAGTATATGAAGTTGCTAAATCTGGGTTACCAAAAGAAGAACGCTCTGCTGCTTTTAAAGTAATAATCGAAGAATTTATTATTTCATTAGGAGAGGACGCAGAAGAAACTACCATTAGCCTAGCAAAAAAATACTACCACGATGTAGAAAAAGAAGCGATGCGTGACATGGTGATAAATGAAGGTATACGCTTGGATGGTAGAAATACCAAACAAATTCGCCCAATTTGGAGTGAAATTGGCTATTTACCTTCTACTCATGGTTCTGCAATATTTACTCGCGGCGAAACACAATCGCTTACTACAGTGACGCTTGGAGCTAAAACAGATGAGCAAATTGTAGATGGTGCCATGTTTAATGGATACAATAAGTTTCTTTTACATTATAATTTTCCACCGTTTTCAACTGGCGAAGCTAGACCGATGCGTGGAGTTGGTAGAAGAGAAGTAGGACATGGAAATTTAGCCATGCGTTCCATAAAACAAGTTTTACCACCAGAAGAAGAAAACCCATATACATTAAGAATTGTTTCGGATGTATTAGAATCTAATGGTTCTTCATCCATGGCAACCGTTTGTGCGAGTTCTTTAGCATTAATGGATGCGGGTGTTAAAATTAAAGCTGCAGTTTCAGGTATTGCAATGGGTATGATTTCGGATGCTAAATCTGGAAAATATGCTATACTTTCTGATATTTTAGGAGACGAGGATCATTTAGGTGATATGGATTTTAAAGTAACCGGAACGGAAAAAGGAATTACAGGATGCCAAATGGATTTAAAAGTAGAAGGATTATCTTTTGATGTAATGATGGAAGCATTATTGCAAGCAAAAGAAGGTCGTTTGCACATTTTAAATGAGATGAATAAAACCATTGCAGAGCCTCAGCCTGAATTCAAACCGCATACTCCACGAATTATTCAAATAATTGTAGATAGAGAATTTATCGGAGCTATTATTGGCCCTGGCGGTAAAGTTATACAAGAAATGCAACGCGAAACCGGTGCTACCATCAACATTGAAGAAGTAGATAACAAAGGTATAGTTCAAATATTTGCGGCAGAAAAATCAATTATAGATGCAGCTGTTACAAGAATTAACAACATCATTGCTGTACCGGATATTGGTGCTACGTATGAAGGTATAGTTAAAAACATACAAGCATTTGGTGCTTTTGTGGAATTTATGCCAGGTAAAGATGGATTATTACATATTTCTGAAATTGATTGGAAACGTTATGAAACCATGGATGGCGTTTTTGAAATTGGAGATAAAGTAACCGTTAAACTTTTAGAAGTAGATAAAAAGACAGGTAAATTTAAACTATCCAGAAAAGCATTAATTCCACGACCAGAAGGAATGCCCGAACCAGCACCACGTGAAAATCGGGAAAGAAGTGGCGACAGAGGAGGAAGAAATGACAGAAACGATAGAGGCAATAGAAGATAACTATTAATCAACCTCAAACAAAAAGCCCCGACATATATCGTCGGGGCTTTTTAATGTATATAACTATCGAGAAAACTAGTTTGCATATAAAACATAGGATGCATCTATAACTATTTCAATGTTTTCTGAAATTTTTGTGGAGTATATTTTAGGTATTTTAATGTTATGCATTTTACAATTAACTGTAAATGCAGATTGTATTCTGGTTATTTTACCATCTTTAATGGTGATGGAGCCTGGTATAGTTCTAACTCTAGATACTCCTTTTATTTCTAACTTACCTGTTACTGAAAAACCAAATTCACCGTCAATAGATAAATTTAACGGTTCATCAAAGGATCCTCTAAATTGCGCCTTTGGAAATCGATTACTTTCCATATAAATTTCATTGAAATGCTCTTGCATTAATGCCATATCAAATACAAAAGATCGAATTTGCATTTCAAAAATGACTTCATTTTTATTTACATTAATTACAGAAACTCCATTTTCTGATACTGCATTTATATTCTCAAAAGGGGCATAGGAATAAAAAATTACACTGCCGTTATAGCTAGAATATATAGATTGTGCACTAACTGCATTGGATAAAATTAATAATCCGAGTAAACTGAAAAACTTTGTTATAATCTTCATTAAATAGCTATTTTAAAATTGTTTTGTCAAATATACTTAAACTGTATATTTGAAGAATATACGATTTTTATTATGAAACATCTCATTGCCCCTTCTATATTATCTGCAGATTTTGCCAATTTACAACGAGATGTAGAAATGTTAAATGAAAGTGAAGCAGATTGGATTCATGTAGATGTAATGGATGGTGTTTTTGTACCCAATATTTCCTTTGGATTACCGGTAATTAACGCAATAAAAAAATACGCCAAAAAGCCATTAGATGTACACTTAATGATTATCCAACCAGAAAAATATTTTGAAGAATTTAAAAAAGTTGGTGCCGATATTTTAACTATTCATTTAGAAGCTAGCACACATCTACATCGTAGTTTGCAAGCAATTAAAGCTTTGGGCATGAAAGCCGGTGTAGCCATTAATCCTCATTCTTCCGTTTCACAGTTAGAAGATGTTATTGCAGATATAGATTTAGTTTGTTTGATGTCCGTAAACCCTGGTTTTGGCGGTCAAAAATTTATAGAAAATACTTATTCCAAAATCAAATCGTTACAAGATTTAATTAATAAAAAAGGGTCAAATACTTTAATAGAAATTGATGGTGGAGTTAGTTCACAAAACGCTTTGGCTTTACTTAAAACCGGAGCAAATGTATTAGTGGCAGGAAATGCAGTATTCTCAGCTACCAATCCAAAAGCAGAAATAAGTAACCTTAAAAGCCTTCAATCCGATTCGTTAATAATTTAAATGTAATGAGGAAACTAGTTTCCGTAGTAGGTATCATATTATTTTCAACGGGTCTTTTTGCTCAAAAAAAAACTAGCATTTACGGGTATGTAACAGATAGGGAAGGTGTTCCGCTTGATGGTGTTATCATCAATTTAATAGATTTACAGATATTTACAATTTCAGACTCTATCGGGTTTTATGAAATAGAAGTTCCTCCGTCGGTTCGTGTAGTTTTACAATATACATTACTAGGTTTCCGCCAATCAGAAAATGGTTTCAGGATTGCACCTGAAAGTAGCTATTTCTTTAATAAAATACTTCTTAACACTTCAGTAGACTTAGGCGTTGTTTCTGTTAGAGGCAATAGAACTCGCAATCAGAATACTATTAACATCGACCCAAATTTATCTATTTCATTACCAAACGCTTCGGGTAGTTTCGAAGCCATAATAAAAAATCTTCCAGGAGTTTCATCTAATAACGAGCTAAGTTCTCAGTATTCGGTAAGAGGCGGCAATTTTGATGAGAACTTGGTGTACATAAACGATGTAGAAATTTACAGATCCTTCTTGGTTAGATCAGGACAGCAGGAAGGATTAAGTTTTATTAACTCCGATTTAGTTAAAAACATACGTTTTTCTTCTGGTGGTTTCGATGCTAAGTATGGAGACAAAATGTCATCTGTCTTAGACATAACCTACAAAAAACCCGATAAAAATACTTTAACTGCAACAGGTGGTTTTCTAGGATCTTCTATCTCTTTAGAAAAAAGTACAAAAAATAAAAAATTAGGGATGCTGTTTGGCTTCCGTAATAAGACAAATTTTTTATTATCTACATTAGATACAAAAGGGGATTACTCACCATCAGCAATAGATGTTCAATCATTTATTCAGTATTCTCCAAATCGTTTTTGGGATTTTTCAACACTATTAAATTTTAATTCTAATCGGTTTGAACTAGTTCCAAAAAATAGAGAAACCATCTTTGGTGATTTCTCACAAATACTGCGTTTGAATGTATTTTTTGAAGGTAAAGAACGAAACCAGTTCGAAAACTTTACTGGTGCATTCATAACTACATACAAACCAACCTCACAACTACAACTTAAGCTTATTACTTCCCAATTTAGAACCATTGAATTCGAGAGTTTTGATATAGAAGGAAGTTATCAATTAGATGAAATTGAAAGTAACATAGGGAATGAAAACTTTGGTAACACCAAAAATAATTTAGGGTCTGGTAGCTTTTATGATAGAGCTAGGAACGAATTCGATGCTCAAATTACTTCAGTTGAACATAAAGGAGCCTTTAACGACGGAGTAGTACAACTTCTTTGGGGCTTAAAATACCAGTATGAAAATGTATTTGATAAACTAAATGAATTACAATTCATAGATTCTACTGGCTTTATCTTGCCTAATAATCAAAATCAAATCATTATTCCTATTGCATATAGAGCAGAAAACACCTTAAAATCAAACAGATTTTCAGCCTATATTCAAAACACAATCGATTTTTCAGGGGGTGATATCAGTGTTACAACTGGATTGAGAACTTCCTATTGGGATATCAATAATCAACTGACCATAAGCCCACGGGTTAGTTTTGCTTTCAACCCTCGATGGCAAAGAGATATAATTTTCAGGTTTTCTGGAGGCGCTTATCATCAGCCGCCTTTTTACAGAGAGTTAAGAGGAATTACTGGTAATTTAAATAAGAACACAAAGGCTCAACGGGCTATTCATTTTGTAGGTGGTTTAGATTATAATTTCAAATTTTTAAACTCTGATTTTAAATTTTTGGGTGATATTTACTATAAAAAATTAGACAATATTTTACCATACGAAGTGGATAATGTTAGAGTTAGATATTTAGAAAATACCATTTCTAAAGGTTATGCTACCGGAATCGACTTAAGAATTAGCGGTGCTTTAGTAAAAGATTTAGAATCAACTTTTAGCCTTTCTGTTCAAAAAACAGAAGAAGACATAATAGGTGATTTTTTTGATGAATTAGATGAAAATGACAATGTAATTAAAAGGGTTTTTCCGGGTTACATTCCTAGGCCCACAGATCAAAGAGTTAACTTTGCCATGTTTTTTCAAGATAAATTAGTAAAAAACCCTAGTTATAAAGTACATTTAAATATATTGTTTGGATCTAGGTTGCCTATTGGCCCGCCAGATTTTGAAAGATATAAAGACACACTTAGAGTGCCAGCATACAGAAGAATAGATATTGGTTTTTCTAAAGATTTTTTACAACAACCAACCATAGAAAACAAACGAAAATTAAAATCATTGATAGCTTATGCAGAGGTATTTAATTTATTAAACATAAACAATACTATTTCTTATTTATGGTTAAAAGACGTAGACAACAGGCAATTTGCCATTCCTAATTTTTTAACTGGTAGACAAATTAATATAAAATTGATAGCTAAGTTCTAAAAGGCTTTTTAACTTTGTAAACAAACCCCTAAAAATGAAACATAACTTTGGAGCCGGACCTGGCATTTTACCTCAAGAAGTACTTCAAGAAGCGAGTAATTCTATTTTAAATTTTAATGGAATTGGATTGTCTCTTTTAGAAATCTCTCACCGTACCACCGAGTTTGAAGCGGTTGTGGATGAAGCATGTTCTTTAGTAAAAGAATTATTGAATTTAAACGATAGTTATTCTGTACTTTTTTTGCAAGGTGGGGCTAGTCTGCAATTTGCAATGGTACCCTATAATTTATTAGATGCAGATGAAAATGCTTCCTATTTAGATACAGGTGTATGGGCAAATAAAGCTATAAAAGAGGCCAAATTATTTGGCAATGTTAATGTGGTAGCTTCTTCTAAAGAGTCAAATTATTCACATATTCCTGTAGATTACAAAATACCTTCGGATTCAAAATATTTTCATATAACCTCAAATAACACTATTTATGGTACACAACTACAAAAATTTCCTTCCGTTTCGGTGCCACTAGTATGTGATATGTCTTCCGATATATTTAGCAGAGAAATTGATGCTAACCTGTTTGATTTGATCTATGCTGGTGCACAAAAAAATATGGGCCCAGCAGGTGCTACATTAATCATCGTTAAAAATGATATTCTTGGAAAAGTAAATAGAAAAATTCCCTCTATGTTAGATTATAAAGTACACATAGAAGGGGGCTCCATGTACAATACTCCTCCAGTTTTTGCTTTGTATGTGTCCATGCTTACACTTCGTTGGGTAAAATCACAAGGTGGTATAAAAGCAGTAGAAAAGATAAATAATGAGAAAGCTGCAATATTATATGCAGAAATTGATAGAAATACTTTATTTAAAGGCACCTGTGCTACAGAAGATCGCTCCAGAATGAATGTTTGTTTTGTAATGAATAAACCAGAACAGGAGAAAGATTTTCTAGCATTTGCGGAGAAAAATAATTGCATCGGACTGAAAGGACATAGAAGTGTTGGGGGATTCCGAGCTTCCATTTATAATGCACTACCATTAAGCAGTGTTCAACACTTAGTAAATGTGATGCAACAATTTGAAAAATTACACGCCTAAATAACAATCATGATTAAAATATTAGCAAATGATGGCATAGATCCCATTGGAAAAAAATTATTAGAAGATGCCGGATTTTTGGTGGAAACAAATCATATTCCCCAAGGTCAATTAATAGAAGGATTACAAGAATATGATGCCATAACCGTTCGTTCTGCTACAAAAGTTCGTAAAGATATTTTAGATAACTGTCCGAATTTAAAATTAATTGGTAGAGGAGGAGTAGGGATGGATAATATTGATATTGAATATGCAAAAAATAAGGGAGTTGCAGTATTTAATACTCCGGCAGCATCCTCTCTATCCGTAGCAGAATTGGTATTCTCTCATTTATTCAATGGAGTAAGATTTGTACATGATGCAAATAGAAAAATGCCAATCGATGGAAATACCAAGTTTAACGATTTGAAAAAAGCTTATGCAAAAGGAATTGAGTTAAGGGGAAAAACTTTAGGGATAGTAGGTTTTGGACGCATTGGCAGAGAGGTTGCTAAAATAGCTTTTGGATTAGGAATGGATGTAATTGCTTATGATATTTTCAATTTCTATCCGGAAGTAGAAGTAAATTTCTCCCAGAATAAATCGCTTACGTTTACTGCTCGTAATTCAAATTTACAAGATTTACTTGCCTCATCCGACTTTGTTACTATTCACATTCCTGCCACTAATGATGGTAAACCAGTGATAGGATCATCAGAGTTAGAATGGATGAAATCTGGTGCAGGTATTATTAACTGTTCAAGAGGTGGTGTTATAGATGAAAAAGCACTATTAGATGCTCTAAACTCCGATAAATTAGCTTTTGCTGGATTAGATGTCTTTGAAAATGAACCAAACCCAAGTTCAGATATATTACATCATCCAAAAATATCTTTAACACCTCATATTGGAGCTTCAACAAACGAAGCCCAAGAAAGAATTGGAACTGAATTAGCAGGGTTAATAATCGATTTTTTTAAGAAATAATGCCTACTATTAAAGCATTTAGAGGAATAAGACCGGATGCTAAACATGTTCAGGATGTAATTGCTAAACCGGTGGAAACACCATTTCATGAATCTGTTAAAATTCAATTAAGAAATAACTCTAAATCCATTTTGCATTTGGTAGATCCAGAATTAGAAAATACATTTTTAAGAGGATCTAAGCAAGAACTAATTCACAAAAAAATCACGGAGAACCTACAAGGTTTTATAGAAAACGGAATACTTATTAGAGAAAATTCTCCAGCTATTTATGTATATCGTTTAACTAAAAATAATATTAGCCAAATCGGTATTTGGACCATCACCCTTATTGATGATTACATAAATAACAATATAAAAAAGCACGAACATACCAGAGCAGACAGAGAAAGAAATCTAGCAGAATATTTGCAGCATACCGGTATAGATGCAAATCCAGTACTTGTTACATATCCTAGCGATGAAATTTTAAATTACAAGCTACAAAAAACCTGCTCAGAGAAACCATCCTTTGAATTTAAGGTAGATAATTCTAATCATCAATTATGGGCAGTTACAGAGCCAAAGGATATAAAAATTTATGTAGATAGGTTTGCTGAAATGCCCTATGCATATATTGCAGATGGGCATCATCGTGCTGCCGCTTTTTCCATGTTGGGCATAGAAAGAAGAAAAAATAATCTCCGTCACAAGGGAACCGAAGAGTATAATTTCTTCTCATCCATTTATTTTTCGTCTGAACAATTACAGATTTTAACCTTTCATCGGTTGGTGAAAGATTTAAATGGATTATCGGAAAAGGATTTTCTAGATAGATTAACCTCAATTGGTGTTGTAAGCGAATCGGTAGCGGATGTAATTCCCACTAAAAAAAATGAATTTGGCGTTTATTTAAACAGTAAATGGTATAAATTAAACATCCATCCAGATAAGATAAATTATAATGATCCGGTTAAACAATTAGATGTTAGTTTGTTACAAACATTAATTCTACAAGATATTTTAGCAATAACAGATCCCAGAACGGATAAACGAATTGATTTTATGGGAGATGTTTTAGGAATCGAAAAATTTAAAGCGAAAATTGATACAAGTGAAATGACCGTAGGATTTACGGTTCATCCTACATCAATAGAGGAATTGTTTGCTGTTGCAGACGAGGGAGAAGTAATGCCACCAAAATCTACTCGGTTTGAACCAAAATTACATCTAGGTATTGTTATACATAATATAGATTAGTCTAATATTTTACATAGTACCCAATATCTATATCCCACAATTGCCTTTTCCCAGGTTTTTAATTTTGTTAAATCTTTATGAATCATGCTTGGCAAAACCCATTTGTTTAATTGATTAAGTATTTTATAGAGTACTATCATCGTGCACAATTTTACAAAATTTAATTTATATGAAATACATTAAAAGTATATAATTAATATTATGTTAAGTATATAATACTAAAAGAAAGGGAAATTATGTATACTTCCCTTTTAATAATTATTTAATAGCGTTTAATAAAGTTCTGTATTGTTCCGCTTTATCATACATTTTTAATCTTGTACATACCTCACTCAATGCCATCAAAGTAGATTTTTCTGATGGATCATATTGTAAAGCTTTTTCAAAGTATGGTAATGACTGACGAAATACTTTATTGTACTCCTCTTCTAGTTTTCTGATTTGTGGTAAAGTTTTAGAGTTAACCGGTAACTTGTTGGTTTCTGTTACCATTTCAACTGCACGATTATAAACCAGTACACCCATATTGTAAAGAGCACCTACATTGGTTTCATCTAATTCTAAAGATTTTTTGTATGCTTTTTCTGCATCAGCTAAATTGTTAGTCTTCTCATAAATAATGCCTAGATTTAAATAGAGCTCAGAGTCATTTGGATTAAGGTCAATGGCACTTTTTATACTTGATAAAAGTTCATCCGTATTATTCATTTCAACATAATAGCCTATCTCTAAATCAAGAATATCCGTGTTAGATGGCAATAATTTTCTTCCAAACTTGATAACTTCCAATCTTTTATCATTATCACCAGCCTCTTTGTAAAAAGTTGCTAGTTGAAAATATACAAAAGGATCTTTGTACGACATTTCCTTTAATTTTTCTAAGGCTTTTAAAGTAACATCCTTTTTCTCTAATCTATTTGCAACCACAGCAATATTTAAATAATTGCTAGTATCTGAAGGTAAAAACTCAGAAGAGATTAAGAAGAAATTTAAGGATCCCTCGTAATCATCATTTTGATAAGCTACACCACCCCTGTACCCTAAAATATCTGCAATTCTACCAGATAATTCGTCTAGTTCAGCTTCTAAAAATCCTTTACTAGGCCCAGCTGCTTTTGTTTTGGCATAATACTCTACTGCAATAGATAATGGATTTAATTCTTTGTACTTATCGGTCGTATCAATACCTAATTCAGTATAAATTTTTGATTTCCAGAAATAAATTTCTGAATCGATAGGACGCTTAGGATTTTTTTGAAACCTATCAATGGAGATAGTCTCTGCTTTATCAATATTTGTTTTGGCTACATCTAGCTGTGCTATATAAAAGCTATTTTTAGCGGCAGCAAGCTCTGCAGTTTGTCCATATACAGTTGTAAATAAAAATAATATACTGCTTAATAATACTAATCGTTTCATTGTTTTGATGGTTTGTTTATTTAAAATTAAATATTTTTAGTTCAATTTTTATGTATTTGTTTCTTCTGTTATTGGGTTGTCATCATTTTCGTCAGATACTATTTCTTCAATTTTAGCTAAAGATGCAATTTCGTCTCCGTCGTTAAGGCGTATTAATCGTACACCTTGTGTTGCTCTTCCCATTACTCTTAGTTCACTAACTGCCATACGTATGGTAATACCCGATTTGTTTATAATCATTAAATCATCGGTATCTTTTACATCTAAAATTGCAATCAAATTACCAGTTTTTTCGGTTACGTTAATGGTTTTAACCCCTTTACCTCCCCTATTTGTCACTCTGTATTCATCTTCACCGCTTTCAGGATCAACTAGATAAGAACGTTTGCCGTATCCTTTTTCTGAAACTACCAATACAGTGGTTTCAGAACTATTTACAGTAATCATGCCAATAACTTCATCGGATGAGTTGGCTAAAGTAATTCCTCTAACCCCTGCAGCTGTTCTACCCATCGGGCGTACCGTACTTTCATTAAATCTGATTGCTTTTCCGGATTTTAGTCCCATCAAAATTTCAGAACTCCCATCCGTTAATCTTGCTTCTAATAACTGATCTCCTTCATTAATTGTTATGGCATTTATTCCATTTATTCTAGGGCGCGAATAAGCTTCTAATGAAGTTTTCTTGATAGTACCCTTACGAGTACACATGATAATGAAATTTGAATTTAAATATTCTTCGTCCGTAAGATTTTTAACTGTGAATAATGCTTTTACTTTATCGTCTTTAGGAATATTTATAACATTTTGTATGGCTCTACCTTTAGAAGTACGGCTACCTTCTGGTATTTCCCAAACTTTTAACCAATAACATCTTCCTTGTTCGGTAAAGAAAAGAATGTAATTATGTGTTGAGGCAATAAATAGATGTTCAATAAAGTCTTCTTCGCGAGTACTGCCCCCCATAGATCCTCTCCCACCTCTTCCTTGTTTACGATACTCGTCAGCGGCTGTACGTTTGATATAACCTGCATGAGAAATGGTAATTACCATGTCCTCTTCGTCAATCATATCTTCGTAACTTATATCTCCTTCTGCATGCGTTATGGAAGTTTTACGATCGTCTCCATATTTTTCTTTTACTTCAGCTAGTTCATCTTTGATGATTTGCATACGAAGAGATTCATCGTTTAGAATGCTTTTCAAGTATTCAATTTCTTTCATCAACTCCGTATATTCTTCTTTAATTTTATCTCGCTCTAAGCCGGTTAATCTTTGTAAACGTAATTCAAGAATTGCTTTGGCTTGTATTTCGGATAATCCGAATTGCGAAATAAGTCCTTCTCTTGCATCATCGGGAGTTTTTGAACTACGAATTAGAGAAATAACGGCATCTAAATTATCTAATGCAATTAATAATCCTTCAAGTATGTGTGCACGTTTCTCTGCTTCATTTAATTCAAACTTGGTTCTGCGTGTTACTACATCGTGCCTATGATCAACAAAATGATGGATTAAATCTTTAAGATTTAACATCATTGGGCGTCCTTTTACAAGGGCGATATTATTGATACTAAAGGAATTTTGTAATTGAGTGTATTTATACAGGTTATTTAGTACCACGCTTGCATTTGCATCTCGTTTAATTTCGTAAACAATACGCATTCCCTGACGGTCAGATTCGTCCCTTATATCTGATATTCCTTCTATTTTTTTATCGTTTACCAAATCAGCTGTTCGCTCTATCATTAGTGCCTTATTCACCTGGTAAGGTATTTCGGTAACAATTATTCTTTCTCTGCCATTTGCTAAAGTCTCAATTTCAGCTTTGGCGCGTTGTACAATTCTACCTCTTCCGGTTTCACAAGCTTCTTTGATTCCATCGTATCCGTAAATGATTCCACCAGTAGGAAAATCTGGCCCTTTTACGAATTTCATCAACTCAGAAATTTCAATCTCTCTATTGTCAATGTATGCTATGGTTGCATCAACAACTTCGGTTAAGTTGTGTGGAGCCATATTGGTTGCCATACCAACGGCAATTCCTGAAGAACCATTAACTAAAAGATTTGGGATTTTAGCAGGTAAAACAGTTGGTTCATATAAAGAATCATCAAAATTTAATTGATAATCAATAGTTTCTTTATTTATATCCCCCAGCATTTCTTCAGCTATCTTTTTAAGACGAGCTTCGGTATATCGCATAGCTGCCGGACTATCTCCATCAACAGAGCCAAAGTTCCCTTGTCCATCTACCATTGGGTAGCGTAATGACCAATTTTGTGCCATACGAACCATGGCATCGTAAACGGAACTATCTCCATGTGGGTGATATTTACCCAACACTTCACCGACAATACGAGCTGATTTTTTATGTGCTTTGTTACTTGCTAGGCCTAAATCTAGCATACCGTAAAGTACTCTTCTGTGAACGGGTTTCAAGCCGTCTCTTACATCGGGCAAAGCCCTAGAAACTATCACCGACATCGAATAATCGATGTAAGCAGATTTCATTTCTTCTTCAATATTTATAGGGATAATTTTATCTCCGTCTTCCATTTCACACTAATTAGTTTATGCTTACGCGAAGTTAACAAAATATGCCTGTTTTAGCAGCTATGTGGATAAATTTAGACCCAATTTAACCCTTTTTTTAGAAGATTTAAAGTCTTTTCTTCTTCGCTATTTTTAGTAGGTATAAAATTGTATATCCAATTAGCTTGTGGCGGCAAACTCATTAAAATAGATTCTATTCTACCATTGGTCTCTAATCCAAATTTTGTGCCCGCATCGTACACTAAATTGAACTCAACATACCTGCTTCTTCGAAGATATTGCCATTTTTTTTGTTCTTCTGTAAATGCAAGTTTTTTATTCTTATTAACAATAGGTACGTAAGCTTTCAGAAATGTTTCGCCTACTGCTTTTACAAAGTTAAATCTATCAGACTTGGTAAATTCATCGGTTCGGGAAAGACGGTCGAAAAATATACCACCTATGCCCCTGGTTTCGTTTCTGTGAGGTATGAAAAAATAATTATCAGCCCAAGTTTTAAAATCTGAGTAAAAGTTAGAGTTGAATTCGTTGCACGTGTTTTTTAATTGCTGATGAAAATATTTGGCATCTTCTTCTAGGATATAATGTGGGGTTAAATCAATACCTCCGCCAAACCACCAAGTTGATTTATCTGGATGATTAGTTGGATACATCTCAAAGTATCTAACATTCATATGAATAATTGGTACCAAAGGATGATTTGGATGGATTACTATAGAAACTCCAGTAGCATAAAAAGTTGAATCATCTACATTAAATGATGTTCTAACTGCTTCGGGTAATTTTCCAGAAACGGCCGAAAAATTAACTCCCCCTTTTTCTATGATTGCTCCATTTTGTAAAATCCGTGTTCTACCTCCTCCTCCTTCTGTATGTTTCCAAATCTCTTCCTGAAAAGACTCTTTACCATCACAATTTTCAAGACCTGCACAAATAGAATCTTGTAAACTCTTAAACCACTCGGCTATTTCTTCTTTATTAGTACTCATTATTCCTCTAAATAATTTAAATCTTTCCCGTAAGTTTCTTCTAAATAATAAAGTGCCCAAAATGCAATAATTACGGTTACTGTGCCAACAATTAATGCACTATTTATAATTCCTATTTGAGATTTTAGGGCTTGAAAAGATAATGTTACAGGCACTACTGAGCCTCTCACAAAGTTAGGCACACTGGTGGTAACTGTTGCTCGTAAATTTGTTCCAAATTGTTCGGCTGCTATGGTTACAAAAACTACCCAAAATCCGGTGGCTATTCCCATCATTACACAAATGGTATAAAATGTACTTGCATCTATATTTCTTGAAAACAAATACCATAAAATGGTAGCATAAGTAGATGTTAAAAATACAAAAACAATTTTTTTTCGGGTTTTGAATAGTTGACTTAAAGTTCCGGTTAACAAATCACCAAAAGAGATACCAATATAGGTGTACATAATTCCTTTTCCTGCACTCAATGGTTCAGTTGCACCTAATGCAATGCCAAACTCTGGCGCAAACGTTACCAATATACCCACAACAAACCAAACCGGAACAGCAATTAGAATACAATTCATGAACTTTTTAAATC
Organism: Sphingobacteriaceae bacterium; assembly: GCA_041743935.1. Lineage (GTDB taxonomy): Bacteria > Bacteroidota > Bacteroidia > Sphingobacteriales > Sphingobacteriaceae > JBGTLU01. The sequence continues at coordinate 45,221 of JBGTLU010000005.1, forward strand.
TTGCTTTAGATGTAAATAGCATCAATACATTTCCTTTTTCAACTGCTTTATTTTTTAGATTGATGTACATACCCGATTCAAAAACCCCTATTCTCAAAATAAGCAAAAATAATCCCATACCTCCACCAACAAAATATGCTGTTTGCCAGGCAAATGCATCACCAACTAAAGCTGCAACTACAGCACCCATTAAGCCAACTGTTGCAACAATCATAGTTCCGTATCCTCTATTTTCTTTGCTCATGGTTTCTGTAATTAGTGTTATGCCTGCACCTAATTCTCCGGCTAAACCCACACCTGCAATAAACCGTATGATAGCATAGGTTGTTACATCTGTCACAAAGCCATTGGCAATATTTGCTAAAGAGTATGTAATTATAGAACCAAATAATACATTCAATCTGCCTTTTTTATCTCCCAAAACCCCAAAAAGTATCCCACCAACCAACATGCCAATCATTTGCATATTGATGAGTAGTACCCCTTTAGATAGAAGTTCATCTGGGTCTGTTATTCCTAACCCTTGTAAACTTTTGATACGGATTACGGAAAACAAAACTAAATCGTAGATATCTACAAAATATCCTAAAGCGGCAACTATAATTAACAGAGCCACATTTTTATTGCTAACTTCTTTAGCTGGCATATTTAATTTTTTGACGGACTAAATTAAAAACGAATGCTAAATAAAAAATTTTAAATCAATTTTAATTTTTAGTTGATAAAGAAAATCAATTTAAAACAGTTATCGTATATTTCGGACAAACTACTACATATGCACAATTTTACCTGGTATAATCCTACAAAAATTATTTTCGGAAAAGATGTTATCGACCAAATTGGCGATGAAACATCTAAAGTTGGCTCAAAAGCAATTATTTTAATAGGAAAAGGGTCAGTTAAAAAATCGGGTTTGTATGCTCGCATCATTTCTTTACTTAATAGTGCATCTATAAAGCATATTACTTTTGAGGGTATAAAATCTAACCCAGAATATCAGGATGCAGATAAGGCAGTATTATTAGCCAAAGAATTTGGAGCCGAAATGATTATTGCTATTGGTGGAGGTTCTGTAATTGATACATCAAAAGCAGTTGCAACTGGTTTTTATTCTAATCATTCTGTTTGGGATTTTTATATGTTGAAAGAAAAACCCACTAAAGCCTTACCTATACTTTGTGTTCTTACTTTAGCCGCTACAGGTACGGAAAGTAATCCGTACACGGTATTACAAGATAATGTAAGCGGAATGAAACGAGGCTGGGGAGTACCTCCACTTACTTACCCAAAGGTTGCCTTTTTAGACCCACAACTAACCTATACTGTCCCTGCTGATTATACATCGTATGGTGTAACTGATTTAATGGCACATTGTTTTGAGTTATATTTTGGTAAAGGCCAATCTGATTTATCCGATCATTACATCGCTTCTATCTTAAAATTGGCTATTAAATATGGTCAAATAGTACAGAAAGAACCTTATAATTATGAAGCACGTGCCAACATTATGTGGTTAGCAACTAATGCATTAAATGGTTCATTAGGTTTGGGTAAACAAGGCGGCGACTGGGGTTGTCATGGCATTGAACATACACTAAGTGTTTTATATGATATTCCACATGGTGCCGGTTTATCTATTGTTTACCCTGCTTGGTTAAAATTTCATAAAGATTCATTAACTAATAAGTTATCTTTTTTATACAGAAACGTATTTAATACAAATGTAGAAGATGATGCTAAGGCTGCCGAGCTATTTATAAATGAATTAGAGTATTTTTTCAAGAGTATCAATACCCCTGTCCGGTTAAAAGAAGTAGAAATATCTTCAACAGAAAGAGATAAAATTTTGGATAATTTAAAGCTGAATAACGTAAACGGTGGAGCGTATAAACTTGGTGAGGCAGAGTACGAATCGATTGTAGATTTAATGTGGTAATACGTTGATAAGTTTATTACTATAAATCCTTGTAAAGACTATTTTTGTTTTTGTTCTTACAAGGTGCATTTACAATGATTTACAGCCCACGTGGTCTTAAATGGCTTCTAAATTTTTATCCCCCACTATTATTTACCAGAATTTGGATTAAAAGCTTCAGTAATGGCTTCCGAAATGCGGAGGTTAGAATAAGCAAAAGCCTTTTAAACATGAATTTCAACAAAAGCATATTCGGAGGTACTATTTTTAGTGCTGCCGATCCTTTTTATGCAATCATGTATTGGCAAATTTTTGCCCGAAAAGGAATAAAGGTTCAAAGCTGGTTAAAAAGTGCCAAAATCCGATATAAAAAACCTGGTAACACTTCTTTAACTTTAAAATTTGAATTAACCGAAAAAGATATATCTGATGCTGAAACGGCACTACAAACCATTGGAAAATTTGTTCGAACTTTTCCTGTAGAAGTGATAGATAAACACGGTGAAATTTGTGCTGTTGTAGATATAGAAGTGTATATGCGCAAAATTAGCGATACTCAAAAAGTAGTTTCAGGGTTTTAATAAAGAGAGATGAACATAAAGAGATTAATTTTTGAAGGCGAAAACAGTACGTTGGATTTTAAAAAAACCATTACAAGTTTTGAGAAAATAGCAAAAACCATGGTAGCCTTCGCTAATAATAAAGGAGGAAAGCTATTAGTTGGTGTATCTGATGATGGAAATATCAAGGGGGTAAAATCTGAAGAAGAAGAGAGATATATGCTTACCAAGGCAGCTCATTTTTATTGCAAACCGGCTATAGAGCTCAGGTTTGAGGAAGTAAGCATTGATGATAAGACTGTATTAGTAGTAGATATTGAGGAAAGTGATACTAAACCTCATTACTCCTTGGGTGAAGACAATAAATGGTGGGTTTATATTCGAGTAAAAGACAAAAGCCTGCTTGCTAGTAAAGTAGTAGTAGATGTATTAAGAAAAGAAACAAAAGGTGATAATGTTATTTTAGAATACTCTTCAAAAGAAAAGGCATTATTTGAATATTTAACTAAAAACGAAAGAATTACCCTTGCTGAATATTGTAAACTATTGAATATTTCAAGAAGAAATGCATCCAGAATCTTGGTAAATTTAGTTCTAATGGGCGTTATTAGAGTGCACAATACAGAAAAAACAGAATTTTACACAACTGCCTAAATATTTTAATTTGCTGGCTATATTCGCCAACAAATGCTATCTACAGAATACAAATATCATCTAAAGAGAACGTTTACATTGGCATTGCCGGTGGTTATCTCTCAAGTGGGTCATATGCTTACCCAAGTGGCAGATAGCATCATGGTAGGACAATTAGGTACCATTCCGCTTGCAGCCTGTGCACTTGCAGGTAGCTTATTCTCTATTTTTATGGTTACTGGATTAGGATTGGCAGTTGGATTAACCCCTCTTATCTCCCAAGAAGATGGAAAAAACAATTATGAAGCATGCGGAAAATTGCTAAATCATAGTTTTTTCATCAATCTGTTTGCTGGCTTTATTTTATTTACTATTCTATACTTATCTTCCTTTTATATGTATAATTTAGATCAGGATATACAGGTAGTAGATGAAGCGATGCCCTATTTCCATATCATAGGAGTTTCCCTTATTCCCTTAATGATTTTTTCTACTTTCAAGCAATTTGCAGAAGGATTATCGCATACTAAACAAGCTATGTTTATATCGGTATTTGCTAATATTTTAAATGTTTTTTTGAATTGGGTTTTTATTTATGGCAATTTGGGCTCAGCTGCTATGGGTTTAGAAGGTGCCGGATGGGGTACTTTAATTTCTAGAGTTGTGATGGCAATTATTATCACATTATTCATCTTCAAATACCAGCTTTTTCAAAAATATCTCACCTCCTATTCATGGTTTAAATTTAAGTATCAACAATTTAGGACCATTTTAAAAATAGGCATTCCTACATCCATGCAATGGATTTTTGAAATAGGCGCATTTTCAGGGGCAGCAGTAATAATTGGCCAAATAAGTGCAACAGACTTAGCTGCGCATCAAATCGCATTGAATTTAGCTGCTCTTACATTTATGTTTGCAATGGGTGTTTCTGCTGCTGCAAGCATACGGGTTGGGAATAGTTTTGGAAGGAAATATTTCGAAGAATTAAGAATTGCTGGCAATGCAGGTTATATCATGGTAGCATTTGCCATGGGTTTTTTCGGATTATGCTTTTTTCTGTTTAACAATGTATTACCTACCTTTTATATTAAAGATATGGACGTGATAAGTTTGGCGGCATCCTTAATAACCATAGCTGCTATTTTTCAGATTTCGGATGGTATACAAGTAGTAGGATTGGGTATTTTAAGAGGTATGGGAGATGTTAAAATTCCAACCTTAATTACGTTAATAGCCTACTGGGGGCTAGCTTTACCTATTGGATACTATTTAGGAATAAACTTAGGATTTGGAGCAAAAGGGGTTTGGTGGGGATTATTTATAGGATTAACATTTGCCGCTATTTTTCTATTATATCGATTTAATAGATTGATTAGAAGAAACCAAATGGCATCATAATTGTAACATAAATGTTATTGAACATTAAACCCAATTATTTATGAAAGCACTTAAAATAATTTCCGCTTTATTGCTGTTTACCATTTCATTTATTGCAATTACAGGATGTAAGAAAAATGCAAATACCAGCAAGGTAGAAATCAGAATAACAGATTCCCCTGCAAATTATGATGCGTTAAACTTGGATATTCAGCGTGTGGAATATCATCTTAATCAAGGTAATCAGAACTCTGGATGGAGTGTATTAGACGATACGCCAAGAATGATAGATATCCTGAAGCTAACCAATGGCTTAGATTCTTTAATTGCTAGTGCCGAAATCCCTTCCGGTAGAATTTCTCAAATCCGATTAATTTTAGGTAGCAATAACACCATCGTAGTAAACGGAACCATGCGAAATATTACGGTACCCAGTGGTAACCAAACTGGCTTAAAACTTAACGTGCAAACCAATTTGGAAGCAGAATTAACATACCGCTTTCTGCTAGATTTTGATGTAGCAAAATCGGTAGTGGTTACAGGAAACAATAATTATATGCTAAAACCTGTAATACGTGTTATAGTTGAAAATAATACTGGAAGCATAACCGGAACCGTTAGCCCCGTAGAAGCAGAACCTGTAATTTATGTTATTAAAGGTACTGATACGGTAAGCACGTTTACTAATGCTCAAGGAAAATTTCTGGTGAAAGGATTAACCATTGGCAGTTACTCCCTTAAGTTTATACCTAAGTCTAATTTTTCAGAAAAAACAATTACAAACCAAAACGTAACTGTAGGTAATGTAACTAATGTTGGGGTAGTTACCTTCTAACATACATCAAAAGAACATTAATTAAAAAAGGCTACATTTTTTATGTAGCCTTTTTTAATTTGACTTTCTTTTAACCAACATTTTTAAACTAGTTTTAAAAATATCACCCATGGATTTTGCTTTATGAAATGGCAAATAATCATAGTGATCTGCTAGTTCTTTCTTTAATGAATCAATGTTCGTTTTAGGAGCTATCTCATCCAAAATCATTACATCTAATAATTCTTTAACTTGATATTTTGAATTCCGGATTCGGCTTGCAATCATAGAGCGTTCTTCTTTTTGGTATTGTTTAACTGATTCTGGAGTTAAATTTTTCGAAACTAACTCTACAAACTTCAAATTTTGTTTGAAAAACTGTGGCATGTATACTTTTTTGTTAAATTCAAAAGATTGTTGGTCAAAATCGATAGCTCGCATTCTATAATGCGTTTCTTCAAAATCAGGGGTAACATCAATCACAAAATTACTGGAGTGCATATCACCTAGAAGGCGAATGAAACAACGTTCATTAAATTTAACGAACTCTTTGGCTATACGAACTTCATCGATATGATTTTCAATATCACCAAACATAATTTTTTGATTTAAGAATTGATCGGCTGGAATTCCTACAATGTGTTCTTCTATTAATGTCTCTTTATCCACCAAAAAACTAATTCTATTTGGCGAGAGAATATGTTCCCATTCTAAACCGTAAATGCGAGAAGCATCTGCTTTTTTTATGTAGAAATAATCAAAGTTATCATTCAATTTATTTACAATCCGAATACGAAATGGCAATGTGTTGCCATAAACACATAAATCAATCCTATCCACATATAAATGCTTCATTACAGATTTATCTCCTTCTGATTTTAAAATGGCATAAATGCTTGTTAGAGCCTCATTAATTTCATCTTGTTCGCTTTGTGTAAAGAAAACAGTTTCCCATAGGGTGTCTTTTCCATTTCTATCATAGAGCGGAATGGAGTTTTCGTACCTAGATAACTCGGCATATTGGATTGGTAAGCTAACTGCCCTTCCATATTTATCAAGATAATGTAGTAATGAATCTGAAACAGAATAGGTAAGTTTTTTCTTGGATATTAAATTCATCTCTGATTCATTAAAAAGATATTTTGTTAAAAATACAAATCATTTGCTATTCTAAACGTGTTACAATGCGCATCTACAATATCCATAATATTTGGAGAATAACCACCACCCATGCTAATTAAAACCGGAATACCAGCAGATTTAGATAACTGTAAAACAATTCTGTCTCTTTCTTTGCAGCCATCTTTACTTAAAGATAATTTACCTAATTTATCTGTCCCTAAAACATCCACCCCAGATAAATAACAAATAAAATCTGGTTTTAATTTGCTTATCAAATCTGGTAAAATAGTATTTAAAGTAGCTAAGTATTCATCATCGCTAGTCCCATCTGGCAGTGGAATATCTAAATCTGATTCTTCTTTTTTATACGGAAAGTTACTAGCTCCATGCATCGAGAAAGTGAATACTTTTTCATTATTTCTAAATATTTGTGCTGTCCCATTTCCCTGATGAACATCTAAATCAACAATTAAGATAGAAGCTGCTTTCTTATTTATTAATAGATAGTTAGCTGCAATTGCTTGATCATTTAAAAGACAAAACCCTTCTCCTTTATTAGTAAAAGCATGGTGAGTACCTCCAGCTATGTTCATTGCAACGCCATATTGTAAGGCAAAATCAGCTGCCATCACACTACCTTTTGCAATGGTAGTTTCTCTTTTAATTAAAGTTTCTGAAAGAGGGAATCCAATTCTTCTTACTTCGGAAGCTGAGATAGTTAGATTTTTTAAACTTTGCCAATAGGTTTCATCGTGAGTCCATAAAATAATTTCTTCCTTCAATTCATCTGGTTGGAATAAATTTTCAGGTTTTAAAGTACCCTCGTGCAATAGTTGTTGTGGAATTAATTCATATTTCAACATCGGGAATCGATGTTCTGCAGGCAAGGCTAGAGAATAAATTGGATGATATGCAACTTTAAGCATTACTTATTTCTAGCAAAGCTTCACCTAATAAATAAACGTCTTTAAACGAATTATATAATGGAACTGGTGAAAAACGGATAATATTAGGTTCTCTCCAATCGCCAATGATTCCTTTTGCAATTAGTGCATTAAAAACATCCTTGGGGTTTGTATTAAATACAACGGATAACTGACAGCCTCTTTGATTTATATCATCAGGCGTAATAATTTGGAGGAAATTACCACCCGATTTTTCATTTACATGCATTAAAACTGCATACAAATAAGAAGTAAGTAATTCACTTTTTGCTCGTAATGTACTAAATCCGGCTTTTTCAAATATTTCTAAGGCCGCTTTATGTGCTGCCAATGGCAATAGTTGGGAAGTACTAATTTGCCATCCTTCTGCCCCTTTTTCAGGAACAAAATTTTTGGCCATTTTAAATCTTTCTTTCAATTCATATCCCCACCATCCTTCAAATCTTGGTAAATTGGTGTTTAAATGATGTTTTTCGTGAATGAAAGCGCCTGCAATACCGCCTGGACCAGAATTTAGGTATTTATAGGAGCACCAAACTGCGAAGTCTATTCCCCAATCGTGTAATTTTAACGGAACATTTCCTATTGCATGGGCTAAATCTAATCCGAAAACTACCTCATGGCGTTTTGCAAAATCAGAAAGATGTTTTATATCAAATAACTGTCCGGTTAGATAATTAATTCCACCTAATAAAATTAAGGCTAATTCATCCTTTTTTAATTCTATAACTGATTGTATGTCTTCAGTACGTATGCACTTCTCTCCTTCTCTCGGGAATATTTCTATGATTGCATCCTCGGGGTCATATCCATGAAATTTAACCTGACTTGCTAGCGCATATTGGTCAGACGGGAAGGCACTTCCTTCCATTAAGATTTTGTATTTTTTGCCTTTGGGTCGATAAAAGCTTACCAATAGTAAGTGAAGGTTCACCGACAAGGTGTTCATTATGGTTATTTCAGAAGATTTAGCCCCTGCTATTTTAGCTAATGAAGGAATTAAACTTTGATGGTAAGTTAACCAGGGATTATCCCCCATAAACCAACCCTCTACAGCATATTTTTTCCAATAGTCTAAAACATTGTTAATTTCAACTGAAGCACTTTTAGGCTGTAATCCCAAGGAATTACCACAAAGGTATACCCAAGTTTTATTTTCGTGAACCGGAATGTTAAACTTATCTCTATAAGTCTTTAGTGGATCTAACTCATCTAGTTTTTGAGCAGATTGTAAAGAAAAATCAAAATGCTTCATGTTAAAATTTAATTAGACCAATAATTTTGGATAGATACAAAGCATCCAACTCCGAGAAATCATTTAGTTCAGAACTATCCACATCTAATACACCAATAAAAATATCATTCTTAATTAGTGGAATAACAATTTCAGATTTTGCTAATGAACTGCATGCGATATGACCCGGAAATTCATCTACATTGGGTACTATAATCGTTTCTTTTCTTTCCCAAGCACTACCACAAACACCCTTACCTTTATTTATTCGGGTACAAGCAACAGGTCCTTGAAATGGGGCTAAAACCAGTTGATTATCCTTTACTAAATAAAACCCAACCCAAAAAAAGTTAAACGCTTCTTTTAAAGCCGCTGCAACATTTGCAAGGTTAGCAGTTATATCGGTTTCGCCACTTAATAAAGCCTCTATCTGAGGTAGTAAGTTTTCGTATTGTTGTTTTCTGTCTGTAGTTGTTAATAAATGTAAATCTTCTGCCATAGTTGCGAATCTAGTAAATTAATAAACAAGCCAAAATAGAAATCGTTTGTGTATATTTTTAAGTACAGTAAAATTGTAATTATACCTGATAAACATAGATTTTAGGGTATGGCATAGAATTCTCTTAACTACAAATAAGAAAGGAGCTGAAAAGCTATGAAAACAACTTTACTTGCGGTTGCACTTATTGGAATTTTAGGGGTAACTGCCGTTCAGGCACAACCGAAATATGGTGCCGACAAAAAAAATAATGCACAATACAACAGAAATTATGACTATGACGACGATGACTATGATTACGAAGACGAAGAATGTTATTACGAAAAAGGCTATTATTATAGTAGGGATTACCACAGTAACCGCAATTATCACGGCGATTCATATGGTAAATACTACTGGAAAACGGTGGTTAGAAAAGTATGGGTTCCGTCAAGCATCGAAGTATCGGGAAGGGGCATACGGCATATACGAGCACATTGGGCATACTATGAAGAAAGAGTAAAAGTATATGTACCAGAAAAATATTATCATCCTAAATATCAGAAACACTCAAAGTATCAACGAGACACTAAATACTCTAGGTACCCAGACAATAGAAGATACTAAAATATAATTTTCATACAGTTAGTTAGGTTAGTTAATGCATCCTGTTAGTGAAAATCTAACAGGATTTTTTATTTAATTACTTATAACAAAAGAATTTTTAATCTTACATGAAACTGTATATTAGAATTAAATTTTATTTCCCTATAACATGAAAAAGACAATCTTATTCTTCGTTGCATTTTATTGCAGTACCGTATTTACCGCTTTTGCACCGGCGCCAGAAGAGGGAATGTTCCCGATAAGCGAGATCATTAAAATTGACTTGGCAAAAGCAGGCCTAAAAATATCTACCAATGATCTTTATAATCCAAATGGAACCAGCTTAATAGATGCATTAGTAAATATTGGTGGATGCTCTGGTTCATTTGTTTCTGCCGATGGATTGATTATTACTAATCATCACTGTGTTTTTGATGCAGTTGCCAATGCTAGTTCTCCAGATAATGATTTTTTAACCAATGGTTTTAAGGCTGATAAACGAGAATTAGAAATTGAAGCAAAAGGCTTAACTGTAAGAATTACTGAAAGTTATGAAGATGTTTCAGCAAAAGTATTAGGGGTTGTTGCCAATATAGTTGATCCGGCGGAACGGATAAAACTAATTCAAGAAAAATCCAATCAGTTAGCCCGCGAAGAAGAAGCAAAAACACCCGGAATTAGAGCCGAGGTTTCTGAAATGTTTATTGGCAGAACGTATGTTTTGTTTAGATACAAAACCATACAAGATGTCCGCTTGGTTTATGTACCGCAGCGTGAAATTGGCGAATTTGGTGGCGAAACAGATAATTGGGTATGGCCAAGGCATACCGGTGATTTTGCATTTGCCAGAGCTTATGTTGCGCCTAATGGTAACTCTGTACCCTATTCAAAAGCAAATGTGCCTTACAAACCTAAAAAACATTTAAAAGTTAATGCCAATGGAGTTAAAGAAGAGGATTTTGTTTTTATCCTAGGTTATCCGGGCATTACCTATCGCCATCGACCTGCAGCTTACATAAAATATGAAGAAAACTATCGTTTGCCGTATATTTCTGAATTGTATGACTATCAAAACAAACAACTAGAAATTGTAGGCAAAGCCAATAAAAGCACTGAACTACTTTTATCTACCCGTATCAAACGAAATGCGAACGTATTGAAAAATTTTAGGGGGAAACTAAAAGGCTTAAACGCTATCAGTTTAGTGCAACAAAAGCAAAAAGAAGAAGATGAATTGCAAAAGTTTATTGATTCTGACAATAATTTGAAAACTAAATATTCTTCCTTATTGAAGGATATGAATGAAGTGTATGCTGAAATAAATGCAGATGCTCCAAGAGATTTGTGGCTTGCCGAGATTTACAGAAGCAGTACTTTACTAAGCATTGCTAATGCTGTAAATATCTATTTGGCCGGATTAGAAAACTCTACTAATAAAGAAGCTTTTACACAACTAAATGGTAAAACATTTTATGAAAGAAGTATTGCGCCTTTATATGCTAATTTGGTATTAGAGGCGGATAAATGCTTGTTAAATAAAATGTTATCTGATGCAACTTTATTAGATAATGCAAATAAAATTGATGCTGTTGAATATTTGTATGCTCGTAAAAAAGGTAGTGCCGAAGGTTATATTAACAGCTTCACTCAGAATGAATTAAAAAACTCAATCCTTATCAACCAAAAAGCTGTAGAGGATTTTTTCTTACAAAACAGTATCCAAACTATCCTTTTTGATTATGATCAGGTCATAAATTTTTCAAAAAGAATAAATGATCAATTAGCATCTATAAAACTCATAAAAGATGCAAGAGATGGTAAATTAAACAAACTTTTGGGTGAATATGTATCCGTAAAAGAGCAATTCAAGAAATCTAGTTTTATTCCAGATGCAAATAGAACACTACGCCTGACGTATGGTTACGTAAGAGGATATGAGCCGGTAGATGGCACATATAGCAAACCTTTTACCGGCATCAAAGGAATTATTGAAAAAGGAAGACTTAATAACCCGGATTATACCTATCCCAAAAAAATAAAAGAATTATATGACCAAGGTGATTTTGGGAGATTTGCAAATAAGGACATGCAAGACGTTCCGGTTTGCTTGTTGTACAACATGGATACAACCGGTGGAAATTCTGGGAGTCCGGTGATGAACGCAAGAGGAGAACTAATTGGAGTTAATTTTGATAGGGCTTATGAAGCTACCATTAACGATTATGCTTGGAATGAATCTTACAGCCGTTCCATTGGTGTAGATATACGGTATATTTTGTGGGTTGCTCAGAAAATAGATAAAGCAGATTTCATCTTAAAAGAATTAGGTGTAGAGTAATGAATTTAAATGAATTAGCAAATAAGGCAGCAAAAAGCTCTAAATCCAGCAAAAAACTATTTAATCAACTTAAAAAATATAAACCCAAGCAATTGGATGATGTTTTTGAAGCATTACATGATGACGTATTTAGTCAAACAGATTGCCTTAGTTGCGCCAACTGCTGCAAAACCATCAGTCCGATATTTACACAAAGAGATATAGAACGCCTGGCTCAGCATTTCAAAATTCGCCCTGCAGTATTTGTAGATAGATATTTACACATTGATGAGGATCAGGATTATGTTTTAAATATTACCCCCTGCCCGTTTCTTGGTTCAGATAATTATTGCTCGGTGTATGAAAATCGCCCGATAGCATGTAGAGAATATCCTCATACCAATCGCAAGAAGATGGTTCAAATATTAGATTTGACATTAAAAAATACGTACACCTGTCCGGCAGTATATACTATTGTTGAAGACCTAAAGAAATCGATACCCGCTAAATAAAAAAGTCATGAGAGTAATTGCCAACATCCCCAACTCAAACTGTGCTATCACCATCTTTTCAATGAATCAAAAATTCATTATTAAGGTAGAGAGAAATAACCTAGAGCAAATTTTTAAAGTATCCGAAATGGATGTTTTTAGTTTAGAAGATGTAAAGCGTATGCTCACAGATGAGTTCTTAAAACCTGTAATTGCTCGATTTAATGAAATGGAAAATGAATTAGAAAAAGCAGTTAATTCTTTATATTAAATTGTAGATAATATATATAAGTATCTGATTTATAATTATATATTATTATAACCTTATCTAAACAAAATTTTATTTCGCGAACAATAAACAAAGCATGAAAATAGGTTTTGTTTAATTTATATTAAACATTTAAATTAATTTATATAATCAACTGATTAAATGAATATTATGAATAACGTAAAAATTTAATTTGGCATTAGATAAATATGATTTTTATAATAGATTGTATTGATGAATCCTTTTTTTAATTTTGAGACATGAAAAATACTTTTATCACTCCCCGCTTCTTAGTAATTACTTTACTAATACTTGTCGGGATTACTACTCGATTCATATCAGCTGAATTTCAACTTTGGAATTTCACAGCTATTGGCGCTACTGCCCTATTTGCTGGTGCAATGTTTACTGATAAAAAATTCGCTTTTATTGTACCTATTTTAGCTCTACTATTATCCGATTTATTTATACCTGGCGGATTTAATTATATAGTCTATTCCTGTTTTGCGATAGTTGTATTTATAGGAATTTTAATACGCAACAATCCAAACGTTAAAAATGTCATTTTTGGAGCTCTAGGTTCTTCTATTATTTTTTACTTGATAACCAATCTTCCATTTTTTTACACTGCCTACCCTAATACTATTGGAGGTGCACTAGCATCTTATACTGCCGCTTTACCATTTTTCAGAAATATGGTAGCAGGAGATTTGGTATATAGCGGAGTGCTTTTTGGTTCGTTTTACTATTTAACCCAAAGATTCCCAGTATTTGCTGTAAAATAATCAGCCTAATAACTCATTTACTAAGTCCGGCACCCCAACAGTTGCCGGACTTAGTATTTTAATAAGATTAGGTACATGATGAACAGACGGAGTATTTGGATCGATGATGTACTTAGGAACATCATATCCAACAAAATCAATTAAACTTGCTGCTGGATAAACGGCTAGTGAAGTTCCTATTACTATAAATAAATCGGCTTGGGTACATAATTTTGCTGCAGGTTCAATCATAGGAACAGCCTCACCAAACCATACTACATGCGGCCTAAGCTGTGAGCCCATCTCACACCTATCCCCCATTTTTAACTCCCATCCCAAAATATCATAGGTTAAATTTGCATCTAAACTACTTTGTGCTTTGGTTATAACTCCATGTAAGTGCAATACATTAGAAGAACCAGCTCGTTCATGTAAATTATCAATATTTTGGGTAATGATGTGCACATCGTGTTTTATTTCTAACCTAGCTAAAGCTAAGTGAGCTGCGTTAGGTATTGCTTCTATGCACGCTTTTCTTCGCTGATTATAAAAATCCTGTACCAATTCGGGGTTTTTTCTCCAAGCTTGTGGAGTTGCCACGTCCTCTATATGATAGTTTTCCCATAATCCATCACTATCTCTAAAGGTGCGCAACCCACTTTCGGCACTAATTCCGGCTCCGGTAAGTATTACAATTTTCATCTTGCAAGTATAAAAGCAAACAGTATATATTTGATAAACAAAAACGATAAATCATGGAACAAGAACGAGATGAAAATTTATGGCGTAAAGCAAAACGCATCACTAAATTTAAAAGACATTTATATACTTACCTCGTTATCAATGTCTTCTTATGGATTATTTGGCTGTTTAATTTCATTAATTGGGGAATGGGTTGGAGCTCTTATTCCGGAATTCCTTGGCCTGTTTGGGTAAGTATAGGCTGGGGCATTGGGCTAGCGTTTGACTATTACGATAGCTACCATTACGATGGCATTAACTCTACCGAAAAGGAATATCAAAAATTAAAGAAAAAATAATCAGGCTAGATTAAGTTCTATGTAAGAAAACTGAGCATTTACTGCTAGTTGTTTTTTTATAATAGTTGATGATTGTATTTGTATTTCATGTTGAAATACGGGACCTGCAAAACAAAACGTATGAAATTCTCCATTTTCTCCACAGGTGTCTACACCTGCAGGTAGTTTTTGGATAAAATCTGGATTAATTTCAACACCCAAAAATTCATCGGATAATAGATTATTATCTACACAACATGTTATCGATCTAAAACCTAAATCCATTGATTTTTTAACGATTTTGTTTGAGTTGGTACTCCAAATTGGGAAGACGACTGTCATATTTGATTTCTTTACCAAATTTTCTCTATACACTCTCAAATCGGCTAAAAAAATATCCCCAAAGGCAACATACTGAACACCCAATGCCTGAATATTATCAAGGCATTCTAAAAATTTGGTTTCATAGGTCGCGTTATCCGGATTACTTGGTAAATACATTTTCAATAAAGGCAATCCAATGGATTTAGCTTGTTCATCAACGAGTATTTCGGATATGCCATGCATGGCTACCCTTTTTAACTCTTGATTTATGGTACATACCAACAAAACCGGTTCATATTCGTCAGATTGTTGCAATGTGTATAATGCCAAAGCTGCATCTTTGCCTCCGCTCCAAAAAACTGCTATTTTTTCCTTCATAATAAAAACAAACCCCACATTAAAGTGGGGTCTGTATCGTGTTCTATAGTTTCAGGCTAACTCCTGTCATGAAATGGAAACCTCTAGGGGTAAATCCAACAACTTCTACAAAATCTTTATCTGTAATATTTTTCAGGTCGATAAATAATTTAATTTGTCTAGCTGCTTTATACTCCGCATATAAATCAATAGTATAATACCTATCTAAACGAACTCTTTCTGTGCTAAACGAAGAATTATTGAAAAATAAGTCTTCTCGCTTGCCTATGTTTCTGAAATTTGTACTTACAAATAAGTTACTAGTTGCTTGGTAACCTGCATTTAAGGATATAATATGGCGAGGGCGTTTAAAAAGGTTGTATGATCTTGTTCCGCTTTTGTTTACTTTACCATCTACATAATTATAAAATGCTTTAGCAGTAAAATTTGTAAACGGTACTGCTTCTAATTCTACCTCAAAGCCATAATCATTTTGCTCATCAATATTGATGTATTGAAAAGTAAAATTCATCGGATCTACCAAAGCAAACTCAATTACATCTTGTATATCTCTGGCAAAAGCGGTTACGCCAAATTTGATTTTATCCTTTAAGGCGATGGTCTGGAAACCAACTTCATAACTTTGAGAAACTTCCGGTTTTAAATCTAAATTCCCAAAATCTGAATATAATTGAAACAGAGAAGGAGTTTTAAAGGCAGATGAAATGTTTACGAAAATCTTATTTCTATCGTTAACAGAGTAAGACGGATTGAGCGTATAGGTGAAATTATCTCCATAAACCGAATGATTATTGTATCTACCTCCAATTTCTATGTTGAATCCGTATACATCATTTAAATAAAAAGAGGTATAGGTACTGAAGATATTAGTTTTGGCTACAGATTCATCGATTTTAGAAGTAAATGTTCCAAAATTACTTATGAAAATAGATTCTTGATCGGTGTTTTGGTTTTTAAAATCTAACCCCGTTAAAACATCTAGTTTTTTTGTAAGGGTTGTATTAAAATGTGTTTGAATGGTATTTACATTCCCTTTTAAAGCAGAGCGCGAGAAAGAAGAACCATCCTTATTATCGTTAATGAATCTTCTGTTGATGTTATCTAAATTATATACAAACTGTAGTGCCGATGAATTGGCTAGTTTAGCATTAAAAGTTGCACCAGCTTGTGAAAATACGGAAGAGTAAACAAAATCTTTATCATCTGTAAATGAACCAGCATCTATGGCTCCAAAATTATTAGTATTTCGTGCATATACGCCAAGTCTTATGCTTTCACTTGCTTTAATTCCTGTGTTTACTGAAAATACACGTTGCGTAAATACATCTTTATCAAAATTGCCAGTATTTTGTTCGTCAAGGGCTGCAGAAAAACCATTGGATTGTAAATTGGAGAATGAGGCATTATAATCTAACAAACCAACTATACCGTTAACAGAAGCTGCTTGTTTAAATGTATTAAAGCTACCACCGGTAAACGTACCATTTGCATTAAATATATTTTTAGATGCTTTTTTTGTAATGATGTTTATTACTCCGGCTACTGCATCAGATCCATAAATAGTAGACTGGCCTCCTTTTAAAATTTCAATTCTCTCTACTTGATCAATACTAATTAGATTTAAATCGAATTGAGCATTAGAAATTAGCGATGGATCGCCAACAGAAATGCCATCAATTAAAATCAATGTATAGCCATTGTTTGCTCCACGAGTATAGACGGAAATATTAGAACCTGGAACGTTATTGGTTCCATTAAGTACAATACCAGAAGAATTATTTAAAACTTCTAAAACGGTTTTTCCGGAACTTCTTTCTATTTCAGCACTTGAAATTACTTGAATTACTCTACCGGTTTTAGATAATTGGCGCTCAAAGCGCGATGCTGTGATTACTACTTCGTCGACCGCGACAGTAGTTTGTGCAAAAGCAGTATAAGTGCTAACTGCTGCAAGCAAGGTTAAAAAGATTTTTTTCATTTTTTGGTTGAATAATGATTTAGTTAAACATTACACATAACCGTGGCTAAGAAATAAATGTAGATACACGTCTGCATGTACATCAAGCTTCTATCCCCGAAAGCTATGAATTTTAATAATGCTCACGGCAGGTCTTCTGACTTACACCCTTTTTATCGCCTTCCCTACTCGCTTAGAATAAGTGGCTAGATAGATAAAAAGTTACGGTGCTTACAGCAGCGGGCCTGTTCTCGATTCACACGAGATTCCCTATTAATTCCTTTAAAACTTGTTGTAATAAAGGAAACCGTTAGCGGTGCAAACGTAGTGTTTTAAAATTTAATTATAAAAGAAAAAGTATTACGTTTAGAGGACTAAATACAAAATACAGTATAAACCTCAATTTATTAATTGGCTTAATTGTTGACTAATAACTATAAACTACAACCATGAATATTATTATCCTACTTCTGTTTCCGCTTATGTATTTTAACGAACAATCTAAAAGTGATTATACAATTAAAGTAGGCGAAACCTTTGAATTAAAATTAACTGATAATCCATCTACCGGATATTATTGGACTTGGATAAATGAAGACACCACAAGAATTGTTCAATTAGCAAATAAAAGATATGTTTCAAGCACCAAAGAACCAATTCCAGGCGCTGGAGGCACTCTCTATTTAACTTTTAAAGGTATTAAAGCCGGAACAGATACAATTAAACTTATTCATTCCAGATCATCTACTTCTAGTAATTTGCCAATTAAATCAATTATAGTTACTATTTTAGAATAAATTGATATTTTTAGCCGGATGAAAAAATTCGGCTTTTTTCTGTTATTTATTTTACTTGCTGCAGTAGCCTATGCGCAGCAAAATACCTGGGAAATTCCTCCAATTGTTTGGCTACCCGAACCTCTCACCTTTAACATGATACTTACCGGTATCATCATTTTTTTTGGCGTATTTCTGTTTTTTAAAGAATATTTTACCATAGATACAACTGCCATTATCATTATGGCATTGTTCATCATTGCTGGTATTCTTTCTCCTCAAGAGGGATTTTCTGGATTTAATAACTCTGCCACCATTACCGTTGGATGTATGTTTGTGATAAGTGCTGCCATTTTTAAAACGGGAGCATTGAATGGTTTTTCAAAGCTTTTGTTTAAAGCCGGAAGAAAACATTATTTCATTGGTTTAATGCTTATTTTAGTCATATCTGGACTTTTATCAGCATTCATAAACGATACGGCTGTAGTGGCAATGCTTTTACCGGTTGTTTTAAAATTAGCTAAAGATACCGACACCCCTGCCAGTAAATTACTTATGCCATTATCCTTTGGGGCGCTTTTAGGTGGTTGTTGTACTTTAATTGGCACTTCAACCAACATATTGGTAAGCTCCATTGCTGAAAGTTATGGATATGAACCCTTTAGTATGTTTGAATTTACATCGGCTGCTTTGTGGTTGATGGCAGCCGGAATTATTTATTTATTATTTGCCGGAGCATTTTTCTTACCGGATAGAAAAACTAAAAAATCTGAAATTTTAAGAGAAAATATTGATGAGTATATAACAGCAATACAATTTGGCGCTAAATCTAAGGCTATTGGTAAAACCTTAGGCGACTCAGATTTAGTAAAAGTGCAAAAAGCCGATGTGTTACAATTAGTAAGAGATAGAGAAATTTTATCAGCAGATCTATCGGTTATAATTAATGCAGAAGATACCTACCGTATAGTAATATCACCTGATAAACTAAAGAAATTAATAGAGTTGGATGACATACACCTTGTAAGTAATGATAATCTAAAAAAAGAAATAGAGAATGAAAGTGAAAAGCTAATTGAAATACTCATACCACAAGGTTCACAATTAGCAGGGAGAAGAGTAAAAAATCTTATTTACGGATTAGGTTTTCATTTCTCTGTTTTAGCAATACGAAGACGAGACGGAATTTTAAAAAGAAGATTTGTAGATGCTAAACTTCAGGTTGGAGACTTATTATTGGTAATGAGCAACCAAGATTCGTTAGAAGAATTACAACAAGATGGGAAGTTAATCATCGTTTCCGATTACAAACAAAGTACAAAACCCAAATTAAGTAAAGTTTCTATAGCAATAGCCATTGCAGCTGGTGTGGTTATTACTGCTGCTATGGGCTTAGCACCAATTGTAATAACGGCGATGGTGGGTTGCTTACTCTTAATCATCTTTAAAATAATCAACCCCACAGAAGCATATCAATCCATAGATTGGAAAGTAATTTTTATGCTTGCAGGTGTATTATCCATGGGTACTGCATTACAAAAAACTGGTGGTGCAGAAGTTCTTGGTCAATCCATTGAAAGTTTAATAGGTGGTTTCGACCCAAGAATAGCACTTTCGGTAGTATTCTTTATCACTTTTATGCTTACTAATTTTATATCCAATAATGCAACTGCAGCATTAATGGCACCTATAGCTATTAACTTGGCTATGGCTATGCAATTATCCGAACGCCCATTTATTGTTGCTGTTACATTAGCAGCATCTCTGAGTTTTATGACTCCAATGAGCTACCAAACCAATACCATGATATATGCTCCAGGTAATTACCGGTTCTCTGATTATTTAAAAATAGGAACACCTTTAAATATCATCATGTGGATAATTGCCACGATTGTAATTCCATTATATTTCCCTTTTTAGAATAAAATGATTGGAGCAGTATAAATTTTTACCTTTGTTCCTTTAATTAAAAACACTACATGCAATTATTAGATGGCAAAGTCGTATCTGCTTTTTACAAGGAAGAGATAGCAAAAGAAGCCTTAGATTTTCTTCATACAACAGGTCGCAACCCACATTTAGTAGCCATTTTAGTAGGAAATGATGGAGGCAGCGAAACGTATGTTGCTAGCAAAATGCGCAATTGTGAGAAAGTAGGATTCAAGTCTACTTTAATCAGGTACGATGAATCTGCTACAGAACAAATGTTGCTAGACACCATACATGAATTAAATGAAGATGATAATGTGGATGGATTTATTGTACAACTACCATTACCAAAACATATAAATACCGATACAATTACTGAAGCAATATCTCCAAATAAAGATGTAGATGGTTTTCATCCCATAAATTTGGGTAAAATGCAACGAAATTTACCCGGCTTTTTACCTGCAACCCCTTTCGGAGTTTTGCTCTTGTTAGAATATTACAAGATTAATACAAGCGGTAAACATTGCGTGGTAATTGGCAGAAGTAACATTGTAGGCTCACCCATGAGTATACTGATGGCAAGAAATGCTAATCCAGGCAATTGTACCGTAACGTTGTGCCACAGTAAAACAAGCAACATCAAAGAACAAACTTTAAAAGCCGATATTATTATTGTGGCAATTGGTAAACGAAATTTTATTACTGCAGATATGGTAAAAGATGGCGCCATTGTAATTGACGTTGGTATGAATAGAGAAAAATCTAACGAAACTAAATCTGGTTATAAATTATTTGGAGATGCAGATTTTAATGCCTTGGCTCAAAAATGCTCCTATATAACGCCGGTACCTGGCGGAGTTGGCTTAATGACAATAGTTGGTTTATTAAAGAACACACTATTAGCGGCAAAAAAAGAAATTTATTTTTAGAATATTTTATCCCAGAATCCTGTTTTAAAACCAATAAAAAGTTTATTATCAACCATTTTGGTTGGATATATTGGTAAATAATCACCTTTGCCATTGCTGCTTTTGCCACTTTGCAAATCAAATGCATGCCTGTGAACCGGACAGATAATATTTCCATTTTCGCACCAACCTTTTACCATAGCACCTCCTGCATGCGGACATTTTGCATGTACAGCATACAACAAATCCTTGTGCTTTACTATACATATATGCTTGGAATTAATATCGATAGTATGAATTATTCCTTCTTCTAATACGTTTATATCTAAATCAATTTCTATCCATTTCATCCTCAAATTTAAAAGCTTTATTTGATTACTTTTGCGCCAATGAAACAAGAAATTCCTGAGGATGGAACACTTTTACCTTTAATGGAGGATTTTTATACCATCCAAGGGGAAGGATACCATTCTGGCAAAGCAGCCTATTTTATTCGTTTAGGAGGGTGTGATGTTGGCTGCCATTGGTGTGATGTGAAAGAAAGTTGGGATGCAGAACTTCATCCCTTAACACACATTGAGCAAATTGTAAGTAGTGCCAGCAAACATCCTGCAAAAACAGTAGTAATTACTGGTGGCGAACCATTGTTATATAACCTAGATACATTAACTGCTTTATTAAAAGATAAAGGAATAAAAACGTTTATTGAAACTTCGGGAGCATATCCACTTAGTGGTTTTTGGGATTGGATTTGTTTATCGCCCAAAAAATTTAAATCACCAAGACCAGAAATAATGCCATTAGCCGGAGAATTAAAAGTAATTGTTTTTAATTCTTCTGATTTTAAATGGGCCGAAGAACATGCCAAATTAGTTTCGCCTATTTGTAAATTATATTTACAACCAGAGTGGAGTAAAGCAGAAGAAATAACTCCCTTAATAATTGAGTATGTGAAACAAAATCCTTCTTGGGAAGTTTCCTTACAAAGTCACAAATACATGAATATACCATAACATGAAAAAAGAACAAAATTTCAGTAATCATTCACAAATTGTTACTGGCTATCATCGAATACTGTTTCCATTATTATTTATAGGTTTTATTGGTTCTATTGTAAACCTTATAAAAGCAGACCACTCAGCATTATACAGTGCATCCTTAATTACTTTATTATTTATCTGCTTAGGGATTAACTACTACTACACGAGAGTTTTTCCTTTGCGTGCTCAAGACAGAGCCATCAGAGCCGAAGAAGCATTGCGTTATTTTCAATTAACTGGTAAAAAATTACCTAATTCTCTGCGGATGTCGCAAATTATTGCACTACGTTTTGCTTCCGATGAAGAGTTCATTTCTTTGATAGAAAAAGCTATAACAGAAAAATTAAGCAATAAAGAAATAAAGCGGGTCATTAAGAATTGGAAAGCGGATTTTAATAGAGTTTAGTTTTTGGTTGCTATTTATTCAATATTGTTATAGGTTTATTGAAAAGAGCACAATAGATGGAAAATGCAATTATACTTTTTGATGGGGTTTGTAATTTATGCAACAGTAGCGTACAAAGAATTATAGCAAACGACTCGAAGGATTATTTCCTTTTTGCATCCCAGCAAAGTGAGTTTGCTAAAAAAAAACTGAATGAATTTAACCTCAACTCAGAACATTTAAGCTCAGTTATACTGATAGAGAATAATAAAATTTATACTAAATCTACAGCTGCACTTCGCATTGCAAGAAGGATGGATGGCGCTTACTTTTTACTTTATGTATTTATTGTAATACCCAAGTTTATAAGAGATTGGGTCTACAATTACATAGCAAAAAACAGGTATAAATGGTTTGGAAAACAAGATTCTTGTTGGATACCAACCCCAGATTTAAAATCAAAATTTTTGGCTTAAATAACGGCTTCTCTAATACGAACTAGTTTTGCTAGTAGTGCATCTATTTTATCCAAAGCTAACATATTAGCTCCATCTGATTTTGCATTGGCAGGATCTGGATGTGTTTCAATAAATAAACCATCAGCGCCAACAGCAATTGCAGCTTTAGCAATGGTTTCTATTAATTGAGGCTTCCCTCCAGTTACGCCACTTTCTTGATTAGGTTGTTGTAATGAGTGAGTACAATCCATTACCACCGGCATATTAAATTGTTTCATCTCTACCAAACCTCTGTAGTCAACCACTAAATCACCATAACCAAACATGGTACCCCGATCGGTAAGCATTAAATTGCTATTTCCGCTTTCCACTACTTTATTAATAGCATGTTGCATGGAGTTTGGAGCCAAAAATTGACCCTTTTTGATATTTACCACTTTTCCTGTTTTTGCAGCAGCTACCAGAATATCCGTTTGTCTGCATAAAAATGCAGGTATTTGCAAAACATCTACATATTCTGCTGCCATTTGGGCTTCTTGGGCAGAATGAAAATCGGTGAGTGTTGGTACACCAAATTCTTTATTGACTTTTGATAAAATCTTAAGGGCTTTTTCATCCCCTATTCCTGTAAAAGAATCTAACCTAGAACGATTTGCTTTTCTGTAAGAACCTTTAAAAATGAAAGGTATCTGGTATTTGTCGGTAATAGCTATTAGTTTATCAGCAATCTTGAGTGCCATTTCTTCACTTTCAATTGCACACGGTCCGGCAATTAGAAAAAAATTGTTTTTAGATAGATGTTTTAATGAAGGTAGGTTTGGTAGCACAGTTTAGTTAATAATGGATGTTAAATACATAAAATAGAACCGATTAAAATCAATTCCCATATTCAGAAATAAATTTGATACGCATTAACTGAAGCTCTTCTCGAGTGTATTCATCATCTCCTAATTCTTTCAGAGCAGCATCAATGGAGTCATTATCAGTAGATTTAAAGTAATCATATACCTCATCTTGTCTATCATCATCTAAAATTTCATTAATATAATAGTTCAAATTTAGCTTTGTACCCGAATAAACAATACTTTCTATTTCTTTTAAAAGCTCATCTAATTTAATTCCTTTTGATGATGCAATATCCTCTAAAGGAATTTTTCTATCAATATTTTGGATGATGACTACTTTTATACCTGATTTTGCCGGAGAAGATTTAACCACCATATCTTGCGGACGGTCAATTTCATTTTCTTCTACGTATTTACTAATCAAATCAACAAAAGACGAACCATATTTTGCTGCTTTTCCTGCACCAACTCCAGCAATTTGCTTTAACTCCTCCATGTTTATTGGATACTGAGTAGCCATTTCTTCTAGAGATGGGTCTTGAAAAATGATGTATGGAGGTACTCCTTTTTGTTTTGCAACTTTTTTGCGCAAATCTTTGAGCATTCCCATCAGATTATCATCCAATGCTCCACCACCGGCTTGCACATCGTCGTCTGCTGCAGTTAATGTATCATAATCAATATTTAACGTAAATTTTATAGAATATGGTTGATCGATAAAAGCTAACCCAGTATTGGTCATTTTTAGCAAACCATAATTATCAATATCTTTTACTAAAAAATTATATAAAACTGCTTGTCTAATAATGGATTTCCATACACGCAATCCTTTTTCTTTACCTGTTCCAAAAATGGGTAATTTGTGGTGTTTGTACATCTCAATCTGCTGATCTTCAATACCCATAAGCACATTTAATAAATGCTCATCATCAAACGTATCGCCTAAATCACGTACTAGTCTTAAAAAGGTTAATAAATCTTCTTCTGCTTCAAATTTTTCTTTCGGATAACGACAGTTATCGCACATGCCACCACATGTACTTTCATTGAACTGCTCGCCAAAATAATGTAAGATTTGTTTTCTTCTGCAAACAGATGATTCTGCATAATCCATTACTTCTTTTAAAATCTGTGTGCCAATCTCTCGTTCGGCAACAGGTTTATCTTTCATGAATTTTTCCAGTTTCTCAATATCTTTAACGTCATAAAATGCGATGCAATTTCCTTCCCCACCATCGCGTCCTGCCCTGCCGGTTTCTTGGTAATATCCCTCCATGCTTTTAGGCATATCATAGTGGATGACAAAACGAACATCGGGTTTATCTATACCCATGCCAAATGCAATAGTTGCCACTATTACATCTACGTCTTCCATCAAAAATTTATCTTGCGTTTTAGCCCTAACATTTGGCTCTAATCCTGCGTGGTATGGTAAAGCTTTTATCCCATTTACATTCAATGCTTCGGCAACCTCTTCTACCTTTTTACGGCTCAAACAATAAATGATACCCGTTTTACCCGAATGCGTTTTTACATATTTTATAACTTCTTTTAAAGCATTCTTTTTAGACCTTATTTCATAATATAAATTTGGTCGATTAAATGAAGATTTAAAGGTTGCAGCATTACTCATCTGCAAGTTTTTTTGAATATCGTATTGTACTTTTGGAGTAGCTGTAGCTGTTAATGCAATAATTGGTATGTTTTCACCTAGTTGATTGATTACACTTCTTATTTTTCTGTATTCAGGTCTAAAATCATGCCCCCACTCAGAAATACAATGTGCTTCATCTACTGCAACAAATGCCACATTAATTAATTTTAAGAATTCTATATTATCTAATTTGGCTAAAGATTCTGGTGCCACATACAACAACTTAGTTTGTCCTGCCAATACATCTTCTTTAACTTTGGCTATTTCTACTTTATTTAAGGATGAATTCAAGAAATGGGCTATGCTATCCGTACTGCCATAGGCTCTTAATTGATCAACCTGATTTTTCATCAATGCAATTAAAGGAGAAATGACAATGGCAGTACCGTCGGTCATTAATGCCGGTAATTGATAACACATAGACTTACCACCGCCTGTAGGCATGATCACAAAGGTGTCGTTCCCTGTTAAAATGCTATTTATAATAGGTTCCTGATCTCCTTTAAATGTATCGAACCCAAAAAAGCTTTGAAGATTATCGAATAGAGATTTATTTACTTCTAACATTCTGAAATTTTATGATATGTGTTACAACACAAATGCAAATTAAAGTCTAAAATAATATATTTTTGCTCAATTACAATACTTATCCACCATCAAAAAATTAAATTTTGCAAATAATAGAATCCGCCAAACGAACCCTTGAAATTGAGGCAAATGCCCTAATGAACTTAATAGGGCTTATTGATTCAGATTTCGAAAAAATTGTTGAACGATTATACGCTTCATCGGGTAGAATAGTTATAACAGGAATCGGGAAAAGTGCAATTGTGTCTCAAAAAATTGTTGCAACTTTAAATTCAACAGGCAGTGCAGCTGTTTTTATGCATGCAGCGGATGCCATTCATGGAGATTTAGGAATGGTTCAGCAAAACGATAGCATTATTTGTATCTCAAAAAGTGGCAATACACCCGAAATAAAGTTGTTGGTACCATTGCTTAAGCAGTCTGGCAATTTATTAATTGGCATGGTTGGCGATTTAAATTCGTATCTCGCAAAAAATGCCGATTTTATAATTAATACCACAGTAGCTGTAGAAGCTTGTCCAAATAATTTAGCACCTACCACTAGTACAACTGCCCAAATAGCTATGGGAGATGCATTAGCGATTTGCTTATTAGAAATGAGAAAATTTAGTACCTCTGATTTTGCAAAATTCCATCCAGGTGGTGCTTTGGGTAAAAAACTCTATCTAAAGGTTGATGACCTATATCGATTAAATCAACTGCCCGTTGTGAATCAAGAAGCGAGTTTGAAAGAAGTTATAATCGAAATATCTTCTAAAAGGCTTGGTGCTACTGCTGTAGTAAATAAAACTAAGTTAGTGGGTGTTATAACAGATGGGGATATCAGACGAATGATGGAGAGAACAGATAACTTTAGCCTTATTACAGCTAAAGAAATAATGAGCATAAACCCAAAAACCATTGGGCCAAATGAAATGGCTATTAATGCATTGGACTTGATGAAAAAAAATAATATTACTCAATTAATAGTTGCTGAAGAACAAAAATATTTAGGATTTATTCATCTACACGATTTAATTCGTGAAGGAATTATTTAAATGGAAAATAACCACTACACAGTAATAATGGCCGGTGGTATAGGAAGCAGGTTTTGGCCTGCCAGTACTACCAAACACCCAAAGCAATTCTTAGACATACTAGGAACTGGTAAAACAATGTTAAGACAAACCTATGAAAGGTCGTTAAATGTTTCTCCACAAGAAAACATCTACATTATAACCAATGAAATATATAAGAACTTAGTAATTGAGCAATTACCAGAAATTAGCGAAGAGCAAATAATTCTGGAGCCTATTATGCGTAACACTGCCCCTTGCATTGCTTATGCATCTTGTAAAATTTGTAAAATAAATCCCAACGCATTAATTGTCGTATCGCCATCTGACCATCTAATAATTCAAGAAAGTAAATTTGTTGAAACCATAAAAACTGCATTTAAACACGCAATGGATGGAGAAAAACTAATCACTTTGGGTATAAAACCATCCAGACCCGACACCGGATACGGCTATATTCAATTTAATGAAAATTCTGACATTGATGGCTTAAATAAAGTAAAAACATTTACTGAAAAACCGACGATAGACCTTGCCAAAACGTTTTTGCAAAGCGGAGATTTTTTGTGGAATGCAGGAATTTTTATTTGGAAAGCCAGCGCAATAATGAAGGCATTCGAAAAATATTTACCAGAAACAGCTGAAGTTTTTAAAGAAATAAAACCTTTTTTAAACACTAAAAAGGAAAAAGAGAACATTAAATCTGCTTATGCACAATGCACCAACATCTCTATCGATTTTGGAATTATGGAAAAAGCGGATAATGTATATGTAATTCCTAGTGAATTTGGATGGAGTGATTTAGGTACTTGGGGATCTGTTTATGAATTAATGGATAAAGATTATGTAGGAAATGCAATCACATCCGGTAAACATATTTTTGCTTATGACACTTCAAATTGTTTGGTTTCAATCCCACAAGAAAAGTTATTGGTTTTACAAGGTTTACACAATTACATCATAATTGATACGGACGATGTTTTAATGATTTGCAAAAAAGAGGACGAGCAAAAAATTAAACTAATTGTAGCCGAAATTAAAAGTAAAAAGGGCGAAAATTTTATATAGAAACACGTTGCTTTATAGCTTCATATAGTATAATCCCAGCAGATACAGAGACATTTAATGAAGCAATGCTGCCATTCATTGGAATTTTAACTTGCTCGTTTGAAAAACGCATATATTCTTCTGAAATACCATCTTCTTCAGAACCTAAAATAATTACCGTAGGAATTCTGAAATCAACATCAAAACTGTGTTTTTGAGCTTTTTCTGAGCAAGAAATTACTTGCAATCCAGACTCTGCCAAAAATTGTAACGTAAATTTTAAATTAATTTCTCTACAAATGGGCATCAAATGCAAAGCACCAGCTGAAGTTTTCACTGCATCCGGATTTATTTGTGCTGCCCCTCTGGCAGGAATAATCACTGCATGTACTCCCATGCAAGCTGCCGAACGTACTATAGCTCCAAAATTACGTACATCTGTAATCCGGTCTAATAGTAATAAAAGAGGCACCTCTCCTTTTTCATAAATCATTGGTACCAAATTTTCTATACTTTGATAAACGATTGGAGATATGAAAGCAACTACACCTTGATGGTTTTTTGCAGTTAATCGATTCAATTTTTCTATTGGTACGTACTGAAATGGAGTATTAGTTTCGGTTAAAATTTTACGCAATTCACCCCAAAGTTGTCCGGTTAAACCTTTTTGCACAAATAAACTTTCTAACTCTTTCCCAGAGTTTATAGCCTCTATAACTGCCCTTATTCCAAATACCATTTGGTTATTTTCTCTTTCTGGTTTTCGTTCTCTAAACATGTAACTATTCAAGTAAATCAGGATTAAATATTGATAATTAATGGCTTATAAATACATGTTTTAACAACTAAGTAAATCTACTTATCCACATTTCTTAGTTATCCACATGTTATAAATCAGACAAATTTATACTTAAATTTATGTCTTTTGGCAGAATAATAATTTTTACCACAATTTATTAACACTGCTTGTTAATAATGCACCACTGCAAAGCTTTTTAAGTTTCTTATAAGATTAATATTAAACCTGTTTTGTTCATAAATTAATATCAACAAAATAACAGATTTAAATAGATTTGTTACCCCTAAAAAAACCAAATGACAACTGAAAATACCGATAATTCCTATAAAAGCAGAACCGATAAGAGAACCAATAGAACACAACCTGCTACCATGGGATTGGGTAAGTTACCACCACAGGCTATTGATCTAGAAGAAGCTGTATTAGGAGCTATCATGATTGAAAAAAATGCTCTAACATCGGTGATAGAGTTCTTAAAACCACAGATATTTTACAAAGACAGTCACCAAAAAATATACAATGCAATTCAACAGCTATTCACAAAATCTCAACCTATAGATATACTTACGGTAACTGCCCAACTAAGACAAAACGGCGAATTAGAGTTAATTGGAGGTGCATATACTGTAACAGAACTCACCAACCGAGTAGCCTCAGCTGCTAATATTGAGTATCATGCCAGAATTTTAGCTCAAAAATTTATACAAAGAGAACTAATTAGAATATCTACTGATGTGATAAGCAATGCATATGAAGATACCACAGATGTTTTTCAATTATTAGATCAAGCAGAGCAAAACTTATTTTCTATTGCCGAGAGTAATTTGCGTAAAAATGCCGAAGGGATGTCGGAATTAATAAAAAAATCCATTATCCAAATAGAAAGTTTAAAAGATAAAGTAGATGGCCTAACCGGAGTACCTTCCGGTTTCTCAGATTTGGATAGAATAACATCCGGATGGCAAAACTCAGATTTAGTAATCATTGCTGCTCGCCCAGGTATGGGTAAAACTGCTTTCATTTTGAGTGCAGTTAGAAATGCAAGCGTTGATTTTAATATACCAACCGCGGTTTTTTCATTAGAAATGTCATCTGTGCAATTAGTAAATCGTATGATTTCGGGCGAAACAGAATTGCCTTCCGAGAAACTAAGAAGAGGTAATTTAGCCGACTATGAATGGCAACAACTACATTCTAAGATTAATAAACTGGTAGACGCACCAATTTATATTGACGATACACCTGCCTTAAATATTTTTGAGTTACGTGCCAAATGCCGAAGACTTAAAGCTCAATACAACATACAAATGATTGTAATTGACTATTTACAATTAATGCACGGACAAGGTGACAATAGAAATGGCAATAGAGAACAAGAAGTAGGTGCTATTTCTAGAGCATTAAAAGCATTAGCAAAAGAGTTAAATGTGCCGGTTATTGCACTCTCTCAACTTAGCCGTGCACCTGAAACCCGTCCAGGAAATAGCAAAAGACCTCAATTATCTGATTTACGTGAATCAGGTTCCATTGAACAAGATGCCGACATGGTTATATTTCTTTACCGTCCTGAATATTATGGTTTAGAAGTAGATGAAGATAATAATAACACTAGAGGAATAGGTGAAGTAATTATTGCAAAACATAGAAATGGAAGTACAGGAACGGTAAAACTTAAATTTATTCCTGAGTTTGTAAAGTTTAAAGACCTAGAACCAGATTTTGGTTCGTTAAATGCCAATCCATTTGCGGCAATAAATCCAAATACAGATTTTGAAAGCAGACCTTCTGATGTAATCATTCGTCCATCCAAAATGAACGACCCTGATTTGGATGGCGATAACTAAATTTAAATTATTACTCCTAACAGAATTCCACCTAAAATAATTAATGGAGTGGGTATTTTTGTAAACTGTAAGATCACAAAGGTTACAAGCATTAAAGATACGCTGGTAAAGGAAACTCCGATAGGAATCAATAACAGTATGAATGCTGCAATTATAAATCCAACTGATATAGCATTAATTCCAGATAAGGAGTTTTTTATACGTGTTATTTTTTTTAGGTTATTCCAAAAAGGAAGAATAAACAAGATCAAAATCAAACCCGGTAAATTCACTCCCATAACAGCGGCTATACTACCTAAAGCTTGCCCATATACAGAAGAGTTTTTCATTGCCATACCACCTAAAAAG
Source organism: Sphingobacteriaceae bacterium (assembly GCA_041743935.1). Taxonomy (GTDB): domain Bacteria; phylum Bacteroidota; class Bacteroidia; order Sphingobacteriales; family Sphingobacteriaceae; genus JBGTLU01. Next base: position 76,104 of record JBGTLU010000005.1, read on the forward strand.
GATGTAAAAGAGAAAATTGGGCCAGGTAACATTTGCTGAAAAGCATATCCTGATAAAAACTCTTGTGCAGATAAGTATTTTTTAAATTCTACAAATTCTGTGTACATAAAGGGAATCAATACTTGCCCACCACCAAAAATTATTGCACCATTCCGATAAAAGTTTTCAAATAAACGAATGGGTAAACTGAATGGAGAAGTTCTATTGATAATTGCACCCAACATGGCAAATACGATAAGTATCCCAAAGAAATATGCAACTTTCTTTAAGTTTACATTTATAACTAGCTTCTCACCAATCTCTCGTTCTTCTGTATTACTGTTTAGTATGGATGATATAAAACCACCCGCAATTATTAAAATGGGAAAAACAAAAGCACTTTTGAATACAACTGTAGCAACACAAGCTATCAATGCAAAAATGAATGCCGTTTTTGTAGTTAAAATTTTTTTCGATAATGTAAACGCAGCATATGCAACAAAACCAAGTGCAATTGGTCCAAGAAAAGCAACAACATTAGAATCACTTATGGTAGGATTTATTTGTATGAAAAAAACAGCCAACAGAAACATTAAAGTGGCAGAAGGTAACATCCAAATGAAAAAACTGATAATAGCTATGCGTAACCCTCCTACTTTATACGCAATGGCAACTAAAGTTTGAGTAGATGAAGGACCTGGTAATAACGAACAAAGAGCATTTAATTCTAATAAATCAGTTTCAGAGACGTAATTCCTTTTCTTTACAAAATCTTTTAATAATATAGCAATATGAGCTTGTGGCCCACCAAAAGAGGTTAATGTGTAATACAACACATCACGCAAAAAGAAAAGTTTACGTTTAGTCAACAGTTTTTTCGATTCTTAAGTCGAAGATATTGAAAAATATTAATCCTCCACATCCATTAAATCATTATATGCTTGTTGCAATTCGTTTAAAGCATGTCTATTATTTTGCCCTTTTGCTACTTCTATACCCTTTAAATAGGTTGTTTCTGCTTCCGATTTTTTAGCAAATAGTTCATATAACTTCCCTAAATGATAGTAAGTGCCTAAGTAAGAAGGATGTTCAATTAAAAGCTCCTCAAACAATCTCAATGTTTTATCTTTATGACCTAGAGATAAGTACTCGGTTGCTATTGCATATTTTAAAAATGCATCGTTTGGTTCTTGATCTAAAAAGTTTTTTAATTGGTCTAATCGTGTTAAAGTCATTTTGATTTTATGCGTTTTTAAATAAATTTGCAAAAATTTGAACTCATGAAAATTTTAGTCTGCATTAGTAATGTACCCGATACAACTACAAAAATAACCTTTACGGAAAACAACACACAATTCAATTCTGCTGGTGTGCAATATATCATTAATCCGTATGACGAGTTGGCATTATCAAAAGCAATTGATATATGTGAAGGTGGTAAAGGAACAGTTAGCGTTTTAAATGTTGGCGAAGCCAACACAGAGCCTACCATAAGAAAAGCATTAGCTATAGGTGCCGATGATGCCATTAGAGTAAATGCAAAACCTGTTAATGCTTATTTTGTTGCTAATCAGATTGCCAATGTTGCAAAAACTGGTGGCTATGATATGATTCTATTTGGTAGAGAATCCATTGATTTTAATGGATCACAGGTTTGTGCAATGGTTGGAGAATTATTAGACATCCCTTCTATATCCATTGTTAAAAAATTAACATTGGATGGTTCTAAAGCTATTTTAGAAAGAGAAATTGAAGGTGGTAAAGAAGTAATTGAAACATCCTTGCCTTTTGCCGCTAGCTGCTCAGAAGGAGTTGCAGAACCTAAAATACCTAACATGCGCGGAATTATGTCTGCCCGTACTAAGCCTTTAACTGTAGTAGATAGTATAGATGTTCCAAAAGTAATTGAAGTTATAAATTATGAAACACCAGCCCCAAGAGGTAGTGTAAAAATGATTGATAGTTCAACCCCAGAAGCATTAATTGATGCTTTACATAATGAAGCTAAAGTTATTTAAAACTAAGCATCTAACCATTGATATTTAAACAAACGTAATAGAAAAAACATGTCAGTATTAGTATACGTAGAGAATACAGAAGGTAAATTCAAAAAATCTACCTACGAAGTAATTTCTTATGCAAAAGAAATTGCAAACCAAATGGGAACAAAATTAACAGCTGTTTCCATTGGTGATGTTAGCGATTCTGTCTTATCAGAATTGGGTAAATACGGCGCGGAGAAAGTTTTAAACGTAACCAACGATAAATTAAAAACATTTGTAAACAAGGCATATGCTTCAGTAATAGCAGAAGCTGCTAAAAGCGAGGGTGCTTCTATCGTAGTATTATCTGCAACTTTTACTGGCAAAGGTTTAGCTCCACGTGTTGCCGTAAAATTACAAGCAGGTTATGCAGTTGGCGTTACGGAATTACCTAATATTTCTGGTGGTGGTTTTGTTGTAAAAAAGGGCGCATTCTCCGGAAAAGCTTTCTCAAACGTGAGTATTACTTCAGAAAATAAGGTTTTAACACTCACACCAAATGCTTACAAAATAGTTGAAAGCGGATCAAATGCCAATGTGGTTCCATTTGAATCCAACATCAAGGAAAGTGATTTCCAAGCCATGGTTCTAGACATCGTTAGAGCAACTGATAAAGTTTCTCTACCAGATGCTGAGCTAGTAGTTTCAGCTGGTCGTGGATTAAAAGGTCCTGAGAATTGGGGAATGATTGAAGAATTAGCTGATTTATTAGGCGCAGCAACCGCTTGCTCTAAACCTGTTTCGGATGCAGATTGGAGACCACACTCTGAGCACGTTGGCCAAACCGGTATAGCAGTTAGCCCAAATTTATACATTGCAATTGGAATCTCTGGTGCTATACAACATTTAGCCGGTGTTAGTTCATCCAAAGTGATTGTAGTCATCAACAAAGATCCTGAAGCTCCATTCTTTAAAGTAGCAGATTATGGTATAGTTGGAGATGCTTTTGAAGTAGTTCCTAAAATAATTGAAGCTGTTAAGAAATTTAAAGAAAATGCTTAATTGATTTTCATTTGAAAAGCCCCGCAATTATGCGGGGCTTTTTTTTTACTTTTGTATTAGTGAAAAAAATAAAACTTGATATTGTTGGGCTGTCTTATAGTCAAACCCAAACTGGAGCTTACGCATTGGTGTTGGGTGAAATTAACGGACGAAGAAGATTACCCATCATTATTGGCGGTTTCGAAGCACAAGCAATTGCTATAGAAATTGAAAAAATGACACCAAGTAGACCACTAACCCATGATTTATTTAAGTCGGTGGCTACTACATTCAATTTATCTGTTCAAGAAGTAATTATCTATAATCTGGTTGATGGCATTTTCTATGCTAAATTAATTATATCTGATGGAAAAAAAACCACAGAAATAGATGCCAGAACTTCTGATGCTATTGCACTAGCTGTTAGGTTTGATTGTCCGATATATACCTATGAATTTATCATTTCTACTGCAGGAATAGTGATTGAAGGAAATGATTTTGTATTTATGGAAAGTAATGAAAATCAGATCATCGACGAGAAACAACCGGTACGTACCGGGACAAACTATGCTGCACTTTCTGATGAAGAACTAAAAAAGCAATTAACCAAAGCAATAGAAGAAGAGGCCTACGAAAAAGCAGCAAGAATTAGAGATGAAATGGGAAGAAGAAAAAATTCCTAATCCAACATTACTCACAATACGTTTAAAATATTTCAGTTTTTCAATGTTATTCCTAATTTCACCAAAAAGTTTTAAAAAATGAGTGTGGAATTATTAAACATTGCTCGCGGTACCATCGGAATGACCGCCATTATTCTAATTGCATTTTTATTTAGCAGTCACCGTAAAAGTATTAGTTGGAAACTAGTATTAGGAGGATTAGGCTTACAAATCGTATTTGCTGTAGCCGTATTAAAAATACCTTTTGTAATTACCATTTTTGAATCCATATCGGGTGTTTTTGTTGAAATACTTGGATTTACCAGAGCAGGCTCCGAATTTTTATTTGGAGGATTGATAACAAACATGGATTCCTTTGGGTATATTTTTGCATTTCAAGTTTTACCCACAATCATCTTTTTTTCAGCTTTAACTTCTCTATTTTATTTCTTAGGAATCCTGCAAAAAATAGTTTATGCCTTTGCTTGGGTAGTTCAGAAAGTTATGAAACTATCAGGAGCAGAGAGTTTAGCAGCCGCTGGAAATATTTTCTTAGGTCAAACAGAGGCACCACTTTTAATAAAGCCTTACATCGAGAAAATGACGAAGTCTGAAATGCTTTGTTTAATGATTGGTGGCATGGCAACCATTGCTGGTGGAGTTTTAGCTGCCTATATTGGGTTTTTAGGTGGTGATTCGCCAGAAGCTCAAAAGCAATTTGCTACCCATTTACTTTGTGCATCTGTTATGTCGGCACCAGCAGCTATTATTATTTCTAAAATATTAATTCCGGAAACAGAACCGGAAAAAATAATTACAGATTTAGAAATCTCTAATGAAAAAGTAGGGAAAAATGTATTAGAATCTATTTCTATTGGTACTACAGAAGGATTAAAATTAGCCATTAATGTTGGGGCAATGTTACTCGTATTTACTGCACTGATGGCTATGTTAAATTACATATTTTATTATTGGATTGGAAGTTGGACCGGATTGAACGAATATATTGTTTCAGCAACGGCCGGAAAATATAACGGACTATCTTTACAATATATATTAGGTTATTTATTCTCTCCTATGGCATGGTTAATTGGTATAGATGCACAAAACATGTTTACAGTAGGTCAATTATTAGGAGAAAAAACCATTCTAAACGAATTTTTTGCCTACGCTTCTTTAGGTAAACTTAAAGAAACTGGTGTATTAACCGACGAGCGAGCTATTATCATAACCACCTATGCCTTATGTGGTTTTGCAAATTTTGCATCCATTGGGATACAAATTGGGGGTATTGGTTCGTTAGCTCCTTCTAAACGAACACAGCTTTCTCAGCTTGGACTTAGAGCTTTATTAGGTGGCACATTAGCATGTTTATTAACTGCAGCTATTGTAAGCATGATAATTTAAATACTTTACATTTTAAAAAGCCAAAAAGATGTTAATTAAATTAAAGAGATTGAGCAGACTTTTTCTAATTGCCTTCCCGTTTGTGTTCATTGCAGCAGAAATTAATCTTTTTTGGCTTTTTGGTTACTCCCCTACCCTTAAAGATTTAAGAGAACCGCCTATATCTATTGCATCCGAAATTTATTCTGCTGATAGTGTATTAATTGGTAAATTTTATCGCGAAAACAGAGTGCCAGTATCTTTTGAGGAAATACCTCAAAATGTTATAAATGCATTAATCGCAACAGAAGATATAAGGTTTTATAAGCACTTTGGAGTTGATTTATTTTCTGTTGCTGGAAGTATGTTTTCTACTATTTCAGGAGATAAACGTGGAGGAAGTACCATAACTCAACAATTAGCAAAAAATCTTTATGAAACCAGACGTGTAAAATCACAAGGGTTATTTCAGAAAATTCCTATAATAAATCCTATTTTATTCAAATGTAAAGAATGGATTTCTGCAATAAAATTAGAAACCATGTATTCTAAAAACGAAATTCTTACTCTTTATTTTAACACCGTAAGTTTTGGTAACAGCAGTTTTGGAATTAAAGTAGCAACTAACACCTACTTTAGTAAACAGGTGTTGGATTTAACTAATGAAGAGGCAGCTTTACTAGTGGGATTACTAAAAGCAACCTCTACATATAATCCCATTAAAAATCCCGAAGTATCTGTAGAACGAAGAAATGTTGTTTTGGGACAGATGATAAAATATAATTTTTTGGATAGCATAAGTTACGAGAAAGCCATTAAAACAAAGCTGAAATTAAAACCAGATACCGTTTTAGATAAGGAAGAAAAAGACTCCTACATACGTATGGCTGTTCGTAATTTGATAAAAAAATGGGCAGATGATAATTATGTTGATATTTATTCGGATGGGTTAAAAATTTATACTACGATAGATTCTAGATTACAAAAACATGCCGAGAAGGCGGTAGAATCACACATGGCTGTATTACAAAATAGGTTTTACTCTCATTGGGGTGATAAAAATCCTTGGACAGATGATAAAGGCATTGAAATCCCAGATTTTATCTGGAACCAAGCAAAAAAATTAAACATCTATAAACATCTATCCTCTGTATATAACGGCAATGAAGATTCCATTAGAGCCAAATTATCCATTCCTAAAAAAATGACCGTTTTTTCATGGAAAGGCGACTCAAAAGTTAATTTTTCAACTTTAGACTCCTTGGCATATTATGCTAAATTATTACACACAGGATTCATCAGCCTTAAACCAAATACTGGCGAAATTAAAGTATGGGTTGGCGGAATTAATGCCAATTATTTCAAATACGATCATGTAATTCAATCTAAAAGGCAAGCTGGATCTACTTTTAAACCGTTTGTTTATGCTGCAGCCATTGAAGCAGGTTGGTCACCGTGTGATAAATTAGTAGATAGACCTGTAACCATCCGTTATTCTGATAATGGAACTACACAAACTTGGTCACCAAAAAATAGTGATTGGGTTTTTACGGGTTATAACATGTCATTGCGCTGGGCAATGGGTAAATCATGCAACTCGGTAACTGCACAACTTACAGAACAAGTTGGTTGGGATAAAGTAGCACAGTTTGCAAATAGAATTGGTATTGAAAGTAAATTAGATGCAGTTCCATCTATTGGTTTAGGTTCAAGTGATGTTACACTACATGAAATGGTTGCTTCATATGGTGTGTTTTTAAATGAAGGCAGTAAAACAAGCCCAATTTTAGTCCAGAAAATTGCCGATAATTCAGGTAGAATACTTATAACCTACGAGCCAAAATCTGAAAAAGTATTAGATTATGAAACATCATGGCTCATGTTGCACATGTTTAAAGGAGGAATTCAAGAGCCTGGTGGTACATCTCAAGCATTATGGGGATATGACTTGTGGAGAAATGGAAATGAAATTGGAGGTAAAACTGGCACAACAACAAACTGTTCTGACGGTTGGTACATTGGCATCACAAAAGACTTAGTAACGGGTGTTTGGGTTGGAGCACAAGATCCATCGGTTCATTTCAGAACCAATGATCTTGGAGAGGGATCTAAAACAGCATTACCTATGTTCGGGAAGTATATAGAAAGTGTGTATAAAGACCCTAAAACAGGGATTAAATATGGAAAATTACCAGATCCTAATGTACCTATACTGAAAAAATACAATTGTACTTCATTTAGACCAAAAACAGACACACTTATTACCGATAGCATTGAAATAACAGATATTACAACAATCAATTTCTAATATTATCGTTGCATAAATATTATCTTTATGTTATAAACCTAAACAACATTAACTTGTCGTATGTTCAGAAGATATTTATAGCACATTTAATCCTTTAATTCGGTTTACCATGATTCCTAGTAAAACTAATACAAACTATCTTAGAAAATATATTATAGTTCTATTATTATCCTTATTTTCTTTCGAAACGTTCGCGCAAAATTTTGGCAGAAATAAAATTCAATATCAACGATTTAAGTTTAATATACTTCAAACTCAAAATTTCGATATTTATAATTATGTCCAAAATGACACCGTAGCTAATAATTTTGCTACTTTAAATGAAAGATGGTACATGCGTCATAGCAAAATACTGTCCGACACATTTGTAAAACGTAATCCGGTAATTATATATAATAATCATGCTGATTTCCAACAAACAGGATTAATAGATGGCTTAATTGGCACTGGAACTGGTGGAGTTACAGAAGGATTTAAAAATCGGGTTTTTATGCCATTTTTTGACTCTAATCAACAAACAGATCACGTTCTAGGGCATGAAATGGTGCATGCATTTCAATTTAACATGCTCAAAACCGATGATTCGCTTTCTCTATTCAACACAGCAAATATTCCATTATGGATGATTGAAGGTATGGCTGAATATTTATCCATAGGCAGAAAAGATGCACATACTGCCATGTGGATGCGAGATGCTGTAGTAAGCAATGACTTCCCTACTCTATTAGATTTAACCAGAACCAACAAATATTTTCCTTACCGGTATGGTCAAGCGTTTTGGGCCTACGTTGCCGGAGTTTATGGCGATGAAATTATTAAACCTTTATTTATAAGCACTGCAAAATTTGGCTATGCCATAGCTGTAGATAGTGTATTGGGGTATGAAGAACGTGTGGTTTCCAACATGTGGAAAAACAGAACGTTTGAAGCCTATGATCCATTAATGAAGGATACCATTGCTTTAGTTGGTAGACCATTGGTGAAAGATCCTAAAATTGGAGATTTAAACATTTCACCGGTATACAGTCCGGATGGTAAATATTTTACTTATTTCTCTGAGCGTAATCTTTTTTCTGTCGATTTATTTTTAGCAGATGCCAGTACAGGTTTACCAATACGCGTGTTATCCTCAGCAACTGAACGTTCGCACGTTGACGAATATAACTACATCGAGTCCATAGGTGCTTGGTCACCTTCCAGTGATCAATATGTATATGTTGTATTTACAAAAGGTAAAAATAGTTTAGTTTTTGTGGATGTAAATACCGGCCGAACAGTAAGAGAAACCACCATACCTGGTGTGCCATACTTTAATAATCCATCTTGGTCACCAGACGGTAAGCATATTTTAGTAACCGGTTTAGTAGAGGGCAAAAGCGATTTATACCTTTATAACATTCAGAATAAAGACGTAACGCAATTAACTAACGACTTTCATTCCGAGATTCATGCTTCATGGTCAACAGATGGTAAAAAAATAGTATTTTCTTCAGATAGAGGATTTGATACCAACCTTTCTAATTTAGTATATGGATCTTACAAAATCTGTATCATGGATGTAGAAACGAGAGAAATTAAGGTATTAGATTTCTTTCCAAAAGCAAACAATTTAAATGCTCAATACTCTGGAGACAACTCAAAAATTTATTTTTTATCCAATAGTGATGGTTTTAGAAATTTGTACGAATACATTGTAAACGATGGTAGTATAAATAAACTAACCAAATACTTTACCGGTATAAGTGGAATAACCGAAGCCGCTCCGGCATTTAGTGTATCTCGTGCATCTGGCGATATTGCGTATACTTTATTCAGAAGAGGCGATTACAACATTTTTACGGCTAATTCTTCCGAATTCCCAAGATTCCCGGTAGATCCACAAGTATCTGATTTTACTGCCTCAGAGTTGGTGCCTTATGTACCTACAAGCGAAAGTGCAATTGCACAAAACTTACTAACTACCGTTTTACCCGATAATATTCAAGACAATTATATATCTGTTCCTTACAAACCTAAATTTAGTTTAACTACCATCGGTCAAACCGGTATTGGAGTAGGAACCAGTCAATTCGGAACTCAATTACAAGGCGGTGTAAGTGCCCTTTTTGGTGATATTTTAAATAACAACCAAGTATTTTCTTTCTTACAAGTAAACGGAGAGATTATAGATATTGGAGGACAAGTAGTTTATTTAAATAGAAGTGGGAGATTAAATTGGGGTGGTGGATTTTCGCATATTCCATTTTTAACTTCTGCAGTAGGGTTTAGTTTAGATACTTTATCTAGTTCGCAAGGTCCTATTATAGCAGAGCGTTTAGATATATTTAGGATAAGAACATTTGTGGATGACTTATCTGTTTTTGCATCTTATCCAATATCTCAAACCCTACGTTATGAAGGCGGAGCATCATTCTCTAATTACAGTTACAGAATAGATAGAGAAAGTTTCTTTACCTCGGGCGGATTTTTTCTGGGTCAAGAGAGAGAAAAACTCGATCCATTAGATTTTAATCTAAGAAAATTTCAACTATTTAACACTCAAGTTGCCATTGTTGGAGATAATTCACGTTTTGGTTTAACCTCACCGGTTAGTGGACAAAGATTCAGATTCCAAGCACAAAAAACATTTGGCGAAATAGATATATATAGTTTAACCGCAGACTTTAGAAGATATGTTTTCTTTAATCCATTAACCTTTGCTTATAGGGCTTTATATTTCGGAAGATTTGGAAATAACAACGATCAAAACAGGCTTGGTCCATTATTTTTAGGTAGTGATTTTTTAGTACGTGGTTACAACATAAACTCAATAAATGATAATCTATGTCCAAATAATGATTGTTTAACTATAAATGAATTAATAGGTAACCAAATTGCAGTAGGAAGTGTTGAACTTCGATTACCCTTTACAGGTCCTGAAAAATTAGCACAAGTGCGCTCTGGATTTCTATTTTCTGACTTAGCATTTTTTGTTGATGGCGGAATTGCTTTACAGAATGATGAACCTACTCAGTTTTCATTAAAACCAATACCGGGTGTAAGAACTCCAATAGGTAGTGCTGGTGTTACGCTAAGGATAAACTTATTCGGGTTTGCCATTTTAGAACCTTACTATGCATTTCCTTTCCAACGATTTAATGCCAAACCAACATTCGGATTGTTCATTTCTGGTGGTGGCTGGTAAAAGTTAACATAAAGTTTACGACCTCGCTTATCCTAGCGGGGTCTTTTTTTATATTTTTACCCACAAAAATTTAGACATGCAAAAATTTATACTATCCCTTTTCTTATGTGCACTTGCAGTTTCTTCTTTTGGTCAACGAAGAAATACAGTTCAACAACCAGTTGTCCCGGAGAAACCCAAATTAATCATCGGAATAACTATAGATCAAATGAGATATGATTTTCTATACAGATATTTTGATAAATATTCAGAAGGTGGTTTTAAGCGGTTTATAAATAAAGGATTCAACTTTAAAAATCATCATTATAATTTCTATCCTACTCTTACAGCTGCTGGCCACGCTGCCATTTATACCGGTTCCATACCTGCAATTAATGGTTTAGTAGGTAATAATTGGTTCGAAAAAAGTATTGGAAAAAGCATGTATTGTACCGATGATACAACGGTATTTTCTGTTGGCAGTAAATCTTCTGCCGGTAAAATGTCTCCAAGAAACATGAAAACCACTACCATAACAGACCAAATGCGCTTAACCTCAAATTTTCAATCGAAAGTAGTTGGTGTGGCACTGAAAGATAGAGGTTCTATATTACCAGCAGGTCATACAGGAGAAGCTTATTGGTTTGATTATTCTGTTGGAAAATTCATAACTAGCTCTTATTATGGTTTCGATTTGCCAACATGGGCTACAGAATTTAATCAATTAAATTTAGCAGATAAGTATCTATCACAAAACTGGAATACATTACTGCCTATAACTCAATACACAGAAAGTACTGCCGATTTTCAACCATATGAACAAGCATTAGATGGTGCCCCCAGACCAACTTTCCCTTATGAGTTGCCATTAATACGCAAAAAAGACGACTTTGAGTTAATAGCCTATACCCCTTGGGGAAATACGATTACATTAGATTTTGCAAAAGCGGCAATTATTGGTGAAAATTTAGGTAAGGGTCCTTCTACTGATTTCTTGGCTTTAAGTTTTTCATCTACAGATTATATCGGACATTATTATGGACCATATTCTATTGAAGTTCAAGACACTTATTTAAGATTAGACAAAGAGATTGAAGGGTTTTTAAACTATTTGGATTCGTATTTAGGTAAAGAAAATTATCTAGTATTTATCACCGCCGACCACGGTGTGGCCGATATACCGGGTTTTGCAAATTCACACAAAATACCAGGGGGAGTATTAGAAGGTTCTAAAATCAGAAGGTTATTGGAAGGAGAATTGATCTCAAAATTTGGTGAAGGTAATTGGATTCTTAGCTCTATGAATTATCAACTTTATTTAAATCACAACTTATTACAAGCTAAAAATGTAACCGTACAACAAATATATAATGTGGTAAAAGATGTCTTATATAAAATACCAGGTTTTTCTGCAGTAGTAAATCTTAATGACGTGAGTAATACAATGCTTAATTCTTATACATTAAACTTAGTTAGAAACGGGTATTACGAAAAACGCTCAGGAGATATAATGATGATACCAGAACCAAATTATTTCTATGGGTATTCTAAAGGTACAACACATGGCACTGGATATAATTATGATACCCATGTACCACTTTTATTTTATGGATGGAAAATACCAAATGGTGAAAGCTCAGAAAGAGTGTCCATTAGCGATATTACTCCAACTTTAGCTGATTTACTAAATATTTTACCTCCCAATGGATCAGTAGGAAGACCGCTAACAGACATCATTAAAAAATAATACCTTTGCAAAAGATTTTATAAAAAAATAACATGAAAAAAATAGCAGGTATTATATTAATATTCATTACCGTATTATCATTTAAAGCAAATGCACAAAGAGCAACCACTTGGCAAAATACACAAGCCTTAGAGTCAGGTGTATTAAATGTGCAATATTTCGAAAATTACCCTTACTCCTATTCTGACCCTTTAGGAAATTTAACCGGAATTGAAGTAGATATTATCCGAGAATTTTTGAATTGGCTTAGAGAAACAAAAGGAATATCAGTGAATGTAAACTTTATAAAAAACACAGATTTTAGAGAGTTTTATGAAAGTGTAAAATCTGGTTCAAATGGAGTTATGGGAATTGGTTCTGTAACCATTACCCAAGAACGTTTGTCTGACATTAAATTTTCTCCGGCATATTTAAAAAACCAATCTTTTTTAATTACACAAGGAAATATTCCAAGCTTAAAATCATTAAATGAAATTTCTCAACGATTTGATACATTAACCGCAGTAACGGTTAAGGGTTCATCGCATGAAGCAATTTTAAACAGATTAAAAAGTAGTCAGTTTCCTAGAATGCGTGTACAGAATGTATCTAGTCCGGAATTAGTCTTTGATTTGATTAATTCGGGAAAATATTTTGGGTATGCAGATATTTTAACGTATTGGTCGTATTTACAACAAAAGAAAAAAGCGTATTTAAAATTTCATCCATCAGCCACCGTATTAAATGAAAATTTAGCATTTATCTTTCCAAGAAATACCGATTGGGATAGAGCATTTACAGAATTTTTTGAAAGTGGTTTCGGTTTCTTTGCTACTAAAGCATACAGCGATATTTTAGAGAAACACTTGGGTTATGAAGTAATAAGCCAAGTAAAAATTGATGCCTTTGGTAAATAAAAAAAAATATACAAAAACAAAAAAGCTCTTTTAAAATTAAAAGAGCTTTTTTTATGGTTTTAACTGAAATTGCATTGGCATTAATTGTAATGTATTTTCGCAAATAATTACTTTACCGTTAATACAATATAATATAATTTTTATTGGTTGATTTTGTTTTCGTTCATATTCTGCAATAACCTGTAAGCAACCTCCACACGGGCTAGTAGGTGAATCAATTACATGCTTTAGTGAACTTGCTGTAACTGCCAATGCTTTTACTTTAGAATCTATTTTTAAAGCCCCGTAAGCAAATAAAGCAACTCTTTCGGCACATAAACCAGATGGATATGCTCCATTCTCCTGGTTGCTACCATGTAGAATCTGATTGTTCTCTAACAATATAGCAGCACCTACATGAAAATTAGAATATGGAGCGTAAGAACCTTCAATTGCTTTTTCAGACTCAATACATAAATTTTTTTCTTCTTCACTTAATTCATCTAAAGAATTATACTCTGTATAGGTTGATATTATTTTTTTAATCTGCATTTGTATGATAATAGTTAAAGTAAAATAAAATTAAGGTTAATTGTCATGAAACATTAAAAAAAATAAAATTATTACAAACCGATACAAACTTAAGCACGTAGGTTGTGTTAATTAAACAAAATATTAAAATCATGAAAAAAACAATTTTATCGTTAGTAATCGCATTAGGTTTCTCAACATTGGCAATTGCTCAAGTTAATAAAGAAACTGGCAATCCGAACGTTGGTGGTCAACCAATGTTCAAAACAAAAAACATTGTACAAAATGCTGTTAACTCAGCTGACCACACTACTTTAGTTGCTGCTGTACAAGCTGCAGGTTTAGTAGATGCTTTACAAGGTGATGGACCATTTACTGTATTCGCACCAACCAACGCTGCATTTGGTAAATTACCTGAAGGTACTGTAGGCGAATTAGTAAAACCAGAAAACAAAGCTACCTTAACCAAAATTTTAACTTACCATGTAATTGCAGGTAAATTTGATTCAAAAGCTGTTGCTGCTGCAATTAAAGCCGGAAAAGGGAAAGCAACTTTAACTACATTAAGTGGTGGTGTTTTAACTGCTTCTATGAGTGGTAAAGACTTAATCTTAACCGATGAGAACGGCAATAAATCCAAAGTTACAGTTGCTGACGTATATCAAAGTAACGGAGTAATACACGTTATTGATACCGTAGTATTACCTAAGTAATTTTAGGTATTAATGCTCTCTAAAAATGCTTCTCGGACAAACGAGAAGCATTTTCACATATAATGATATGAAATATTTAAAAATTATTCCATTACTTTTCATAGCTGCAACTGTAGTAGTTATAGCTCAAACAAAATCTATAAAACCTTACTCACCCATTGAATTTGATGGAAGTAAAGTTGTGAAGACAGACGCGGAGTGGAAAAAAGCACTTACCCCTACCCAGTATCAAGTCCTTCGTCAACATGGAACGGAAAGATCTTTTACTGGTAGCCTTTTGAACAACAAAGAAACAGGAATATATCAATGCATGGGATGTAAATTAGATTTATTTGCATCTTCTACCAAGTATGATTCTAGGACAGGTTGGCCAAGTTTTTGGGATGTAGTGTACAAGAAAAATATAATTATTAAAAAAGATACCAGTTTTGGTATGACAAGAGAAGAAGTATTATGTGCACGTTGCGATGGTCATTTAGGACATGTTTTTAATGACGGCCCTAATCCTACCGGATTGCGATATTGTATAAATTCAGAAGCATTATCATTTAAAAAATAAATTAAAACAAAACAATTAAATCTTAAAACTGTTACAAGTAAAACAAAAATTAAATCATGAAAAAATCACTAGTAATCTTATCATTAGCAGGAGCATTTATTTTCGCTGCCTGTGAAACCAAAACTGAAACTGCACCAGTAGAAGTTGAAAACACAAACCCAATGGTTGGTGGTGCTGCAATGTTTGATACTTTAGACATTATTGATAATGCAGTTAATTCTGCAGATCACACTACATTAGTTGCCGCTGTACAAGCTGCAGGTTTAGTAGAAACTTTAAAAACTGACGGGCCATTTACTGTATTTGCACCAACAAATGATGCATTTGCAGCTTTACCAGAAGGTACAGTAGCAAACTTGTTATTACCAGAGAACAAAGAAATGTTAACTAAAATTTTGACATACCATGTTGTATCTGGAAAATTTGATTCTAAAACTGTAGCAGAAGCAATTACTGCAAATGGTGGAGAATTTACTATCACTACTGTTAGTGGTGGAAATTTAGTTGCGAAATTTGGCGCAAACGGAACTGATATCAATTTAGTAGATGAAAACGGCGGAGTTGCAACAGTAACTATTGCTGACGTATTCCAAAAAAATGGCGTGATTCACGTTATAAACACTGTAGTTCTTCCTAAATAAGGTTTTAAAACTAAGACTCAGTAAATCAAAAACCCTCTCTAACTAGAGAGGGTTTTTATTTTTATAGAAATAGTTGAAGTACCATATACCGGTTTTTCAAAACCATTACCAACGGTTAAGTCTACCCAATCTGGGTTAATGGCTCTAATTAATTTTTCTTTTTGTGCTTTTGTGTAATATCTAATTTCGGTAAACCGTTTATCTGCTATATATTGAGAATCATATTCTTCGAAATATACTATTCTATTCAATTTGTCATTGTTCTCAGATAATACAAGAGGAAGATTATTAATTATATTAATTGTTCTAATTAAGTCATTTGTCATTCCAACGTGGATTACCGTTCGTTTAGAATTAGTAACAAAATAGATAATCCACTTCGTAGATTCTGGTAGTTTGGATGGTTTATGATCGATCATTTTATTTATAATTTATAAAGGAATTTGCTTTTTTAATTTTTTTCCAACCATATTTATTTCTAATCTGATCTACTGTTTGGTTCAATTTATTATCCTTATCCTGATCAATAAAAAGATTTGTTTGTATAGTGGTAGATTTTAATCCGCTTAGCCTTACTCCTATTAACCTAAGTTTCATATCCAATTTAAAGAGTTCAGAAAATAATTTTGTAACAGTTTGAGTAATTAATAAATCGTTTACAGTTGCCGGAATGTGTGCTTGACGGTTAATTGTTTTAAAGTCTGGATAGCGAATTTTCACTGCAATACAAGTCGTAGATTTTTGTTGTGAACGTAATTTATAAGTTAAGCGTTCACACATACCAGATAAAACAGCATTTAAATGTTCTATATCCGATATATCCACATCAAAAGTAGTTTCTTGAGAAATGGATTTGCTATCTTGAATTCTTACCACTTCGCTGTAACAAATACCATTTGCTTTTTCCCATAAAACACCTCCCTGTTTTCCTAATAAATTAATAAGCATTTCAATAGGAATGGATGCAAGATCCCCAATGGTATTTATTCCACGGCTAGTTAAAATTTCTGCCGTTTTTTCTCCTGCCATAGGTATTTTTGAAATAGGTAATGGCGCTAAAAACTCTTTCTCTTTGCCTGCTTCAATACATAATTCGCCATTTGGTTTTGCTAATCCGGTAGCAATTTTTGAAACGGTTTTGTTAGTAGATAAAGCCATTGAAATTGGCAATCCGGTTTGACGGATAATTTCTTTCCTTAGTTTTTTTGCATATTCAAATGCATTATAAAAAGTATCTAAACCACTTAAATCAACATAAAACTCATCAATAGAAGCTTTTTCGTAATTAGGTGTATTATCAGCCAAAATGCTGGTTATTAAATCAGAATAATACTTGTAGGATGCCATGTCACCTCTAATCCAAATGGCGTCAGGAGAAAGTCTCTCAGCTTGTTTGGTTGGCATTCCGGCATGAACCCCTGATCTTCTGGCTTCATAACTACAAGAAGCAACTACTCCGCGTTCTCCCCCACCTACTATTACTGGCTTATCTATTAAACCCGGATTTTTAAGTCGTTCAACGGACACAAAAAAAGTATCTAAATCCAGGTGAAGTATTGCTCTTTTCATTTTATTTTGCAGATCCTAATAAAGTTACTAACTTTATTAGCAAATATAAACTAATAATTTTAGCAAACAATAGTTATACTAAATTTTTTACTATGTCATATATTGCAGATAATATTAAATTTTTACGTAAACAAAAAAAAATAACCCAGCAGCAATTTGCTGATTTAATGGGAGTTAAACGTCCTGTAATAGGTGCGTATGAAGAAAAAAGAGCCGAGCCTAAAGCAGAGCTTCTTTATAAAATGGCCCAGGTTTTTGATATTACGGTAGATGAATTGGTAACCGAACGAATTAATGAAAAATGGTTAATTAAGAAAGAAAAAGAAAAAATACTAGAACAAGATATTTTAAATCAGAAAATGCGAGTACTTAGTATTACGGTTGATTCTGATGACAAAGAAAATATTGAATTAGTACCAATAAAAGCAAGTGCTGGTTATTTAAATGGATTTTCTGACCCACAATTTATTGCTGAACTACCCAAGTTTAAATTACCAATGTTTAATAATGGTACGTTTCGCGCATTTGAACTGAAAGGAGATTCTATGCTTCCGCTTCAGCCCGGAACTTTTATTATTTCTGAATATGTAAGTGATTGGAACACCATAAAACCTGGCGAAACCTATGTGATTATTAGTAGTAATGATGGTATTGTTTATAAACGAATTATGAATGATCCTCGCAAAACAAAAAGCTTAAAACTTAAATCTGATAATCAAACCTACGAAACCTACACTATTCCAATAACCGAAGTTCTTGAAATTTGGAAAGCTAAAGCCTACATTAGCACCTTCTTTCCGGAACCAATAAATGAACCATCCATAGAAAAACTTACTGAAATGGTTCAGCAATTACAAAAATCTGTTTCGGGTATTAAAAACTAATGAACACAGATATAAATTATGCTTTTCTTACCAAAGCGTTAAATGAACGTATTGAAAATAATTCACTTAGATTTTTACAAAATTCTACTGGTATAGATTTCTGTTCTAATGATTATTTAGGATTTTCCAGGTCTGCTGAATTACAAAATTTAATAGCTACAGAAATAAAAACGAATAACATTTTATCGGTTGGCAGTACCGGTTCAAGATTAATTTCCGGGAATAGTACATACGTAGAAGAATTAGAACAATACATTGCAACTTTCCATGAATCAGAAACTGGTTTAATTTTTAATTCGGGATACGATGCAAATCTTGGATTATTTTCATGCATTGCTAAACGTGGTGATACTATTATCACAGACGAATTAATACATGCATGCATAATAGACGGTGCTAGATTAAGTCATGCAAATAGATACATTTTCAAACACAATGATTTAACAAGTTTAGACCATAAGCTAAAATTAGCAAGAGGAAATATATTTGTGGGGATAGAAAGTATTTATTCTATGGATGGCGATACAGCACCAATAGAAGAAATAGCTCATTTATGTAAAAAATATAATGCTCATTTAATTGTAGATGAAGCACATGCAACCGGAGTAATTGGTATAAATGGCAAAGGTCTTGTACATCAATTTAAACTGCAACAAGAAGTTTTTGCTAGAGTACACACCTTTGGTAAAGCAATGGGTTGCCATGGTGCCATAGTATTGGGCAACAAACAATTACGTGATTATTTAATAAACTTTGCACGCCCTTTTATATATTCTACTGCTCTACCGTTTCATACTTTAGCCAGTATAAAATGTGCTTATAAACTTTTAGAAAATAATGCTTCCATCCTTTCTGAATTAAATGATAAAATACAATTATTTAAGAAAATGGTACAGCAAGAAATGTTAATACCGAGCAATAGTCCTATTCAATCCCTCTTAATTACGGGTAATACACAATGCAGAGAAGCGGCAAATAAAATTCAACAAAGTAATTTCAATGTAAAACCCATCTTAAGTCCTACTGTGCCAATAGGTAAAGAGCGCATAAGAATTTGTATACATGCTCATAATACAAATGACGATATCCGGAAATTAATCTCTATAGTTAATACTTTATGAAACCCATTTTTATAACAGGTATAGGTACAGATGTTGGTAAAACAATATTTTCTGCAGTTATTACCGAAAAACTAAAAGCAAATTATTGGAAACCAATACAATGCGGAAGTTTAGAATTTACAGATAGCATGCAAGTAGCAAAACTGTTAACTAATTCACAATCCATCATTTATCCTGAAGCTTATTTACTTAAGGGTCCGTATTCTCCGCATAAAGCAGCAGCATTAGAAAATATTTCGATTGATATACATGCCATACAATTACCTAAAACAAATAATCAATTAATTGTTGAGGGTGCTGGAGGTTTGATGGTCCCTATTAACAAGGATTACTTAATAATAGATTTAATTAAAAAATTTAATGCCGAAGTAATTTTAGTTGCCAAAAATTATTTAGGAAGCATTAATCATACTTTATTAAGTATAGAAGTATTAAAATTTCATAATATTCCTGTTAAGGGCATTGTATTTTCGGGAGAAAGTGATACAAGTTCAGAAGAAATAAAACTACATTTCTCTGGCTTAAACTGTCTAGGAACGATACCTCACTTAAGTACGTTAAACCCTACTAATATAAAAGAAGCTGGTAAGCAGATTACTATTTAAATAGTAAATGTTTCGCCTTCTACTGCCAAAAATGTTTTAGGAAAAACCGATTGTGCCTCTTCTAGTAAAGGATGTAAATCATTGTAACGAGCAGAAAAATGGCCAATTAATAATTTTTTAACATTAGCCATTTCAGCAATTTTAGCGGCTTGTAAAGCAGTAGTATGATAGGTTTCAGTAGCACGTTCAATTCTATCGTGTAAAAATGTTGCTTCATGATACAGAGCATCTACGCCTGAAATTTGGTCTAAAAAAGTGGTAATCATGATAGTATCCGAACAATATGCATAGGCTCTGGGAACAGGTGGGTCAAATGTAATTTCACTATTCCTGATTAAAACCCCATCTGCGGTTTCAAAATCTGCGCCTAATTTTATTTCGGGAATTTTTTCTACCGGAATTTGTAATTCTTCCAGTTTATCTTTTCTAATGTTTCTAGGTTTGGGAGTTTCCTTAAAAATAAATCCCGTACAAGGAAGTCGGTGACTAAGAAGTATAGTTTCCACCGTTATATCATCGTTTGTGTAAATAATTTCAGTGGTACTCGCTTGAGTTGGTATGTAGTTTATCGGAAATTTTATTTCCGTTTTAGAGTGTTTTAGATGAATTTCTATAATTTCTTGTAATTCAGGAGGGGCAATAATATCCATCGGGTTTGTTCTACCGTCTAAATTTAAACTGGATAATAATCCAACAAGACCTAAATAATGATCGCCGTGGAGATGACTAATAAAAATACAATCTATTTTGCTTCTTTTTAAACCAAATCTGTTAAGTTGAATTTGTGTACCCTCACCACAATCAATTAGATAAAATCGTTCATTAATATTTAATAATTGTGAACTAGGAAAACGATTGAAAGCAGGTGTTGCGGAACTACTTCCGAGAATGGTTACTTCGAATTTCATACTCGGAAAATGAGATTAACTATTCTGTTCTTTTCTTAAATCGCGCTCAATTTCTTCTATAAAAATTAAATCAACCGCTTCGTTGATGGTTGGAACACAATTTAATACCGTTTGTAATTGCGAGATTTCTATAAGTTTAATCACAGATGCTTGTGCATTTGCTATTACGAAAGTTCCATTCGAATTTTTAGACAATCGATTCCCAACAAGTAAAGAACTTAAACCAGAAGAATCTGTGTATTTTACATCCGATAAATCTAATATTACATTACGAAACGATTCATTATTCAATAAGATAAGTTCTGATTTTAGCATAGGAGCTATAATAGAATTAAGCTTATTCTCTTCTAACTTGAAGGTTACGTACTTATCGTGTTTATCTATGGAAAATTTCATGAGCTAATTAATTGGCAGCTAAAATACATCAAATTGGTTGAAATCAAAATTTATAAAGTTATTTACCATGTAAGAACTTCATAACATTTGCTTCTATTCTATTGCTAATAGATTCCTGATTTGGCTTTTGAAATGTTTCACCTGTTATTTTTTCAAATAATTCTATATACCTAATTGAAATATTTTGTACGATTTCCTCTGTCATTTCCGGAATTACTTCTCCATCTTTACCCTGAAAGCCTTTCTCAATTAACCATCTTCTAACAAATTCTTTTGATAATTGTTTTTGCTCCTCTCCTAGTTTTTGTCGTTGTTCAAAACCGTCGGCATAAAAATATCTGGAAGAATCTGGAGTATGAATTTCATCTATTAAAACAATTTTTCCGTCCTTTTTTCCAAACTCATATTTGGTATCAACCAATATTAATCCTTGTTTGGCAGCTATTTGTGTACCCCGTTCAAAAAGTGCAAAAGCATATTCTTCTAATTGAGCATAGTCATTTGCATTCACAATGTTTTGTTTTATAATATCTTCTTTAGAAATATCTAAATCATGGCCTTCTTTTGCTTTAGTTGTTGGAGTAATGATAGGAGATGGCAGTTTGTCGTTCTCTTTTAATCCATCTGGCAAATGAACACCACAGACCATTCTTTTTCCGGACTTATATTCTCTCCATGCATGCCCAGCTAAATAACCACGTACCACCATTTCAATCTCAAAAGGTTCGCAAATATGACCAATAGTAACATTGGGGTCGGGTACTGCTATCACCCAATTAGGTACAATATCCTTAGTTGCTTCTAAAAATTTAGCTGCTATCTGATTTAAAACTTGCCCTTTATAAGGAATTGGTTCAGGCAGAACTACATCAAAAGCAGATATTCTATCGCTAGCAACCATTACCAGATAAGTATCTGATATGGTATATACATCTCTAACTTTACCGCGATAATGTTTTACTTGACCAGGAAAATTAAAATTACTTTCTTTTAGTGATTGCATTATTTGTTGCAGACAATGAAATGGTTAAAAATTAAGGCTATTTGTGTAAGGAAATCCAGTTATACAATTATATATCACCGTATGCTTTCAAAATTTTCCTCACCAGTTTATGTCTTACAACGTCATCACCATTTAGATGGATGATATCAATATTATCTATGTCTTTCAATATTTCTATAGCATGTGGCAAACCAGACATTTGTTTTTTGGGTAAATCAATTTGTGTGATATCTCCGGTAACAATAAACTTTGCCGATGGCCCCATGCGCGTTAAAAACATTTTAAGTTGCATATCGGTGGCATTTTGTGCTTCATCTAAAATAACAAATGCATTATCCAAAGTTCTGCCGCGCATAAATGCTAATGGAGCAATTTCGATGGTCCGATTTTCTAAATAGACTTTTAGTTTTTCTGCCGGTATCATATCATCCAACGCATCATATAATGGTCGTAAATAAGGATCAATTTTTTCTTTTAAGTCTCCTGGTAAAAAACCTAAATTTTCTCCAGCTTCTACCGCCGGACGAGTAAGGATAATTCGTTTAATTTCTTTGTTTTTTAATGCTCTTACAGCAAGTGCAACTGCGGTATAGGTTTTACCAGTTCCTGCAGGTCCAATTGCAAAGATTATATCATTGGTTAGTGCAGATTGAACCATACGACGTTGATTCACACTTCTGGCTCTAACCATGATGCCATTTGGCCCAAAAACTATCACTTCATCGTTTGATGCAGTTTTAGAATCAGTAACAGGAATAGAATGATTTAACTCAATGCCTAAAATACTATCAAAATCATTGGCAGCAATGGTATTAAATTTTTCAAGATGATTGGTTATTCGTTGAAAGAGATCAGAAAAAATCGCAATCTCTTTATCATCTCCAAGTACTTTCACCTCAGAGCCTCTTGCTACTATTTTTAATTTTGGAAACTTCTTTTTTAGAATTTCAAAATGCTCATTATTAGGCCCCCACAGCGTAGCAGGATTCAATGAGTCGAGCGTGATTAATACTTCGTTCAAATTATATATGTTTTAACTGCTTTGTTCGGCTAAAAATACAATATTTGTACACTAAACTACAAGTTAAAAAAGATATTTAATTTAGAATGACAATCATAACTTTAACCACAGATCTTGGCGACAAAGATTTTTACCAAAGTGCATTGAAAGGCTCCATTCTAAATCAATTACCTACGGTAAATATCATTGATATCTCACACAACATTGCTTTATTTGATATTGCACAAGCGGCTTTTACTGTACGGAATTCGTATAAATTCTTTCCCAAAGGTACGGTACATGTTATTGGGGTGGATACAGGATATACATCTAAACCAAAATATTTAGCCTTAGCATCTGATGGACATTATTTTGTTGGGCCAGACAATGGCATTTTTTCTTTACTTTTTGATAAAGATCCAACAAAAATTGTAGAAATTACCTTACAAATTAATGCAGAAACACCACATTTTCCAATCAAGGATATCTTTGTAAAAGCAGCTTGTCATTTAGCTAACGGTGGCACCTTAGATGTATTGGGAAAACAGATTTCAGATGTAAACAGAAGAGGAATATTACAACCTACAAATGATAAACAATATATCTTAGGCAGTGTAATTTATGTTGATTCTTTTGAAAACGTAATCACCAATATATCCAAAGAACTTTTTAACCGAATTAGAAAAAACCGCAGTTTTGAAATTTCATTCAAAAGAAACGAGAGTATTACTAGTATAAGTAAGTTATATAACGATGTACCAGAAGGAGAAAAACTTTGCTTATTTGGCTTAAGTAACTACTTAGAAATAGCAATTAATAAGGGAAATGCAGCCGGATTATTGGGCTTAAAATTAGGAGACAGTGTAAGAATTGAGTTTTATGATCAATAGAGTTGTAAATATGTCTTTTCACGAGGAAAACGTGGAAGAGTTTTTATCCATTTTTAATTCAAGTAAAGAACGTATTAGAGCTGTTGAAGGGTGCTTGCATTTAGAGCTATGGAAAGATATAGATAATCCAAACAAGTTCTCAACCTATAGTAAATGGCAAAATACAGAAAGCCTTAACAAATACCGAAGCTCTGAATTTTTTAAAGCGACATGGGCAAAAACAAAAGTCTTGTTCGATGCAAAACCAATAGCTACGAGTTTTAGTCAGCAAATTGTAATTTAATGCATTAAAACTGAAACAGCCTACATCAAATTTTGTTAAAAATGTATCTTTGCCACCTAAACAGAAAATATGGCGCGTGCCCGTTTAAATAGTAGTAATCCGGTTGAAAAAGAGTTGCCTAAGGCGAAAATTAATAAACAAAGTCTTAAAAATCTTCTCGTACTCTATAAATATTTAAAACCACACAGAGTAAAATTCTTTCTTGGATTATCGTTTCTATTGATTTCTACTCTTGCTTTTTTACTGATTCCAAGCTACTTAGGTCAATTAATTGATGCTGCTAAAGAACCACTTAAAAAGGGCGATTTCTCCGAAATTGATAAAATAGCATTGGGTTTATTTGGGATTTTAACTGTCCAAGCCTTATTTTCTTATTTCAGAATTCAATGGTTTGTACAAGTAGCAGAGCGGGTTTTGGCAGCTATCCGAAAAGATACTTACTCCAGATTAATTACATTACCTATGTCTTTTTTTGCTCAACGAAGAGTTGGAGAATTACATAGTAGAATATCTTCTGATTTATCTCAAATACAGGATACTTTAACTACTACAACTGCAGAATTTCTTAGGCAATTCATTATTTTCATAGGTGGTACCATCGCTTTATCCTTAGTATCAGGGAAACTAACCTTGTTAATGCTATCTATTTTTCCGGTACTTATTATAGTTGCCATTGTTTTCGGAAGATTTATTAGAAAACTTTCACGCAAAGCACAAGATAAATTGGCCGAATCTAATACCGTTGTAGAAGAAACATTGCAAGGAATAGCCAGTGTAAAAGCATTTGTAAAAGAGCAATTTGAAACAAACAGATATACCAATAGCATTAACGAAGTAGTTAAACTTGCCTTAAGAGGCGCACGTTATCGCGGGGCTTTTGTCTCTTTCATCACATTAGGTTTGTTTGGTGCAATCGTTGCTGTTCTTTGGTACGGATCCAGACTGGTTTATACCAACGAAATTAGTATTGGACAACTTACTTCTTTTATGCTCTATTCTACATTTGTTGGTGCATCCATGGGTGGTTTTGCTGAGCTATTTGCTCAAATTCAAAAATCATTAGGTGCAACAGAACGTGTTATTGAGATTTTGAACGAAAAAGGAGAAGACTTAGATCTATCAAAATCATCTGATATCACCAAAAAAATAAGCGGTTCCGTTTCGTTTGAAAACGTACAATTTGCCTACCCCTCCAGATCTGAAATTACAGTATTAAACAATGTGAATTTTGATGTAAAAACTGGCGAAAGAGTAGCCATAGTTGGCCCGAGTGGTGCCGGAAAATCTACCATATCCGCTATATTATTACGTTTTTATAAGCCAGATTCTGGTAACATTAGATTTGATGGCATAAATGCCGATAACTATACTTTAACTGATATTAGAAACCAAATTGCTATTGTACCACAAGATGTAATATTGTTTGGTGGAACCATACAAGAAAACATTGCTTATGGCAGTTTAAATGGCAGCAATGAGGAAATAATCCAAGCAGCAAAAAGAGCAAACGCTCATGATTTTATCATGAGTTTTCCGGAAGGGTACGAAACCATTGTTGGTGAACGTGGGGTAAAACTATCTGGTGGACAACGGCAACGTGTGGCCATTGCAAGAGCATTATTAAAAGACCCTGCCATTTTAATATTAGACGAAGCTACTAGCTCTCTCGACTCCGAATCGGAAAGATTAGTGCAAGAAGCCTTAGAAGAATTAATGAAAAACCGCACCTCCATCATCATAGCACATCGTTTATCTACCATCCGCGAAGCGGATAAAATTATTGTATTAGATAAGGGACATGTAGTAGAGAGCGGTAGCCACGAAGAATTAATTCTGAACGAAAATGGGCTTTATAAGTATTTAAGTGGATTGCAGTTTGAATACTAATCGGTAGAAACTGTAAATATGATACTAGTGGTATAATTTCCTGCTGGTTTGTTTAAAAAATCGGCCCCACCAAAAGTTCTGTACTCTAAACCCCAAATGGCTGAATCTACAACAACATTGGCTTCATCTACTAATTTTGTATTGGAACTAGATAGGGTTACCCAACCAATATTAACACCACCAGCACCTACTGCTCTTATCTGAAAATTACTTACCGGAATAGTTGCACTAGATAAATTATGAGTTAATACCGAGGAAGTTGTCCTAACATCCACATCATATCTAAATAATGTATTCAATACCGTTACTACATCTAACTGAAGAATAGAACCCCCATTATTGTACGCTTCACCCGAATTAAAAACAAAAGTTGGATTTGAAACCACTAATATTCCGATTCTGTTTTCAGTTGCAGCATACTTGGAGTTAAATATTTTAGCTTTTGGCTCATCCGCAAAGACAGACAATACAACTAAATTTAAACAAAGGATGGGAAAAAGTTTTTTCATTATAGACTTGTACGAAAATAAGAAAAAAAGTTGCAAAAAAAACCCGATGAATATTTATTCATCGGGTTTCAAACGAAATTGAAAAATCAATTAAAATTTTTAGTCAACAGAAACAGTATAGGTTAATGTAGCTACGTAAGCACCCGCTGGCTTGCCAATGAAAGCAGAACCTCCTGCTGTAGCGTACGTTAAATTTAATGCACGTAAAATACCAGCAGTACCTTCATTTACAACTTGTTGTGGAGTTGTAGATAATGCTACTGGGCTTATCGCATCGCCTCCAGCATTGGTTACTTGTACTGTAAAATTACTTACCGGAATTTCGTTAGTTAAGAATGCTAAATTTGCAGTTGCTGAACTAACAGATAAATCAAATGGCATATTGGAACTAACGATTAAAGTCCCGGTTTCGTTAACTGTTAAACCATTATTATAGTGATCTGCGGTAGTAAACAAGAAAATAGGTGCTGAAGTACTTACAACTGTAATTACATCTGTTAAAGTTGCTGTTAACACTGCTGTACCTGTTAATTGAGCTTTTGCTTGACCACCAAAGAAAACTAAAGCTAATAATGAGATTGAGAAGATAATTTTTTTCATAATTTTTAAATTTGGATTAACACGTTTTCGTCTTTGTACTTTATTTGTAGCGTAATGGTTACATAATTTTTAAAAAATAATATATGTAACTACATTACCATGCTTTCGTATGAAACAGGCAATTAGTTTATTAACTATGAAAAATAAGATTCTATTTATTTGCTTGATTATGAGTGTATCAATAAGTATGATGAATTCATTGCACGCTCAAAACCTATCTGCTCAATTTATTGAATCTAACATTAAGACAGAATCTGGTACTACTGCAAATGCCTTTATAAAACTTAAAAACAAATCTTCCTCTGTTGCGAGTTTTAATTTAATTAAACTAGAAAACTCCAAAAGCTTTAATTTTTCTAATCGTTACATAAATAACTATGAAATACCTGCCAACGACTCTTTATTAATACCTATTCGTGTAATCATACCAAGCCAAATACCGGGTAATACTCCACTAACTGTTACTGCAGTTATACGTACGACTCAAAACAACAAATCAGAAGAAATACAATTATCTGCTAACATTGAAGTAATTGAAACTATAAATGTAAGAGCACAAGTACCAATATCTAATGTGTTTTATTACATTGAAGAAAATAGAATTGAAATAAATGTAGAAATTTCAAATAAAGGAAATTCCACCCGAACACTATTATTCAATTTTAGAACGCCAAACAACATCATCTTAGAAAATCCAATAAAATCTATTCGGCTAGGCAATAGAAAAGATACGATTGTGAATTTTCAATTTTATATTTTAAAATCCAACCAGTTAGCTTTAAATGATTACATAAGTTTTAGGCTTTCAGATAGTGTATCCAACAAACAATATACTTTTATACCCATTGCTTTAAGAGAAATAAGTAGTATAAAAAGGTTTAGCGAGCCATCTGTACAAAGAAAACAAGACAATAGATTAGATTTATCTTATTATTCAAATTCACAAATACAACCATATTTATTATTAACCGGAGGTGGATATTATAACGGGAATCAGTATCGGTTAGATTATAACTTTCAAATGTATTATTCCGACCAGGTTTTTGGTAACCAAAATAACTATACATTAAGAAATGCCAGATTAAATTATGAATCCGATAAATTTTCAATATCACTAGGCGACCAGTTTGCAAATGTTGAGAAAAGTGTCATTGGAAAAGGAGGAAGTTTTAAAACCAAAGTTTCGCAAAATATTTCCATTGGAGGAGGATATTCTAAAAATCAATTATATCGATTTTTTTTAAACGCCCCTGAGCAAGACATTGATAATTATTTTACCAACTTAACTTTTCAATTTAATAAAAAAAGTGCCGTTAGTTTATACTATACCAGAACAAACGATGGTTTTATGGGCGTAAACAGTGATTTGGCATACATAGAATTAGACGCTAAAAATAATCCGTTACAACAGTTTAAATTCGGAGTTGGTTATTCGTTTGAGAAATACAGTAAGGGCGGAAACTTTACTAAAGACGGATATGCTGGAAGATTAGAATATAGATTCAACAATGGTAAAATTCAATTCATGAGCCAAAATTATTACAGTACTAATAATTATAACGGATCGGACAGAGGAATTGCAAACATAACCCAAGATTTATTATTTAATATCGCCAGAGGTTTGAACATTGGGGCTGAATATCAGTTCAGAAAAATGAACCCGGAAAGATATTTTGTAGGTGTATTGCAAGCAAATTATGACTATAGCAATCATCTAGCAGGATTCCAGATTCAATATCGAAAAACCGGATTAGCACTTTCCATTAAACCAGTTATCACTAAAGATAGAGTGATAGATCCATTAATTTTACCCTCTAACATAGCTGTTTATCGCTCAGAAGGGAAGAGATTAATTTTTAATAATTTAATAAGTAGAGGCAAACACAACATAACGATTCGGGCAGATGTAGGTTATATAAACTCCGAACAAGGAATAGATAATACCTTTACATCTCAATATTCTGTTGGGTACAATTACGGAAGACTTGGATTTAATTTAATCGTTAATCAAGGTCCGTATTATGTACAAGAGCAAATTAGCTTTTTAAGCAGAAGATCATATAGAGAATCTTTTTTTGTAACACCAAACTTTGGTTTTTCTTTGCTTAACAAGAGGTTAGATTTATCTTTTTCTGGACTATACAGAATTGACAACCAACTTAGTTCAGATTTTTATTCTTTAACGGCCTCACCTTCTATAGTGTTTAACAGATTTAGATTAAATTTTTCTGCCAATTATAACAAGATCTTCAATTTTACCAACATAAATTACCGAGTAGGCTTAGAGCGAAACTTTGCCAAACCTCCCCGCCCCCAACACAATCTGGAACTAAACTTTTATGAAGATAAAAATCAGAATGGGAAATGGGATAAAGACGAAAGAGGTATACCCAATGTATTGGTTAACATAAACGGCAATAATTTGGTATCAGACCAAAATGGTAAAATCACGTTTAAAAAACTACCACGTTCTACTTATCCTGTTTCAATATATCAACACTACAGGTTATACCCGTTCGAAAGAGCCTTTAACATAACCTTAGATGAAAGTAAAACGATAAATATACCAATGTTTATTGGTGGTAGCATAAGCGGAAAATTAAACATTACTCGTGCAAAATTTTCTGAAATAGATAATCTACGACTAAACGGAGTAACCATTACCGCTGCAGCAGCAAATGGCGAAAAATTTACGGTTCAAACCAATGCACAAGGCGAGTTTAACTTCACTCTACCTCTAAATAATTATACTCTATTTATTGATGACGAAACCTTTAAAAGCTACTTTATAATAAGCAACCCAAATATTTTGGTAGATATTAAAGATAGTAACGAACAAGAATTTGTGTTTAAATTAACTGAAAAAGGAAGAAACGTTAACATTAAGAGATTTTAAAACACTTTTTTACTTTCTTTAGTATTTAGATTTTGATGTAACTAAAGTTCAAAAGTCTCACCGGCAAATGGCGAGTAAATATTTTGATATCCCAATTTTTTAACTTCTTCGCTTAAGGCATTCATACTTGGCAGTTCACCATGTACAAAAAACAGGTTTTTAATCTTTTGAGGGGTTTGCTGTTGTATAAATTGAATTAAACCGGTATGGTCTGCATGTCCGCTTAAAATATCCGTTTTTCGGATGGTTGCAAATACCGCCAATTCTTTTTTGTTTAAAGTAACCATAGATGCTCCATTCAACAATTTATGCCCCAACGTTCCGGGAGCACAAAACCCTATAAATAATATAGTACAATAATAATTTTGGATGTTTTGGAACAAATGATCTTGAATTCTGCCCCCTTCTAGCATACCCGCAGAGGAAACAATAATACATGATTGAAGATAACTGGATACTTGCCTACTATCTTTTAAACTATGTATGTATTGTAAGTTTGCAAAATCAAACTGATCACCACTTCTAGAATAAAATTCTTGAGCCTCTTCATTTAAATAACTATAGTATTTTCTGTAAACTTCTGTACTTTGAATGGCCAAGGGACTATCTACAAAAACCCTAACAGGAGGCAATTTACCACTTGAAAATAATTTGTTTAAAACAAAAATCAAAGATTGTGTTCTTCCAATACTAAATGCAGGAATAATCATTCTGCCTGTTTCATCAATACAACATTCTTTGATAATATTGCCAAGAATTTCTTCTGCCGATTCGCTGGATTCATGGTATCTGCCACCATAAGTAGATTCACAAATGAGATGGTCTACCTCAGGAAAAGGTTCAGGATCTTGTAAAACCGGATATCCATATCTCCCTAAATCTCCAGTAAATCCAATGGTTTTTTTTATGCCATCTTCAAGAACAGTAAAAACTACTCCGGCTGCCCCCAATAAATGACCCATACGTATAAAACGCATGCTAATGAAATCATTTATTTTAAATTCTTTTTGAAAACCTAATGGAAAAAACCTATCGATAGCATCTTGCACATGTTTATGTAAATAAAGCATGCGATTAGGGGTAGATGCTCCTCTTCTTTTATTCCCCAAGCCGATGGATTTACTCATGGCCACGTTCACAAAATCAGAGAAAAGTAAGGAAGCTAAATCTGCCGTTGGAGGGGTACAAA
Source organism: Sphingobacteriaceae bacterium (assembly GCA_041743935.1). GTDB lineage: Bacteria > Bacteroidota > Bacteroidia > Sphingobacteriales > Sphingobacteriaceae > JBGTLU01. The sequence continues at coordinate 107,431 of JBGTLU010000005.1, forward strand.
TAACTTGGCCCCTAAATCCTTGTTTTATTAAATTTGGGATGTTACCACTATGATCTAAATGAGCGTGAGTAAGTACCACCAAATCAATATCTTCCGGAAAAAACGGGAAGTTATAATTTAGTTCATATATGTCTTTTTTATTTTCATAATCTAATCCGCAATCCACTAAAATTTTAAAATTAGAAAACTCTAATAGATGCATACTTCCCGAAACTTGTTCGGCTGCACCCCAGGCTGTAAATCTCATATTTACTAGTACTTTTATGTAACCAAACTGTATTTATAACGTAAAGTTTGATTATGTTGCAAATAGTGATAAATCCTCTGAATTAACAAATACAATGAAAAACAAAATTACATTCTTATTCGCTTTCTTCTTCGTTTTTTTAACTGCAGAAAATGCATTCTCTCAAAGTGGTATATCTGTATCGCCACCTAAAATTTATTTTAATGCTGCACGAGGTGAAACTCAAACCTTAACAGTTCAAGTATCTAATCCAAGCGGTATGCGACAAAATTATTCTGTTTATTTAGGATATTGGGAAAGAGATAGCTTGGGAAGCAAAAAATATTATAATAAAGACGAAGAGCCAACCGTAAATAATTTTTCTGTTGCAGATTTGATTCGCTTATCTCCTCTATCCTTTGATTTAAATCCGGGCGAGAAAAGAGATGTTTTTGTAACCTTAGCCATGCCCGCTAATGCTAGCACTGATTTGGCCGACCAAACACGTTGGGCCATGTTATTTATTAAAGAAAATAAACCCAACACCATAACTTCTGTTGGAGGAACAACTGGCAAACAATCTCAAATGATAATAGAATATCAAATTGGTGTGCACGTTTACCAAACTCCACCATACATAAATGAACCTAAAGAAGTTGAAATTTTAGACCTAACACAAGCTAATAGGAACGGTGAAAACGGAACTTTAAGTGGTTTAAACTTAAAGCTCGAAAATAAATCCAGAATGATAAGTGAGTCGTTTGTTTCTTTAGAATTATTGAACTTACGTACCGGCGAAGTTTGGAAAGGTAAGCCAACCAGTATATCTATATTCCCGAAAGCTAGAAGAATTGTTTTTCTTGACTTTCCGAAAGATTTAAAACCCGGAACATATTCGGCTACAACCGTAGTAGATAGCGGGGCAAATACAGAGCTATCTATTGCCGAAATTCAAGTAGAAAAACGAAATTAAACCAAACGATTATATGCAAAACACCCCTCAGGTTTTAAAACCTGAGGGGTGTTTTGTTAGGTAGCAATAAACTTATCTTTTATTTAATGCTATAAAATCTCTGCGTGTTTCGCCAGTATAAATTTGTCTTGGTCTGCCAATGGGTTCGTTGTTCTCTCTCATCTCTTTCCATTGTGCAACCCAACCTGGTAATCTGCCTAAAGCAAATAATACCGTAAACATTTCGGTTGGGAAACCAATTGCACGGTAAATAATTCCGGAGTAAAAATCTACGTTAGGATAAAGTTTACGTTCTATAAAATATGGGTCGCTTAAAGCTGCTTCTTCTAATTTCTTAGCAATGTCCAAAATTGGGTCTTGAATGCCCAATTTTGCAAGAACTTTATCGCAAGCATCCTTTATAATCAAAGCTCTAGGATCGAAATTTTTATAAACTCTATGACCAAATCCCATTAAACGGAAAGGATCATTTTTGTCTTTTGCTTTGTTAATCCATTTTTCTGTATCGCCACCATCTGCTTTTATGGATTCTAGCATTTCTATCACAGATTGGTTAGCACCGCCATGTAGCGGCCCCCAAAGTGCTGATATACCAGAGGATACAGATGCATACAGGTTACAATCTGAAGAACCTACAATTCTAACGGTTGAAGTAGAACAGTTTTGCTCATGATCAGCATGTAAAATCAATAATTTATTCATGGCATCAACAATAACCGGATCAATCACGTATTCTTCGGTACGTTGACCAAAAGTCATGTTCAAGAAATTAGAAACATAGTCTAAATTATTTTGTGGATAGATTAGTGGGTGACCAATGGATTTTTTATAAATCCAAGAAGAAATGGTAGAAACTTTTGCTAATAATTTTATGATGGTAAGTTCAAACTCTTCTGAGGATGGGTTTGGATTTAATGACTCTGGGTAAAAAGAGGATAGCGAACATACCAACGATACCAACTGACCCATTGGGTGAGATTTTGAAGGGTATCCATCAAAGAACTTCTTCATATCCTCATGAATGAGGGTATGACGGGATAATTGATATTGGAATTTATCTAATTGCTCTTGATTTGGTAATTCTCCGAAAATTAAAAGGTAAGCTACTTCGATAAAAGTTGCTTTTTCTGCTAATTGCTCAATTGGGTAACCTCTGTAATGAAGAATTCCGTTTTCGCCATCCAAATACGTTATTGCACTAGTTGTTGCGCCGGTATTTTTATATCCGGTATCTAGTGTAATATAGCCGGTTTCGTCTCTTAACTTAGTAATGTTAATTGCTTTTTCGTTTTCGGCTCCGGTAATGATTGGCAACTTAAAGGATTTACCATCTAGTATTAATTCTGCAAATTCTGACATAGTATTTTGAAAGGTTGTCCAAAAATAAGATTTTGGATGTTATAATGAAATTATAAGTTGCAACAATTGAAAAACATTACAGCAACTTCATACATATATAACGTAATGAGTAGAAATTGTTTTTCATAGATTACTTTCCGATACAAAATCGAGTAAAAATAGATTCCAATAAGTCATCGGTAGATACTTCTCCGGTTATCAAACCTAAATGATAAAGTGCTCTTTTAATTTCAAATGCTAATAATTCGCCCGAAGTTTGATCTGTCATTAAAGCTAAAGTTGCATTTAGAGCACTAACTGTGTTTTGTAATGCCTCTAAATGCCTTATATTGCTTATTACAACTTCGTTATTAGATAGCTTGTCTAACTTAGCGGTATGCAACAATTCATTGGTAAAAGCTTCTAAATTTTCGTTGTTTTTTGCTGAAATAGATATAATATCTGAAGGATATGAATTGGCAATATCCAATTTATAAATATCTGATTTATTGGCAACTATTAATAAAGCATTTTCTCCAATATTAGGTCTAATTTCGTTTATTTTGGTTTTTAATTCGGAAGAAGTTGTTTCATTAGGATCAAATAAATAAACTACGATTGCAGATTGTTTAATTTTATCTAACGTGCGCTGCACGCCAATGGCTTCTACTTTATCTTCTGTCTCGCGAATTCCGGCAGTATCTATAAACCTAAATAACACACCATGCAAACTTATTTGATCTTCTATAGTGTCTCGTGTAGTGCCCGGAATATCAGATACAATGGCCCTTTCTTCCTTAAGTAAAGCATTTAGTAAGGTAGATTTACCAACATTAGGCTTACCAACAATTACCACTGGTATACCATTTTTCATCGCATTACCAACTTCAAATGATTGGATAAGTTTTGTAATGGAGGTTTTTAAATCGTAGATTAAATTCTGTAATTGGGTTCGATCTGCAAACTCTACATCTTCTTCAGAAAAGTCTAATTCTAATTCTAGTAACGATGCAAACTGAATTAATTGGTCTCTCAACACTTTTAATTCGTTGGAAATTCCTCCTCTTAATTGTTGTAATGCTACTAGATGCGAAGCCTTAGAATTAGAAGCAATTAAATCCGCAACAGCCTCAGCTTGAGCCAAGTCTAATTGCCCATTTAAAAATGCACGCAAGGTAAATTCACCCGGATTGGCTACTCTTGCTCCATGTTTAATTGCTAATTGTATTATTTTTTGAATGATAAATGGAGAACCATGACACGAAATCTCCACCACATTCTCTTTAGTATACGAACTTGGAGCTTTAAAAAGACTTACCAGCACTTCGTCAACTAGTTGTTTTTCATCATAAATTCCACCAAAATGAATGGTATGTGAGGCTTGTTTGGTTAAATCTTTAGCTTTAAAAAAAGAGTTGCATATACGTATAGCATCCGAACCCGATAAACGAATAATAGCAATCGCTCCTACCCCTTCGGGTGTTGCTAATGCTACGATGGTATCGGAATTAGGTAAGCTCATTGGATAGTAAATGTAATGGAATTAATGAATAATTTATGGGTTGGTTTTGGTCTTTTCATTTCGGAGCATTTGGCCAAAATCACAAGATTGATGCATGGCATTTATGGTCATCCCTATTCGTTTTACTCTTGTCTCTATGGTTTTTGCATCATTAATCCACTTAAAATAATAGCGCTGGTGTGAGCCTGGTTGTTGCAAGAATTTTTCCATTAAATGGGGTTCTTCCAATAAACATACCTCTAAATCTTCAGGCATTTCTATGGTAAAATCTTTATCTTCTTCAAGTTGTATAAAAACCGTATCGCCATTTTCTTTTTTTAATTTATTGCGTAAAGTTTTATTTATAGGGAGGATAAAATCGCCCTCTCCTATTGGTATTAATGCAATACCTACAATAGGCACAGCATCTATGTTGCCTTTTACTCTAAAACTTTTTCTGCAGTTTGGTTTTATTTGTTCGGCAATTTCTAAAGGTATATCCAAATAGGTCCATCCAGATTTTTCACCTTTTTGATTAAACTTCAAAAGCTCTAATTGCAATTGTATCATCTAAATTTTTCTTCTATCCCTAAACCAAATAACGCAAAATCATATTTCACCGGATCGTTCGCATCCATCTTACGAAGTTGTTCTGTTAGTTCTAATGCCGTTTTCCAATCGCATTGCGTTCTGGTAATTAAACCTAGTTTTCTGGCAACTCGTTCAACGTGTACATCCAGCGGACAAATTAAATCGGATGAACGGATGGAATTCCAAATTCCAAAATCAACTCCAGAATTATCTTTTCTTACCATCCACCGCAAAAACATATTTATTCTTTTACAAGCTGAATTTTGTTTCGGACTACTAACATGTTTAATGGTTCTTTTTGGAAAATCATCTAAACCTAAAAAAATCTTTCTGAAATTATTAATACCTTCTTCTGTGTTCTTTCCTAAAAATGCATTCTCCAAACTATCGTTTTTAGTATACCAAATCTTGAAAAAATGAATAAAATACAAAGTATCGGTATAGTTAAAGGTACGGTGTTTAAAATTAGAGAATCGTTTTAAATCATTTTCTTGATGATGTAATATAAAATCATGAGGTGAACCATCCATCAATTCGATTAGCTCTTTACATTTATTTAAGATGGTTACACGTTGCCCCCAAGCTAGGGTTGCTGCCCAAAAACCCATTATTTCTATGTCTTGTTTTTTAGAAAACAAGTGAGGAATCTGTATTGGGTCGTTTGCAATAAATCCAAACTGATTGTATTTTTTAACTTTTAAATCCAGAAAATGCTTTAACTCTTCAAATGAATTCAATTTAATTTAATGCTTGTTTGATGTCTTCCAACAAATCCTCTATATCTTCTACTCCAACACTTAAACGAAGTAAATTTTCTACCACACCTGCTTTATCTCGTTCTTCTTTTGGTATAGATGCATGGGTCATGCTAGCCGGATGATTTATTAATGATTCTACCCCTCCAAGAGATTCGGCCAAAGAAAAAACGTTGAACGAAGAAGCAACCTTGAAGGTCTCTTCTTTAGATGCATTTTTCAAGACAAATGATATCATCCCGCCAAAACCTCGCATTTGAGCTTTTGCAACGTCATGATTTGGATGATCCTCAAAACCTGGCCAATATACTTTTTCTATTTTAGGATGATTTTTCAGAAAATAAGCAATCGCCTCGCCATTTTCGCAATGTGCTTTCATGCGAAGATGGAGCGTTTTTATCCCTCTCAAAACCAAAAAACTATCCATGGGTCCTGGAACAGCACCGCATGAATTATGTATAAACGCCAGTTTATCGTATAAATCTTTATCATTTACAGCCAAAGCTCCCATAATCACATCTGAGTGACCACCTAAATATTTAGTTACGGAGTGCATAACAATATCGGCTCCTAAATCTAAAGGATTTTGTAAATAAGGCGATGCAAAAGTATTGTCGACCGCTAGTGTGATATAATTTGCTTTAGCTATTTCTGCTAAGGCTTTTATATCAATTATTTGCATGGTTGGGTTGGTTGGAGTTTCGGCCCAAATCAATTTAGTATCTAGGTTGATGCATTTTTGTATTGCATCTATATCCGTTAAATCTATGAAATGAAACTTAATACCATAGTTAGCAAAAACCTTAGTGAACATGCGATAAGAACCGCCATATAAATCGTTTCCTGTTATAACTTCATCACCGGGTCTAAGCATCTTTATCACAGTATCGGTTGCACCCATCCCGCTGGAAAAACATAACCCATAATTTGCATTTTCTAATGCCGCAATGCAATTTTCTAATGCGCTACGAGTTGGATTTTTCCCTCTAGCATAAGCATAACCTTTATGATTTCCGGGTGATTCTTGTACATAAGTAGATGTTTGATAAATTGGAGTCATGATGGCTCCCGTACTTGGATCTGGCTCTTGGCCGGCATGTATTGCTTTTGTTCCGAATTTCATTTCTTAATAATTAATGCTCAAAAATAAGGGAATAATGCACTTTTTTACTAATTAATAAAATTTCATACATTGTGTTAAACTTTTATCAATCTATATCGTCATAGAGCTAAAATATAAACATAAAAATTATGAAGAAGTCTATTCTATTACTAACTGGTATCTCCGTACTATTACTTTTAGTAGTAAGTGCATGTAAGAAAGATGCATTAAATGATTTAAAATCAGACAATGAGTTAATTGCAACTAGCAGTTCTGCAATTGATCAAAACACCATGGAAATTATTAGTGATGGAGATTGGTTTGGAATGATGGATGGATTTGTTGGGCCTGAAGCTACTACCGGTAATGAAATGACCAATGAGAATGGTTGTCCGGATATAACTGTTTCACCAGCAGACCGTACCACTTTCCCAAAAACCATGACCATAGATTTTGGAGATGGTTGTAGTAGGCAAGGCAGTGATGTGGTGAAAAAAGGTAAAATGATTATCGTATTTACCGGTCGTCCGAGAGTACCCGGAACTGTAACCACCACAACTTTTGATAATTATTTCATCAACGACCGCAAAATGGAAGGTACTATTACCAAAACCTATGGTCAAAATGGATTTAATATTACGGTTAGAGATGGTAAATTAACCGATGCAGATGGTAGTATATCCTTTCAATCAACTAAAACCATCGTTCAAATTGCAGGGCAAAATACCAGAATGCCTAACGATGATGTATTTAGGATGACTGGCAGAAAAATGGTTACTAACAGCAATGGAGGAGGATTTACGGCAAATACAACAAAACCTGTTATAAAAAGATTTATTTGTCCGTTTGTAGTAGAAGGTACTATAGAAATTAAAAATCGCAGAGATGATTTAATTGTGATTGATTATGGTGATGGAAGATGTGATAACGAATATACAGTTACGATTAATGGAGTAACCGAAACTAAATTCTTCAGACCAGGAAGAAGATAATTTTTACTACCCTGAAATACACTAAAATCCCGAATTTTCATTCGGGATTTTTTATGTCCTAAATATTTTAATATGCTCTGGCGAACAGAACCCGCTGAACAGAAGGCTTTCCTGAGAAAACACAAACGCCATCTTCTAATGCATTATTAAGTGGAATGCATCTTATAGTTGCTTTAGTTTCTTCTTTAATCTTTTGCTCGGTCTCAGGTGTTCCATCCCAATGCGCAGAAACAAATCCGGCTTTGTTATCTAGCACTTCTTTAAATTCTTCATAAGAATTTACAGGAGTTATGTTATTCTCCTGAAAAGATTTGGCTTTCTGATAAATATTATCCTGAATTTGATTAAGTAGATTCTCAATTTTCTCATCAATACCAACCAATTGTAAAACTGTCTTTTCTTTGGTATCTCTTCGGGCAACTTCTACCGTACCATTTTCTATGTCGCGCGGTCCTATTGCAATCCGCACCGGTACCCCTTTTAGTTCCCATTCAGCAAACTTAAACCCTGGGCGTTGAGTGTCTCTATTATCAAATTTTACACTTATTCCCTTTTTCTTTAAATCAGCAGAAATACTTTTTGCAACAGCAGAAATAGACTCTAACTCTTCGTCACTTTTATAAATAGGCACAATAACCACTTGGATAGGTGCTAATTTTGGCGGTAAAACCAAACCATCATCATCTGAATGAGCCATTACCAATGCACCCATTAAACGGGTAGAAACTCCCCAAGAAGTAGCCCAAACGTAGTCCAGTTTACCTTCTTTAGAAGTGAATTTCACATCAAATGCTTTGGCAAAATTTTGTCCCAAAAAATGAGAAGTTCCGGCTTGCAAAGCTTTTCCATCTTGCATCATGGCTTCTATACAGTAAGTTTCTAATGCACCTGCAAAACGCTCATTGGCCGATTTTTTACCTTTCACCACGGGCATTGCCATCCAATTTTCGGCAAAATCTGCATAAACTCCTAGCATTTGCTCTGTTTCTGCAATTGCTTCCTGCGCTGTAGCGTGCGCCGTGTGTCCTTCTTGCCATAAAAACTCAGCTGTACGTAAAAATAGACGGGTGCGCATCTCCCACCGTACAACATTGGCCCATTGATTAACAAGTATGGGTAAATCTCTGTAGGATTGTATCCAACCTTTATAGGTATTCCAAATAATAGTTTCGGATGTTGGGCGAACAATAAGCTCTTCTTCCAGTTTAGCATCGGGGTCGACAATTAACTCTCCTTTTCCGTTATTTTTCAAGCGATAATGGGTTACAACGGCACATTCTGTAGCAAAACCCTCTACGTGTGCTGCTTCTTTCGAAAAGAATGATTTGGGTATAAAAAGCGGAAAATAAGCATTACTATGGCCTGTTTCTTTGAACATCCCATCTAAAACTTGCTGCATTTTTTCCCAAATGGAATAACCATATGGCTTTATGACCATGCAACCCCGAACAGCAGAGTGCTCTGCTAAATCTGCTTTAGTTACTAACTCATTATACCATGTTGAATAATCTTCTTCTCTACTTGTTAAGCCTTTTGCCATATTTTGGAACGAATATTGTAAATTTAAAAATCGTAATCGGTAGCAAATGTATGAAATGCGTTTGATAACCATAAAACCCGGTAATCATGAAAAAAATTATCTACTTTTTATTCTTAAGTGCTTTTACGCTAAGTGCCTGCAGCACACAAAATTTAACTAGCAGAACCGACGATGATTTATATCGTACAGTCCACTCGAAATCACCTAGTAAAAATGTTGCATCTAATCCTACAGCTAAACCGGTTTACAGTTCCGAAAGACCAAATGTATACGATACTAGCGAAATAGCTTTGGATGTTTTGCCAGAAGACGAACGAACTGAACGATATTATGATCCGGAAGATGAATACGATTATCATTATTCCAACCGAATTAAAAGATTTTATAGCCCTTATTATTTAGATTTTTATTACGACGATTTTTACAGCCCAATTATCGCATTTAATATTTACTCTAATAATTTTTTATACTCCAGAAACAGATTTATATATTACCATTATTTCAATCCGTTTTGGTTCTCTCCAAGTTTTATGTTTAATTCCTATAGTTTATGGGGATATAGATATGGAATTGGCTCACCATTTTACGGCTATTCCTATTTCGGATATCACAGACCTTATTATAACTATTATCCTAACTATTACTATTCTACCCCACAACGATTTAATAATAACAACAATGCATCCTACTCACCAAGAAACGGAAGAGGTTCTGATAACTACACCAGAGGACGAGACAATACGAATCCGGTAATTAACACTAATCCTAGGGATGGCGTTAATGGCAGAACCAATACGGTAAATCGTCCGGTGATAAATGAAAGAGGAGATCGCAGCGGTGACAATGGCAGAATAGATCGCGAAAGAACTCCAGTTAGAAGAGTGGATGACAATGGTAGAGTAGATCGCGAGCCGGTTAGAAGAGGAGATGATGATGGAAGAATTGAGCGTGAAGGAGTTCCGGTTAGAAGAGTGGAAGAAAATCCGCCAACCCGCAGAGGAGATGATAATGGAAGAATTGAGCGAGTACCTACTCCGGTAGTTCCACCACAAAGAAGAGACGATAACCAACGCCCAGCAGAACGACCTAGAGAAAATCCAAGACCAACAGAAACTCGTCCGGTGCAGAACGAGCGCCCTAGAGAAAATACTAGGCCTGTTCAAAATACCAGACCTACGGAAACACGTCCGGTACAAAATGAACGTCCGAGAGAGAATACTACTCCAAGACCATCTAACGATGGAGGATCAAACAATTCAAGACCACGTCCAGATTTTAATTAAATGAAAAAACTTTATTTTATCCTTATATCGATAGTTGTACTATCGATTGGCCAAACGTATGCTCAATATGCAGCAGATGCGGTAAGATTTTCGCAAACTATTTTTGGGGGCTCTGCCAGATACCAAGCAATTGGCGGTGCTTCATATGCTTTAGGTGGAGATATTGGTAGTTTATCCGGTAATCCAGCAGGAATTGGATTATATACTCGCTCTGATTTTTCTTTATCCGGACTTTATGTTAGTAATAACGTAGACGCAAATTATCTTAACACTTTAAATAGAACCAATAAAGACAATATTAATTTAATTAATGGTGGATTTGTAATTACTGAAGATATATTTAACGCTAGAAATTGGAAATCGGTGACTTTTGGAGTTGGTGTTAACCAATCTTCTAACTTTACAAATAATACCACTTTTAGCGGATTTAACCCCAATAATTCTATCACCCGTTTTTTTGCCGAAAGTGCAAATCGTTTTGGATTGGGTAGTGGTTCGCTAGAAGAAATGGCATTTGATGGATTTTTAATCAACCCAAACCAAAGTAATACTGCTTTTGTTCCCGCATCCAACGGAAATGTAAACCAGTTGGAGCAAGATATAACCAGAGGCGGAATTACCGAAGTAAACATAGCGGGTGCAGCTAATTTAGATGATAGATTTTATATCGGCCTATCAATAAATTTTGTAAATCTCAATTACAAAAAATCTTCATTTTACACAGAAACTGGTATTAACGACCCACAATTCAATGTAACTGCATTAGAGTTAGACGAAAACCAAGAAGTAGTTGGTAATGGTGCAAAAGCTGTTTTAGGAGTGATATTTAGACCAATTGATGCAGTAAGAATAGGCTTTGGTATAGAAACACCAACCTTTTATGAATTAACCGAGACCTTTGATTTTAGGTTAAGTTCTTTTTTTGACGATGGGACTAATCCAATAATTCCGGCAAGAGAAACTTCCTTTTTTGATTATAAAATAAGAACCCCTTTTAAATTAAATGCCGGAGTTGCTTTTTTCCTAAAGGATGCAGGTTTTCTCTCGGTAGATGTGGAACAAGTTAATTACAGAAGAATTGGTTTTGAATCTGATTTTGCTACAACAAATGTGACGACAAAAAATAGGTTACTTAATGATTACAGAACCGCATATAATGTAAGATTAGGTGCCGAAGCCAGATTAGGTTTAGTTAATTTAAGAGCCGGCTATGCCATGTATGGCAGCCCACTTAACGTACCAAATGCCGATGATTTAAATAAAACCATTTTATCGGGAGGTATTGGCTATAGAATTAATGATATTTATTTGGACTTTGCCTTAGTTAATACTACCTCAGAAAGTAGTTTTAGTCCTTATTTACTCGATAATTTTACTGAACCAACTGCTTTCTTGAAAAACTCAAGAACCAATGGAATATTAACCGTTGGTGTGAGGTTTTAAAAAGATATATACCAAATAGCTAAGTTAATTCACTTAGCTATTTGGTATTTTTTTAGGATTTAACTACAAATAACGACATCGTTTCGTGTTTGATTACCTTCACTTCTGTGTCTTTAGAAATAAAGCCATCATCCGATACAGCATCGTATCTTTTACCGTCAATCTCAATTTTACCAGAAGGTCTCAAGTCTGTAATTGCTATACCTTTTCGGTTGGTTAGATCGAAGTTCTGTACTGAACTTACATAACCTTCAGAAGAGCGCTGCTCATCTTGTAAAGAAATTTTGCGGAAAAAACTACTTTGTATGATACTCTTTCCGAATACCAAGGCTAAAACTATGGATGCTACCACAGATGCCAATACTATTAAAAATGCTTGCACTAAATTTTCACCTCCAGTTTCTGTTGTTTTAAAGTCAAAAAAGTCGTTTTGAACCATGCTAAAGGCCAGTCCACAAACAATGCAAATAATACCCGAAATTCCGAATATTCCAAATCCGGGGAAGGCAAAAATTTCAACCGCCAATAAAATCACACCAACCACGAAAAGTAAAATTTCCCAATTATCTGCTAAACCCTGTAAATACAAAGGCATAAAATATAGTAGAGCTGCAATAATGGAAACTATGATAGGGAAACCTATGCCGGGCGATTGTAATTCATAATACAATCCTCCTAAAATTAATAAAATTAGTATACCACTTACTGCAGGATTTATTAATAATTCAATGATTTTATCCGTTAAAGAAAGTACTTGCTTCTCTATTCGGTAATTGGTGTATCCTTCTTTGGCTAAAACATCTGCAATGGTTGCAGCTTCTCCATCGCAAAAACCATTTGCCATCGCTTCTGAAGTGGTAAAAGTAAGAACTTTACCCACTGGTTTTATTCCAGGTATGTCTAACTCAGGATCTACAAAACCTTCGGCAATCTTAGGATCTCTGCCTTTTGCTTCGGCTGTAGAACGCATCAATGATCGCATGTAGGATTGGTATTTTTCGGGCATTACGGTACCGGTGCCATCTACTACGCTTGCTGCTCCTATACTTGCCCCTTTCTGCATGTATATTTTATCGCATGCAATAGAAATTAATGCTCCAGCAGAAGCTGCATTATTATCTATAAATACGATGGTTTTAATTCCGGCATTAAGTATCAATGTTCTTATAGAATCGGCCATGTTTAGCATGCCTCCAAATGTATTCATGTCTATTAAAACCACATCCGCTTTCAATTCTTTAGCTTTATCAAATGCATTTTTGGTCTTACGCCATGCTGCTGGTCCTATATCTTCTTTTATATCAAACTGATAAATAAGCACATTGGTAGAATCTGCTTTTACTTGAGTAATGGACGTAAATAGTATAATTATAGCTATAAATAATTGTTTCATATCGGGTACATTTGTGATGTATGAGTTCTGATAAAAGTACGGTAAAACCTTTACTTAATAAAAAAATTGAAGGCATTCTATTCAAAATAAACATCGACGTAGTAAGAGATGTTTTATATCTGGATATAAAGTCTGAAAAAGAAAGAAAACCAATATTATTCTCATTTGATTTAAATCAAAAAAAAGAATGCACTTATTTACAAAAAACCGATGGTGACCGTTTTACTGTTTTAGAAAATGTGGTGAATGGTGTGGCTATTTACAGCCTATATAAAAACTCCAATATTCCATTAAAAGAAGGTATTTTTTGTTTTTTGATGGATGATAATAGTTTCTGGAAAAATGATTTTCTAACTTACCAATCGGTGAGTGAAAATGGGATAATTTGTAGTAACAACAAGTTTGAACCCCCTACTCTATATTTATTAGATTATAAAACTGGTGAGCTAATAAAAAATGTGGATGATAATAATCAAGATATCATATCACAAGATATTGTATATCCAACCTATATAAATTCAACATATGTACTAAATGTAGAGAATAAACAGATTTTGGCTTACTTAAAAGATAATTTTCAAGTACTTGAAATACTTACTGAAAATAAACAGATTTACTTGGATAAGGACGAAGTAGAATTTAAAGAATTAACATCCAGTCCATTTTTTGTTTATAAAAACTACCTTTTTTACCTTAAAAGCGGTCGGGTAATTGTATGTATTTTAGTATAATTGTTAAACCACTCTAAAACATGAAACTAATATCTGCTCTGTTATTATTTATATTGTTTTCCGGTAATTCTTATGGCCATACCGACTCTATTGGGGTTACCACACACAAAGGATTAAAAGCCGTAATTTATGGCGTTGGTGCTTCAGAATCATTTTATTCTATTGCTAGAAAGTACAAAATAAACCCACGTTTACTTTATGCATTCAATAATGATTCGGCACGTGCATTACAAGTTGGTGAGCAAATAAAAATACCAACAGATAGTATCGGAACCTATGATTTTGCTGTACAGCAATTACTATCGCCATATCATACTTTTACCCATAAAGTTGCTCAAAAAGAAACGCTTTTTGCAATTTCAAGAAAGTATCAAATGACTATTCAAGAGTTAAAAAACATAAATAATTTACGTAGTGATACGTTATACATAGATCAAAATCTAATCATTAAAAAACCAGTAAAAATTGAACGTGAGGCCCGAAATACCCCTTTAGATATTTATAAAACAAACGTACCCCTCATTGAACATTATGTAAAGCAAGGCGAAACACTTTTTTCATTAGCTAAATTTTATAATTCAAGTGTTGATGAGTTAAAACTTATAAACGCTTTGCCAAATAATAATCTTGCATTATTTCAGCGCTTAGTTATAAAAGACGGAAGAGAAAAAGACATCAGTTTTGAACACAAAGTACAGGAAAGTGAAACCATCTACTCTATTGCACATAAATACAACGTAACAGCTACGGAGATACAAACTCTTAACAACTTAGAAACCACTTTTATCCGTGTGGGGCAAATAATTAAAATACCCTATACAGAAAAGAGTGCTACCATTGTAGATGAGCAACCTAAGCCTGTAAGCACAGAGGGGGCACCTATAAAACACCTTGTTTTGGTAGGTGAAACCTTATTTTCTATTGCCAATAAATATAATTCGTCGGTTAGTGAAATAGTGAAACTAAATCAACTTACAAACAATGATATTAAAGTTGGAGACGAACTTTTTATTACACCAAATACTATTAAGCAACCCGGAACAACCACAGTAAACAATACACCGGTTAAAATTCTGGATGAAGAACCACCGGCCGATCGAGTGCGCAAAGAAATAGTGGAAAGCGGCATTGCTACTTGGATAAGCGAAGATCAAAGTCTGAAAAGCGTTGCGCTTCATAGAACGGCAGTACCAGGTACCATAATAAAAATTACCAACCCAATGAATAAAAAAGCAATTTTTGTACGTGTTGTTGGAAATTTTAATGAAACCAAGGATACATCAGATGTATTAATTATTATTACAAAAAATACTGCCGATATTTTGGAAATAACCAATAAACGCAGCAGAGTAGAAATTTCTTTTGCCGACTAATGAATAAGCCCTTTGTAATTGGTATTGCTGGAGGAAGCGGATCTGGAAAAACATATTTTCTGAAAAGCTTTTTGCGCCATTTTAAAGATGAGCATATCTGCTTAATCTCACAGGACGATTATTATCATCCGCGCGAATCACAGGCTAAAGATGAAAACGGTTGGATAAACTTTGATTTACCAAGTAGCATTGACAGTAACCATTTTATCTCTGATTTACAGCGATTAATTAATGGCGAATGTGTAGAAAAAAAAGAATATACCTTCAATAATCCTGCTGTTATCCCTAAAAAATTATTCTATAAACCAAGTCCTATTATTGTAATTGAAGGTTTATTTATATATCATTTCGAAGAAATTAATAAACTGTTGGATTATAAAATCTTTATCGATGCACAGGAAGAAACTGCCCTGAAAAGACGATTAAAAAGAGATTTGGAAGAACGTGGATACCCAGAAGAAACAGTAATGTACCAATGGAAAAACCATGTAATGCCAGCTTACAAGGAATTTTTATTGCCCTACCGGAATAAAGTAGATTGGGTAGTAGATAATAGCCAAAATATAGCAATTGAATTAGATCATTTAAAAGAAATGGTCGCTGATAGGATTGGCTAATGGCCTTTTCATCCTCTAAATATAAACTAACTCTTTTTTTAGGTAGCCTAATTTGGCTTTTACCCTCCTTATTAAATGGATATCCGATCATTCAGGATGATTCCCATGCATACCTTTACTCGGGCATGGCGCTTTCGGTACCTTTTGATAGACCTGTCTTTTACGGCATTTACCTATTGTTATCTTCTTTGCATTTAAGTCTTTGGTTTTCTGTTGCTGTACAGTGTTTTTTAACTTTTTGTCTTTTAGACAGATGGATAAAAGTAATGCTAAAGGATAATTACAGAAATTATCAAAGCCTTATCCTTTCCATTTTATTACTTATTACACCGGCAACAATTAATGCCAATCAGCTAATGCCCGATGCGTTTACCCCCATCCTAATTTTATCCTTTTTATTGTTTTGGTTGGATGACGAACATCCAAAAAAATATTTTTGGCTCATTTTACTTAGCGGACTAATGCACAATAGTCATTGGTTACTTTTAGTCGGACTTATTATTATTTCTTTGTTGTTTTATGCAAAATATTTTCGTAGCCAGATAGTTAAATTCAAGAAACTAGGCATAGCCGTATTTAGCATCCTTTTAATACTATTTGCAAGTAATTTTACCAAGTTCAAAAGTTTTAGTCCTTCGCCGGCAAGTACATTTTTTCTTTTAGGTCGATTAGCAGAAAGTGGTGCTTTAAGTAATTATGTACAGAAATCTTGCGAAAAAGAAGATTTAAAATTTTGTAATTATAAGGATAGTTTAAACCTCCTTGTAACCTATTTTTTGTGGGATACAAGTTTAAGTCCGTTGTATAAAATAGGTGGTTATCAGCAAAATAAAGCAGAATTAGATGCCGTAGTAATGCAAACACTTACGGATAAATCCAGTTTGCTCATTTTTATACAAAATTCAATCCATCAAAGCTATAAACAAGTACTTTTTAATAGGTCACTTTTATATAAAATTGAATCGGATAATAGGATTTATAGATGGATTGAAAAATGGTTTCCGTTGGATAACTATTTATCCAAAAACAGCAAACAAACAAAAAATAATTACAGATTCGCATTGCAAAACTTTATAAATAACAGTTTATTAGCATTGAGTATTTCGTTAATTATCGTTGTATTAATTAGAAGTAAAAAAACAACTAGTGCTTTTATGATAAGTATTATACTTGCTACCATTGTTTTAAATGCTATCCTGATTGGCACCTTAGCCGGACTAGACTCCAGATTACAAGCACGTGTAGCTTGGTTGATTATTCCGTTGGCTTTTCTAGTTATTTTAAAGAGTAACAAAACTCATTCTCCCGACTTTGGCGGAACTTCAGGGGGTTTGTAAGCATTTCTAACTTTTTCCCAATCTTCATCACTTAATTTAAACTTGCCAAACACTACCCAATAAGCTTCTTTAGTCATGTTCTCCCAGTGAATAAATGTTTTTTTATACTGATAAGTTTGCAAAAAATTTAAAAATATAAACGGTACTAGAATCAAGTAAATCAGTTTTTTATTTCGTAATCTATTAATAGCAAAAGAGATAAATACAGCCAGAGGAATAGCTAATAAAGCATAGGTTTGAATCATGGCGCGCATTCCAAAACCACCGCCGTACCACCAACTCCACCAACTGGATATAACATAAATATATACTCCACAAAACACCAGAATTGACCAAAAAGATTGTGGTAAACGTTTAAAGAGCATTATAATCCCAACAAAAGCCAAAAACATTATTGGGGTATATATAAATAGTCCTTTTCTGTAACTAAATAAAACATTCAAAATTTGCGGATTCTTGAAATTAAAACCCTCTTCGCCATAGGAATATATTATCCAATTGCCGCCATACAGTTTCCAGTAAATAAATTGAATGAAACCAATTAAAAAAACGATGATACCGAAAATTAATATTTGCTTAAAATGTATTCCTATATGCTTTATCCTTTCATTAATATCTGTTTTGCTCCTTAATCCCCATAAAATAGGAACGAGAATTAAAATAATTTCAGTTGGTCTGATAAGTGCTGCTAAACCTAGTGCTATGGCTGATAAAATACTGTATTTCCATGTAAAAGTATTGAGCCAGGAGATACTACAATACAAAAAAACAGCATATAAGGTAAATAAATAAGCATGAGACATTTGTCCGGTGCCAAGAGTATAATACAGCAAATTGGTTGCTAAGGCTATTGCAATTAATGTTGAGGCAGTGGTAAAATCATCAAAAAACTTGAGCAATAATTTTCGTAAAAACCATAACCCAAGAGCAAAATAGATTACCGTACCATAGCAAATGGCGTAAACATAGGGCATGCTGTACCCCGACATTTCTTCGCCTAAAAGCCAAGCAAATCCATGACCGATAAGAAAAAATGGCGCATGTAAAATGCTGAGTCCAACGGTAAATCGTTGTATAAATTTACCTTCACCTGCATCGTGTAACCAGTAATTATTAGAAAAAGAAAAAGTTAAATCGCCATGTACAAAAATGGCTGGTAAATAACTGTAATATTGATCGATATCGTAAGAAAAAGGAGTTTTTGCCCCTCTAAAATCAACCCATAAAGGAAGTGTAATAAAGTAAAAAGCAACAATTACCCAATAGGTTTTAACATTAAATGCCATTTTTGATGCTTGATTATCAATCATTTAAAGTACCATTTCGGTCACATTATCTGCAATGAATAGCTTACCAAGCGTTGCAGCTTTTACTTGATCTATGGTAACTCCTGGAGCTAATTCAATCAATCTAAATCCTCCTTCAGGCAAAATATCCATCACACAAAGTTCAGTAACTACCTTTTTAACGCAATTTACTCCAGTAAGTGGCAGTGTACAATTAGGCAACAATTTAGATTCGCCGGCTTTGTTTACGTGCTGCATGGCTACGATTATATTTTTTGCTGATGCTACCAAATCCATAGCTCCGCCCATTCCTTTTACCATTTTACCCGGAATTTTCCAGTTGGCTATATCGCCATTTTCTGATACTTCCATTGCCCCTAGTATGGTTAAATCTACTTTTTGGGCACGTATCATACCAAAACTCATGGCAGAATCGAAAATAGAGGAACCCGGTAAAAGTGTAACCGTTTGTTTACCTGCATTGATTAAATCTGGATCTTCTTCACCCTCTACTGGGAAAGGCCCCATACCTAATATTCCATTTTCTGATTGTAACGTAACGCTTAACCCATCCGGAATATAGTTTGCTACCAAAGTCGGGATTCCAATCCCGAGGTTTACATACATCCCGTCTTTTACTTCTTTTGCAATTCGTTTTGCTATTCCGTCTTTGTCTAACATGTTAATTTGAAAATTTGATGATTTGAAAATTTGAAATTCATTAGGTTGATCTATTTGAATTACTTATGATTTTTGATAGAATTTTGCTTTAATCCATAGTAAAATATTCAAATTGGCTAATTAACCTTTTCTCACTGTTCGTTGTTCTATTCTTTTTTCGTAATTATTTCCTTGAAATATGCGGTGAACATATATTCCGGGTGTATGAATATTATCCGGATCCAATGTTCCGTTCGGAACCAATTCTTCTACTTCTGCAATGGTAATTTTTCCGGCCATTGCCATTAATGGGTTAAAATTTCTGGCTGTTGATCGATAGATTAAATTACCGTTATGATCGCCTTTCCACGCTTTAACAATAGCAAAATCGGCATCAAATGCCATTTCCATTAAATAATCTTTGCCATTGAAGTTTCTTATTTCTTTGCCTGCAGCAATTTCTGTCCCTACACCTGCGGGAGTAAATACTGCCGGCATACCATACCCTGCTGCCATACAACGGGTGGCCAAAGTCCCTTGAGGTATTAAATCTACTTCTAATTCACCACTTAATAATTGTCGTTCAAATTCGGCATTTTCGCCAACGTAAGAAGAAATCATTTTTTTGATTTGTCTTTTTTTCAATAATAAACCTAAACCAAAATCATCAACCCCTGCATTGTTAGAAATACAGGTTAGTTCTTTTACGCCTTTGGCTACTAAAGCTGCAATACAATTCTCAGGTATTCCGCATAAACCAAATCCTCCTAACATGATGGTTGCACCATCTTCAATGTCTCTAATTGCCTCTTCGGCTCCAGAAATTACTTTATACATATCCTTTATTTTACCGTGCTAAATTAGTTTTTTCTTTGTTTTTGAAAGCAATAATATTTGTTTTCTTTATTTGGATTTAATCTTAATAATAGTAATTTTGTGCCGTCATGAAACCAGAAAATATTCTCGATTTTTCATCGCTTAGCGCTAATCAAAGCAATCTACCAACCGATCCGGAGTTGTTTAAAGGACTAAATTTATATATTGATGGCTGTTGTGCATTTAAAAAATGTTGCAAAAAATATAAAAAGGGTAAGCACTGCCGTCGTTGTCCTAAACTCTAATTTTTAGAGAATATATTATATTTCAAAATACAATAAATAGCTCTCACCCCATCTTTCCAGTTGATTTTCTTTCCTTCTTCGTAAGTTCTACCATAATAAGAAATTCCCACTTCATATATTCTAACTTTTGGATAACGTGCCATTTTAGCGGTTACTTCGGGCTCGAAACCAAAACGCTTTTCTTGCAAATTCAATGATTTTATCACCTCTGAGCGGAAAAGTTTGTAACAGGTTTCCATATCTGTGAGATTTAAATTGGTGAGCATATTTGACAAAAAAGTAAGGAATTTATTCCCGATGGTATGCCAAAAGAATAAAATCCGATGAGGTTTTCCGCCCATAAACCTAGAACCGTAAACTACATCTGCCACATCATCTAAAATAGGCTTTAATAAGATATTATATTCTTGTGGGTCGTACTCTAAATCTGCATCTTGTATAATGATAAAATCACCAGTGGCTTTTTCAATACCAGTATGTAAAGCTGCACCTTTGCCTTTATTAACTTCATGTTTATAATAGGTAATAGGTAATTCGGGATTATTTTTTTGATAAGTTAGGATAGACTCCTCCGTTTCATCCTTAGAACAATCGTTCACAATAATCACTTCTTTTTCTAACTCTTGCATCAATTTTACAGCTTTCACCTTATCTAAAATGCGATGTATAGTTTTTCCCTCGTTGTAGGCAGGTATGATGATACTCAATTTCATAGATGTTTATTTTAATAGATTGTCAGCCAGATGCTAAATTATCTCAAAAACTGAGGCGATATTAGCGCAATTAAATTAGAATAAGAAATGATAAAAATTTCCACCCTACTGTTTGCAGTACTGCTGTTCACAAGCTGCACAAACAATACCACTAAAACCGACAAATTAGTAGAAACATCCAATAACAAATTTGTAGTAGCCTTAGAAAATGCGCACAAAATGGATGTTTTTAAAAATTATGCTGCATATAGTTTTGATATAGAGCTGTTTTTTGGAGGTAATGAGTCTTTAAAAGCTAACATAACCAGCATGGGTAATTCTGGTAAAATAAAATTGGTGAGAAATACCGGAGAAATAGTATATTTTGATGGAAAAGACGTCTTTTTAAGCACCAGTTCTGAAAATTATCCTTCTGCTAGATTTGATATACACACTTGGCAATATTTCTTTGGAGTAGCCTATAAATTATCAGACCCAGGAGTTGTATGGGATGACATGGGCGAAATGCCGTATAATTCTACCAAAATTCCGGTACAAAAATTAAGTTTTAACGATGGTGTTGGCGATGCTCCGGATGACTGGTATATGGTGTATCAAAATCCCGAAAATAATTTAATGGAAGCAATGGCCTACATTGTAACCTATAGCCGTAGCAAAGAAGATGCGGAAAAGAGTCCAAGTTCCATTGTTTATCAAGATTACAAGGAAATACAAGGTATTCCGGTGGCACATACTTGGAAATTTTGTGTTTGGGATGAAAAAACCGGTTCGCAGTTAGACAAAGAAAAAGGCTACGCATTCATTAAAAACATTGTTTTCCATCAGTTAAGTGAAGGATTATTCGATATGCCCGAAGGAATGCAAAAAATTGGGAAATAAGGTGATGGAGTGATAAAGTGATAAATGACTGACTATTTGTAAACTAAACTATCTAAACCTTCTAGA
>JBGTLU010000006.1:0-3715 GCA_041743935.1 Sphingobacteriaceae bacterium
TTTAAATTTTCTTGATGATTTTTGCCGGGGTTCCTCCTACGACAACATTGTCGGGAACGTCTTTGGAAACGACCGAACCTGCAGCAACTACCGAGTTTTCGCCAATGGTTACGCCGTACAAAATAGTAGCATTGGCACCAATCCAAGCGTTCTTTTTAATGTGTATGGCTTTGGGAAGAAGTGCGTGTCTATTTTCAGGTTCTATCGGGTGGCCTTCGGAAAGCAGGCTTACTTTAGGAGCTATCAGAACACCATCGTCAATAGTAATTCCACCTAAATCCAAAAAAACGCAATCAAAATTGATAAATACATTCTTTCCAATTTTTGTATGCTTGCCGTAATTGATATAAAAGGGGGTAAAAACGGCAACGCTTTCGTCAATTTCTGCACCTGTAATTTGGCCCAACAAATCCCTGATTTCTTTAGGATCCGCAGCGTTGTTCATCTGCATAAGCAATTTTTTGGTGGAGTATGAAGCCTCACGCATTTTGTACGCTTCTGGGTCGCTTGGCAAGATGGTTTCTCCTAGCTTTAATCGCTCAAAAATGTCCCTATCCACCATACTAGAACTATTTTTTAGAATTTCTGGGTTATGCATTTTTTTACAGATTACATTATTTACAAGGGGCATCAAATTTTTCGTTTCGACGTTCTCCTATTGGCACCACCAAAGCCGTATACCAAGGAAATACTCCATGTGAAATCATCTTCTGGCAATATCTCGGTATCTATAGCCTTATTCAGGATAGCCGAAAGCGAAATGGGAAAATCTTTTTTTATTAAGGAAATAAAGCCCACAATGTATAGACCATCTAAATCGTCCGAAATCAAATAATAGGCTTGGGGTGAAATACTAAGATACAACTTTTCGGAAATATGTAGATTGTTGAAGTATGAATTCAATACCATAAAATGCGTATTTTTTACCCCTTCATCAAATCCATACCCATATAAATACAGAACACCAAGACCTACTTTATCCGAAATCTTAAAGGTGGGCGCCACCTCGTAGGCAAGGTATCGTCTTGTTTCCAAAAGCTCCTCGGGTTGTCCATTTCTAACAATATTTACCGTAAAAAAATTCAGGGCAGGATGCGCCCCAAGACGCAATGAAAACCGTTCATTTTCTATCGCCTTATACCGTAACCAGAAAAGGAAAGACCAAGGCTTGCCCTCTAACGAAAATCGCATATCAGGTTCAAAACTTAATTTTCCTTTGATAAATTTTAAATCAAATAAAAGGGCAGGATCTCCCAAAGAAAAAGAGGGTACTAAGGAAATTCCATTATTGGTAATGCTTGCTGATCCACTAAAATCATCTAGAAACGGTTCAGCTTCTTCTTGTGCCATTGCATTAAAACTAGATAGACAAACAAGCAGAAGTACTGTCACATACGCAGCCGTGAGGGAAATATTTTTCATCAGAGGCTTGATTTTTATAATACAAAATTAAAAACCCATAGTTTACATTTGTTACACCAAATACGTATATATTGTCAAATATTACCTATATTAAGAAAAACCTTAGTTTTAGTTGAAACCGACAAATACTATTGAGCCATGCATTATACTGATTGAAATGTCGAAGGAAATCCAACTCCCGATAGATTTCAATAAGTACTACCATACACATCTATTTTGTCACCAAGGAAGCATCTCTTTTTGGTTCAACAACCTAGAGATGCAATGTAAAAGTGGGGAGTTTTTGTTTTGGTTCGCAGAAAGCCGGTTGAAGGATTTGGTCTGCTCCCGAGCCTTTAAGGCAACCGCATTGCTGGTGGAGAACCATTTTTTGTATGATAACATTCCTGATCAAAGTTGGAGTATTGACGCAATTTTGCATTCCCGTCAATACCCTGTCAAACAATTGAACGACATGAATGACAGGCAGAGGGTCTTATCAAATTTTAGATGGTTGCATGATAAATTCCTGGATAGGGAACATCGGTTTTATGAAGAGGTATTGAAATTGCAAATGAGGTTGTTCATTCTTGACATGTGGCATACATTTGCGAATGAATACGAGCGCAGAAAACGCACCTTGCAAAGTGGCTCACTTTATGAGCGCTTTGTTCATTTGGTCCAAGAGCATTGTATGACAGAAAGGGAGGTACGTTTTTATGCAGATAAACTTAATGTAACCCCTAAATATTTGAATTATGTAAGCAAGCAGAACTCAGGGGCTACAGCATCGGAATGGATCCAACGATACACTAAAGAACGTATTATACTTTTCTTGCAGAATAAAAATCTGAACATTACCGAAATTGCTGATAAAATGATGTTTTCAAGTCAGTCATTTTTTACTCGGTATGTGAAAAAGGTTTTGGGGACTACACCAACCGAGTATCGAAATCGATTGGAATAGAATTAAAGTGTTTTTGCGAAATGGTTTGAATATGAGAAAAACTTCTGCATTAAAAATCCTTTCGTTGTCACATTTAGTAGTTGCATTAATTGAACTTTTATTCAATACTCAAATTTAAAACAGGAATCAGATTAGCAGCTTCTTTCATCTTTTTATCAATTATTTTGGCATAGATTTCAGTGGTCCGTATTTCGCGATGCCCAAGTCGTTTTGAAACGGTATAAATATCAGCACCATTCTCTAAAAGCAATACAGCATTAGTGTGTCGTGCGGAGTGGAAGGTTATATGCTTATTTATTCCGGCAAACATACACCACCTCAGTAGCTGCAGATTCATATGAGCACTATATCGCAGACCTTTAAAGACCTTTTCCTTGGGCTCACATCGTGTTCCTAAAAGGTCTCGCGCTTGCTGTGAAATATATAAATATTCTACACCATCCGTTTTCTTTTGCTGAAACACAATTCTAAAAATTAGGTCGCCTTGATTATCCGTTCCTTCTTCTCGCACTTCGGACCATTTTAATTTGTTAATATCCGACCATCGTATTCCGGTCAATGTAGAAAATAAAAAGGCTCGCTTTAATAGGGGAATTTGACAAGGGGTATCAGATAATTTTTGAAGTTCGCCTGAACTAAGGTACTCCCTGGTGGACTCCCCCATAGCAAATCCTTTAACCTTTTTAATGAGGTTTTCTTTTAAATAGCCTTCTTCAAAAGCCGCATTTAAACAAGCTTTGAATTTGTTAAAATAGGTGTGCTTTGTATTTTGAGATAGCTTCTTCTGGCTTTGGGTTACAGCTACCGTATCCAGATATTTTTTGAAACCTTTGATGAAATCAACATCTATATCATTAAATGTAGTATGGTTAGGGCAGTATGCCGCAATGTGCTTTTGGGCAGCATCCCAATTATCATAATTGCCTTTAGTTTGATAGCGTTCCTCTTTCTTTAGCTCGTAAAAGTCAATAAACCCTGTTTTTCCTTGATGATCATTTTGGATGTTATATTTACCTTGATAGATTTCTGCTTTCCTTATTGCCAGGATCTGGTCTGCCAGCTCCAGGTTTTCCTTGTTTTTCTTTTTTTCAGCGGCTGTTTTTGGATCGGTGGTCAGGTAGAGTTCCAAATACTCAAAATCCCGAAGGATTTTACTTTTACCTTCAGGTGTAGTTGTATGACCTTTATAATATTCTATATAAAGGCTAGTCATTCCACTTTTTAGTTTTTTCTTTCTGAGATGAATTTTCATTTTCATATGAGGTGTAAATTTTTGTATCTCACACACAAAATTAAATTTTGAGGTACAAATGAGAGACAAAAAAGTACGAAAATCATACAAATAAA
>JBGTLU010000007.1:0-2802 GCA_041743935.1 Sphingobacteriaceae bacterium
CACAGAAAAGTATTTGTACGCCTTTTTAAGAATGAAACTCAAAACCAATGATGTCCAGTTAAAACATCTCAACTATCGGTTTATAGCGGATTTTGAACAGTACTTAAGAAAATCCACAGACAAAAAGAAACAGCTTGCTTTAGGTAATAATGGAGTGATGAAGCATTTGGAACGCTTTAAAAAGCTGGCGAATTTGGCGGTGAAATTGGAATGGATTGCAAAGAACCCCTTTGACCAATTTCAATTAAAGTTCAATAAGTTCGATAGAGTATTTCTAACAGAACGGGAACTAAAGTTGATTGAGGACACTACGTTTATGCATAATCGCTTAGAGCAGATAAAGGATTGCTTCCTGTTCTCCTGCTACACCGGATTATCCTATATCGATTTAAAGGAGTTGACACAGAACAACATTACCAGAGGGATAGATAACAACTATTGGATATATACCCAAAGGGAAAAAACAGACGAGTTGGTAAAAATCCCAATTCTCCCCAAAGCTTGGAAAATACTCCAGAAGTATAAAAACAACCCCTACTCAGATAAGTTACTTCCACTATTTTCCAATCAAAAAACCAACGCCTATCTCAAGGAAATAGCATCAGGATGTGGTATACGAAAGAATATCACCTTTCATGTAGCACGACATACCTTTGCCACCACAGTGATGCTAACCAACGGAGTACCCATAGAAACGGTGTCCAAACTGTTAGGACACACCAAATTGTCTACTACTCAAATCTACGCTAGGGTAGTGGAGTCCAAAATAAGTGAGGACATAGGTAACCTTTTAGAACGGTTTAAAGCAAAGGAAAACAGCTTAGAACTAGCAGAATCAAACACCATAAAAAGTATGTAAGGTAAAAGGAACAAAAGATTTCATTAAGGGTTGCTGATGAAAAGAAAAAAGAAGTTTTTCCACTCTAAATCCCCAAATCTTACCATAACTAACCGCGCCTGGATCCAAATTCGATTTTATAGCATTCAGATAGATAAGCGTTAATTAAAATCGAATTTGGGGCGCATGTGGGCTTAGTTGGTATATAAGCACCAATTAGCCAAATAGATTGAAATGCTCAAAAACGATGAAAATTTACTAGTTTAGTGCTGGAGCTAAAGTAAATATATGAACACCGGTGTTCATAGCGATACGTTAGCGGCAACCCTTTGGACAGACCTACATGAATAAATTTGACGCCCTAGACTTCCTTTGCTCATTAATCCGACAATGTCCGGACAATTCCATATTTGCAATGACTAGCAACTTTGACCTCAATTATACACGCGTTGAGCTTCTAGACATTCTTAACAATGACGTGACAATTCAAAACTGTAAAGACGACCGACAACGAGAGGTTCTGAAATCTTCACTCCTGGAGAATTACAAAATATCTGAGGACAGAAATGAAACTAAATTATGGGAACATGGACTCAATTTCTTAGTCACAGATCAAAATAGAGAGGCTATCATTAAAATCCTTACTGACAATTTTGGCAACGCAGACATTTGCCATTGCAATGTTTATCCAAACAACGACTTAACTCAGGACAAAATTGCTGAATGTTATGACGGCTTCAATCATTCAGTGGTTAACAGCAAGTATTTTAAGTTCACCGACACGGAGAGACAAATGTTTGAAGAAAATACTGTTGACGTCTATTTTGACAAAATGGTTTGACGGGACAGCGGGCAGCCGCTAACAAAATGTATGTGCCATTGTGGGGCTCGGTTTAAGTTTTTAGTTTTATCTTTCAAATAACGTTTAGTGGTGTGGGACAATTTACTAATCTTAAACCCACAACGTCACATACATAAACGTTGTGTCCAAAATGAAAGCATCCTATCCACATATCAAAGAAACATTTACCTTCCAAAAATCTACACCCAAATTGCGGTAAAAAGGCGTAAATTTTAGGATTTCCGTGAAAGTTGCCGTAAGAAAAGTCAGTATTTACTGGTGTTCCCAGAGGTTTTGCGGCAAAGTTCCGTGAAAACTTATTTTTTACAAAAAGATAAAATATTGATTATCAAGTAAATAGAAAACGTAACCCGGCTTTTGCGGGTTACCCTCTTGCTATTCCAAACCTTGTCCGCCTAGCGGACAAAATTTAGGAAACTTTCAGTGTTAACCCAAAGCCTCTTTCAAGTACTTCCCAAAATACAATTTGGTTATTCTAGCCCATTGGTTGATTGCTTTTAATTGTATGGTTGTTCTATAGAAAAAAGGAAACATTAAAGAAGATGGCTGAGTATAATTAAAGTTGCTATTGAAAGAAAAAAAACGGGAAGCTACTGATAATTATTTCAAATCATGTCAAAAAAAAAGTCCCACCGAAGCAGGACTAAAGGTTTTCACCTACGGCATATAGCCTTATTGTTATAAGATTAAAGATTAGAAATTTTAATCTAAAACGAATATAGTGAAATTCACTAGGAGAACATTACAGACAACCGTATAAATGTTAAAATTTTTTTGTTTAAGTTTAAGGAGATTAAAAGTGTAGGAAAAAATGGCAAAAATTTTAGGATTGGATTTGGGAACTAATTCGATTGGTTGGGCATTGATTGAAGATACTCAAAACAAGATTTTGGGTATAGGAAGCAGAATATTTCCAATGGGTGTTGAGAATTTAGGGGAAGGTGAAGGAAGAGAAATGTCTAAAAATGCTGGAAGAACAGGGGCAAGAGGAGTAAGAAGGCAGTTCTTTAGAAGGCGCCTGAGAAAAAAAATTTTACTAAAAGCACTTTCAGAACATAATATGTGTCCAATTGTTGCCGATGATTTTCAAGATTGGAAAAGA
>JBGTLU010000008.1:0-3288 GCA_041743935.1 Sphingobacteriaceae bacterium
GCATCTAAAGTGCTATACTTTACTGCAAATCCAAATGGAGAATCTGAGGTGATAACTGTGCATCACAAACCGGTACCTCGTTTGCGCAAACTTACCTTAGATGCAGATTTTGCTGATGTTGCCATCAAAGGACGAGCATCGCAAGGGAATATTTTAAGTAAATATCCAATCAGAAAAATCATACAAAAAAGTAAAGGGGTTTCTACTTTATCTGGCATTAAAATTTGGTACGACGATGTGTTGATGCGATTGAATACGGATGGAAGGGGTAATTACTTGGGATCATTTGAAGGAGAGGATAAAATAATTGCCATTTACCCAAATGGCACTTATGAGCTCACCTCTTTTGAACTTACCAACCGCTATGACGATGTGCCAATTAAAATCGAAAAATTTGAGGATGACAAAGTGGCTTCGGTTGTTTATTTAGATGGAAAATCGAAGAATCATTATGTGAAACGATTCATCCCGGAAGCGGTTTCCATGGGCAGAAAAGTAAGTTTTATTAGCGAAGCACCTGGCTCCAACATGTTGGTGTTTAGTTTTGCAGATAAACCAATTATCCAGCTAAAATATTCTAAAGGAAAATCCAAAGAAGTAGTGGTAGAAGAAATTGATTTAGCTGCGTTTATAGACGTAAAAGGGATGAAAGCCATAGGAAATAAACTTAGTCCGCATGTGGTTAAATCTGTAATATTAAAAGCCGAAAAAGAAGAGGTAATAGAGGAAGAGTTAGAGAATAAAGAACCGGAGATAGAAGTCAAAAAAGCATCGGCAACTTTTGAACTTACTAACCCCGGGGATGTAGAACTTAGGGATGGACAGTTGGGGTTGTTTTAATACCAAATAAACCATTCTTATTGGTCAAATAAATAGCAAGAATAAATTTTGCGGATATTTTTTTTTAAATCTAATTTTAAGCACCTAACTTTAGGTTAATCTAAACTCTCATCCGCATGAAAAAATTCTACGTTTTTTTATTTTTTTCGTTAACTAGTTTATCATTATTAGCACAAAACATAGCCCCGGTTGTTTCCAATGTCAAATTTTCTGTTCTACTAAATGTAGTAACCGTTACCTATGATGTTTTGGATGCAGAAGGAGATGAAATGACGGTTTATTTACGTGCATCTTCGGATGGAGGAAGTAGTTTCGATATTGTCCCAGTTGCAGCAACTGGTGATATTGGTCCAGGAATTACTTCAGGAACAGGAAAATCTATAACTTGGGTGATTGCGGGTGGAGTCGTATTTAATCCAAGCAGTTTAGTTTACCGTGTAATTGCAGATGATGAGAAAGTGCCCACTATTGAAGAAATAATTTCTAAAATAGACTCTACCCGTATAATGCAATTTTTTGATGTAGTTTTTGGAAATAATCATGCAAAAAATCCCACCAGATACGATTCTGTAAGAACTTATTTAAAAGACCATTATACGGGTTTAGGCTACCAATTATATACAGATAATTTTACCTTTTTAGATAACAACGATCGTTCGTTTGTGAAACAAGGGATGAACATCGTAGGTAAAAAAGAAGGCCTTGTAGATCCCAACCGATCCATTTTATTCTCAGGGCATTATGATACCATCGACACTACTTTTGGGGCAAACGATAATAACATCGCCGTTGCCGTTATGTTAGAAGCAGCATCTGTATTAAAAAACTATAGTTTTAAAAAGTCAGCTAAGTTTGCCAACTGGGATTTTGAAGAGGACGGTTTAGTTGGAGCTACTTTATATGCCTTTTCGCCAAATTCTTTAGATGTACAAGCGGTGCTAAATTTCGATGGCATTGGAACTTTTAAAACCGAACCAAATTCACAGAAAGTACCTACAGGTTTTGATTTGCTTTTCCCGGAAGCACATGAAAAAGCTTCAAATAATCAATTCAGGGGAGATTTTATTACCATCATCGCCGATATTAAATCAGCATTTTTAAATCAACAAGTGGTGGCAGCAGCCGAGCAATTTACCCCCGATTTAAATTACATCGATTTAACTTGCCCCGATCCAAGTTGTTTAGTAGCCACCGATTTACGCCGAAGTGATCATGCGCCATTTTGGGACAGAGCCGTGCCATCCGTGTTTTTTACAGCAACTACCGAGTTCAGAGATAGTTGTTATCATCGCCCTTGTGATACAGTAATTAATTTTTGGTTTGCTACCGAAGTTATTCGTTTAGCTACGTCAGTATTTATTCAATTGGCAGAGCCCATGAATGCAGGTTTTGCTCAAAGCAATGATATCCCAACTTCCGTTAAATCTAGGGTAGACATAGCAGGGTACAGCCTCAAAGCACCTTATCCTAATCCGGTGCAACGCAATACTTTTTTAGAATTAAATTTAGGAGAAGATGATTTTGTTGCCATAAGAGTGGTAGATGTACAAGGAAAAGTAGTAGCTGATGTATATCAAGGCGAACTCCAAAAAGGGAACCATATCATTGCTTGGCAAGCTATGCCCGATTTTCCCGAAGGATATTACTTTATTAGAACCGTATCCAAGAAAGGATTTTCAAGAACATTCCCATTGGTAGTAACACCAACCAACGATCCGTTTTGTGCACACCCAAATCAGGGTAAACAATAACATTATACTAACAAAAAAGGCTTTTCTATTCGAAAAGCCTTTTTTGTTAGTATAAAATCAAGTGGTTTTACCAACGTTCTTTCTTGGTCCAACCGCCGTCATTTTTTCTGTTTCTATCTGATGATCCAGAAGATTTACGATCTCTGTCGCCACCAAATTTTCTGCCACCGCCACTGCCACCGCTGCTTGCTCCACCATCTCTTCTGCGATCTCCATCACGTTTTGGTGCGCCTTCACTTCTTCCGCCACCGCCATAACGTTTTTCTCCACCTTCGCGGTTACCGCCAAATTTTCTGCCACCGCCACTACTACCTTCACGTTTGCGATCGCCATCTTGCGAAATTTCAATCCGTACGGAACGTCCTTTGTGTTCGGCATTTTTAAAATTGGAAAATACTTCTTCTACTAAGTCGTTTTCAACTTCAAAGAAAGAGAAAACACCTTTTACATCAATTCTACCTACTTTATTGCCACTGATTTTGCTGGTATCACAAATAAAACGCAACATATCGCCGCGAGTAAATTCATCTACCGAACCTAAATTAATAAACAAACGAGTAAAGCTGCCACGTCCTGCACGCATAGAGTTTTCGTCTTGGCGACGGTCGTCTGCTTTGGCGTTCAAATCGGGTGCGTTTTTGTAGTAATCTAAAAAGCGATTAAACTCTAAGGATGCAAAGCGTTTTATGATTTCTTC
>JBGTLU010000009.1:0-1732 GCA_041743935.1 Sphingobacteriaceae bacterium
AAAAACATTGTTTTCCATCAGTTAAGTGAAGGATTATTCGATATGCCCGAAGGAATGCAAAAAATTGGGAAATAAGGTGATGGAGTGATAAAGTGATAAATGACTGACTATTTGTAAACTAAACTATCTAAACCTTCTAGATAGTTTAACAATTCAACACTTCAACATCCATTAACTGAACTCAAACCAACGTAACAATCGTTACACCATCGCCACCACGGTCGGCATGTTCGTCTTCGATATTACCAACTGCGGTGTATTTTTTCAGGTACTGACGGACTAATTTTCTTAAAATTCCATCTCCTTTACCATGCACAATTCGGATGCTGTTGTATCCCAACATCAGAGCTTTATCCAATTGCTTTTCTAATTCCGCAACAGCTTCCTCCCCTCGCTTTCCACGTAAATCTAACTCCTGACTAAAGCTCATTGCCTGCGAAGTTTGGTAACCGGAGATACTGGCTTTTGCAATTTTTTTCTCTTCTGTTTTGGAGAGTTTACTTAGGCGGTTCAACTTCACTACGGAGCGAATATCGCCCAAAGCAACCACAGCATTTCCTTTAGTTATGGAAATAATTTGAGCTGTTGCCCCTGAATCGGTTATACTCACATAATCTCCGGCTTGCAAGGCTTGGATACTGGTTTTTTCAGTAGTTTTAAGAATATGGACGGGCTTTTCTTGTAAACTTTCTAACTGATTACTTACTTTCTCCCTCAGGATTTTGGTTTTGTCCTTATCAGCTTTTACCGTTTTTATTTCGGATATGGTATTTTCAATTAATTTATTGGCATTAAGAATAATGTTTTTTGCTTCCTCTTTCGCCTCTTTCAATAGTTTTTTCCGATTCTCCTCTAAAAATTGCTGCAGTTCATTGGTCTCAGAAAGTTTCTTTTCCAAAGTTCTTTTTTGTTGCTCAATGGCAAACTTTTCTTCGAAGATCAACTTTTTATCTCTCTCTAAATCAATCAATAAAGTATCTACATTTTTATGATGATGCCCAATTTTTTGTTTGGCTAATTTTAATACATCACCAGGTAAGCCAATTTTTTGAGCAATTTCAAGTGCATAGGAACTGCCTGGTTTACCAATTTCTAATCGGTAAAGCGGTTTCATTTCTGCCGAATCAAAAAGCATGGAAGCGTTGGTAATACCGGCAGTAGTATTTGCAAATAATTTTAAGTTAGAATAATGAGTGGTGATTACCCCTTTCATTGATTTTTTGTTCAATACTTCCAAAACAGCTTCGGCAATTGGGCCACCAAATTGCGGATCGGTTCCAGTACCAAATTCATCTATCAGAACTAAACTATGCGAAGTGGCTTGTTGCACAAATTCTTTCATTTTAGTTAGATGTGCACTATAGGTGCTCAAATCACTTTCTATGGACTGGTCGTCTCCAATATCTACCAAAATCTTCTTAAATAATCCAACTTCAGAGAACTCACTAGCGGGGATTAATAAGCCAGATTGTAGCATTAATTGTAATAACCCAACCGTTTTCAAACAAACCGATTTTCCTCCGGCATTTGGCCCTGACACTAGAATTACACGATTGGTTTCATCTATGCTAATATTCAACGGCACTACAGGTAAGCCACTTTGTTGATGACTAATATATAGAAGCGGATGCTTAGCATTGTATAATTTTATGCTGGGTTCATTTTTTAATATTGGAAGTTGAGCATCTAACTTTAAAGCTAATTTTGCTTTTGCTCGAATAAAATCTAATTT
>JBGTLU010000010.1:0-6171 GCA_041743935.1 Sphingobacteriaceae bacterium
GATTATCTAGTAAAACAAAATCGTTTCCCGTTCCTTGATATTTATAAAAATTAATTTCTTTCATTTAAATAATAGATAAGCGTATGTTGTCATTTTATTTTTACAAAGTTAACAATAATTAGGCCTTGGAAAATTCGTTGCTATGGTATTATTTTTGTTAAGACAAAACGAAGTATTTTTAAATTTATAGATATGAAAAAAATCGCATTTACCCTTCTTATTGCCGCCATTGGCGGATTTGTGGCCATTGGGGCATACAAAATTTTTGAGCCAAAAAACACCTTAACCATTGAAGAAAAACAACAAGCCCAATACGTTAATTTACCAAATACTACGGGCATAATTTCATCCACCGGCAGTTTAGACTTTACAGTGGCTGCTGCCATGGTAACACCGGCTGTAGTTCATATAAAAACAACGTACTCTGCAACTTCTAGAGGTGCTGATCCATTCGATGCTTTCAGAGAATTTTTCGGAGGTCCAAATAACCGTGGAGGAAGAGCACCGCAACAAGCTTCTGGCTCTGGAGTTATCATCACTTCAGATGGTTATGTTGTAACCAACAACCACGTGGTTGAAAATGCCGATAAAATTGAGGTGATTTTGAACGATAAGCGTTCATATAACGCTAAAGTAATTGGATTAGACCCAAATACCGATTTAGCGGTTTTAAAAATTGATGAAAACAATTTGCCATTTGTTAAATATGGAAATTCGGATGCCGTTAGAGTTGGTGAATGGGTTTTAGCAGTTGGTAATCCGTTTAACTTAACCTCTACCGTAACTGCGGGTATTGTGAGTGCCAAAGGTAGAACCATTGGTTTATTAGGTAATGCAAACGATCCAAACTCTCGCCCATTAGAATCTTTCATCCAAACCGATGCTGCAATTAACAGAGGTAATAGCGGGGGAGCGTTAGTAAACACCAACGGTGAGTTGATAGGAGTAAATGCTGCCATTGCATCGCAAACTGGCACGTATGAAGGATACGGTTTTGCCATCCCTATAAATTTGGTTAAAAAAGTGGTAGATGATTTAAAACAATTCGGATTAGTGCAAAGGGGATTTATTGGAGTAGAAATTAGAGATGTGAATGCCGATTTAGCAAAAGAGAAAGGTTTGTCTAATGTGAAAGGAATTTATATAAATACAGTTTCCGATGGCGGAGCTGCTCAAATTGCTGGATTAAAATCTGGGGATGTTATCTTAAGAGTACAAGGTGTAGAAGTAAATTCTATGGCCGAGTTGCAAGAGCAAATTGGCAGATACCGCCCAGGTGATGCTGTAGATGTACTTTATTTGCGAGACAACAAAGAGCGTACTGTAAAAGTGGTGCTTAAAAACATAGAAAATAAAACCACCATTGTAAAAAGAGAACCTAATGAAATTTTTGATGCATTAGGCGGTAACTTTGCAGCATTAACGGATAAAGAAAAGAAAGATTTGGGCCTACAGAATGGAGTAAAAGTTACTGGCTTACGTAGCGGGCAACTAGCCACAACCGGAATTAGAGAAGGATTTATAGTTACAAGAGTAAATAACACAAATGTAGGAACCGAAGCAGAGTTGAAAGCTGCTTTAAGTAAATCGAGCAATAACATGGTTACCATAGAAGGAGTATATCCTAGCAACCCAACTGCCAGATATATTTATTCGTTTAGCGCTAAATAATTTTATGAGAAAATGTAATGCCGTCTCGCTTTTAGCGAGACGGCATTTTTTATTAAAAACCCATCACCTTAACTAGAATAAATCTAAATACCTAAAGTCAATTTATACTCTTACTTTTTTAAATAGATTTGTGTTATTGTAATCAAATTCAACTAAAATGAGTGCTTTAGCCAAAGCTTTTACCTCTTCCATCGGAAAAAAAGTTATCATGAGCCTTACAGGCTTATTTTTATGCTCATTTCTTATCGTACACCTGATAGGAAATTTCCAGCTTTTTAGTGCCGACCAAGGTTTATCTTTTAACTTGTATTCTGTTTTTATGACAACCAACCCGTTGATAAAAACAGTTTCTTACCTATTGTATGCCAGTATTTTATTCCATGCATTTAAAGGATTGTATTTAGCCTATTATAATAAAAAGGCTCGTCCGGTTGATTATGCCCTAATCGATGCAAAAGAAAATAGTCATTGGACTTCCAGAAACATGGGAATTTTAGGCACTATTATTTTAGTGTTTATTGTGGTGCACATGCAAGGTTTCTGGTACGAGTATAAATTCGGAGAAGTACCATACACCAAATATCAAATTGAACTTGCAACTGGAGCTATTTCAGCAGAACCTTTTACGGGGACAATTGTTGATAAAAGTGAAGAATATATGTTAGGCGAATCAACCAGAGTAATCATAGTAAAAGATTTATTTAAGATTGTACAAAATGCTTTTAAGCAGTGGTGGTTAGTACTATTTTATGTAATCTCCATGGCTGCCCTTTCTTTCCATTTAATTCACGGGTTTAAAAGTGCATTCCAATCCTTAGGTTTAAATCATTCAAAATACAATGGAATTATAAACTTTATAGGAGTTTGGGGATTTGGAATAGTAATTCCTATAGGATTTGCTGTTATGCCCTTGTATTTTTTATTTATATATTAAGAATTAAGACGTTGAAAATATGGCTTTAGAATCAAAAATACCTGCTGGAAATTTAGCTGAAAAATGGTCTACCTATCGGTCTACCGTTCCTTTGGTAAATCCCTCCAACAAAAGAAATATGGAGATAATTGTGGTAGGTACCGGATTGGCCGGAGCATCTGCTGCAGCATCTCTTGCAGAATTAGGCTATAAAGTAAAAGCATTTTGCTTTCAGGATTCGCCCCGTAGAGCACATTCTATTGCTGCTCAAGGTGGAATAAATGCCGCCAAAAACTATCAGAATGATGGCGACTCCATCTACCGATTATTCTACGATACCATTAAAGGTGGTGATTACCGTGCTCGCGAAGCAAACGTTTATCGTTTGGCTGAAGTATCGGGCAACATCATCGACCAATGTGTGGCACAAGGTGTTCCTTTTGCCAGAGAATATGGCGGATTATTAAGTAATCGCTCGTTTGGTGGCACACAAGTACAACGTACTTTCTATGCAGCCGGACAAACGGGGCAGCAATTACTACTTGGAGCATATAGCGCATTACAACGCCAAGTAGGAATAGGAAATGTAACCATGCATACCCGCCACGAAATGTTGGATGTGGTAACCATTGACGGTGTTTGCCGTGGAATTATAGCACGCGATTTAAAAACCGGAAAATTAGAGCGCCATTTTGCCAATGCAGTTCTGTTGTGTACCGGTGGCTATGGCAACGTATTCTACTTATCAACCAATGCTATGGGTAGTAATGTTACTGCAGCTTGGAAAGCGCATAAGCGTGGTGCCTATTTCGGTAATCCATGTTTTACCCAAATACACCCAACTTGTATCCCTGTTTCTGGCGATCATCAATCTAAACTTACCCTAATGTCAGAATCGTTACGAAATGACGGTAGGATTTGGGTTCCTATGAAACAAAACGATAATCGTCATGCGGTTCAAATACCAGAGGAGGAAAGAGATTATTATTTAGAAAGAAGATATCCGGCTTTCGGAAACTTAGTACCACGGGATATTGCATCCAGAGCAGCTAAAGAACGTTGCGATGCCGGCTATGGAGTTGGGGCATCAAAAATGGCAGTTTACTTGGATTATGCCGAAGCCATTGAACGTTACGGAAAAACAGAAGCTAATAAACAAGGCTTATCCGATGTATCTAAAGAAAAAATCACGGAATTAGGAAAAGCAGTTATCAAAGAAAAATACGGGAATTTGTTTGATATGTACCAACAAATAACTGGTGAAAATCCATACGAAGTTCCTATGCGAATTTACCCTGCAGTGCATTATACTATGGGTGGGCTTTGGGTAGATTATGAGTTAATGACCAACGTGAAAGGATTATACGCTTTAGGCGAAGCAAACTTTAGCGACCATGGCGCCAACCGTTTAGGGGCATCTGCTCTTATGCAAGGATTAGCAGACGGATATTTTGTTATTCCGTATACCATTGGTTCGTATTTGGCAAAAGATATCAAAACCAAACCTATATCTACAGATCACGAAGCGTTTGAAAAAACAGAGAAAGAAGTGCACAGTAGGCTGAAGAAATTATTAGCTATACAAGGCACAAAATCTGTAGATCATTACCACAAACGTTTAGGAAAAATCATGTGGGATAAATGTGGAATGGCGCGTAATGAACAAGGATTAAAAGAGGCAATTACAGAGATACAAGCCTTAAAAAAGGAATTTTGGGAAAATGTAAGAGTTCCAGGTGGATTGTATGAATTTAATCCTGAGTTAGAAAAAGCTGGTAGAGTTGCCGATTTTATAGAATTAGGCGAATTGATGTGCCACGATGCATTACAAAGAAACGAAAGTTGTGGGGGTCACTTCCGAGAAGAATACCAAACACCGGAAGGAGAAGCTATGCGAGACGATGAAAATTTTGCTTACGTTTCTGCTTGGGAGTACAAAGCCGACAGCGAATTTGTATTACACAAAGAAGCTTTAGAATACGAGAATATTAAAATTACACAGAGGAGTTATAAATAGATTTGATGTATGAGTCCTGTGTCTTAAGATTCCACTTTTGATCAAGCTCTCTCAAATCTAAATACTCAAATCTAAAACCTCAACAACATGAGTACCGGAAACATGAAACTCACTTTAAAAATTTGGCGCCAAAAAAATAACAATGAGCGCGGAAGATTTGAAACCTATCCTATAGATGGCATTTCGCCAGATATGTCTTTTTTAGAAATGATAGATGTTTTAAACGAGCAATTAATTAATGAGGGAAAAGATCCTGTAGCATTTGACCACGATTGTCGCGAAGGTATTTGTGGTATGTGTTCCATGTATATCAATGGCCGACCACACGGACCAAAACAAGGGGTTACTACCTGCCAGTTGCACATGCGTTCCTTCAAAACCGGAGATACTGTAGTAATTGAACCTTGGCGAGCAGCTGCTTTCCCAGTGATAAAAGATTTGGCGGTAGATAGATCATCGTTCGATAGAATTATGGCATCCGGTGGGTTTGTTTCGGTAAATACCGGTAATGCACAAGATGCAAACAGCATACCCATCCCAAAAACCGATGCCGATGAGGCATTTGCTGCAGCAGCTTGTATTGGTTGTGGTGCATGTGTAGCCGCTTGCAAAAATGCTTCGGCTATGTTGTTTGTTTCGGCAAAAGCATCACAGTTAGCATTACTACCACAAGGTCAGCCAGAAAGATCTCGAAGAGCAAAAGCCATGGTTGCACAAATGGATAAAGAAGGATTCGGAAGCTGTACCAACACCGGTGCCTGCGAAGCAGAATGCCCTAAAGGAATTTCTATCTCCAATATTGCAAGATTAAACAGAGATTTTCTTTCTGCTAGTTTCTTTGCTCAAGAAGAGGCATAGAGATGTAGTGCATTGATTTTAAACGAAATCAACATCCTTACAAAATTAAGCTATCTTTATTAAATGGTTTTAGATTTGCCATTTAAACAAGCACTAGTTTTGCATATTTCTAATTTGCTAGATGCAAAAATCAGTGAAGCTAGAACTGCTATCCATCAACTTCAGGAAGCCAAAAATAACGACACCAAAAGTTCTGCCGGGGATAAATACGAAACCGGAAGAGCCATGATTCAAATGGAGTTAGATAAAGCAGAATTTCAACTACACAATGCAAATCAACTTAAAAAAGATATACAAATTGTTTCTGCAGAAACACCTCATGAAATCATCCGAAATGGCAGTTTAGTTCTTACAAATTGGGGAGTTTATTTTATAGCTGTTGCATTGGGTAAAATCATATTTCAAAATCAGGAAATTGTGGTATTCTCATTAGCATCACCCATTGCTCAATTACTTAAAGATAAATCGGTTGGAGAGCGTGTGGAATTTAATAATAGAACTTATGAAGTTTTGGGGTTGATTTGATTGTTTTTCTACTGCCGTAGGCATTACTTTTTTTCTGTAGCTAAAAAAAGTAATCAAAAAAAGCCACGGCTGCGCCTGATGCTTCCCGACTACATCCGAATACTAATTAAACCCTTCCGCATCAGCCAAGGCCGATTTTTTAGTAGGAAACTTTTTACAAGTTCGTAAGTGCTGAAATTTTCGTCTC
>JBGTLU010000011.1:0-58508 GCA_041743935.1 Sphingobacteriaceae bacterium
CAGTAATCGATTTGCTAACCAATGACTAAACCAATTTCTGTTTTTTGGTTTCGGAGAGATTTAAGATTACAAGATAATGCAGGGTTATACCATGCATTAAAAAGTGGTAATGATGTATTGCCCATCTTTATTTTCGATAAAAATATTTTAGATAAGCTAGAAGATAATGACGATGCTCGTGTTAGTTTTATTCATCAATCACTTGAGGAAATAAATAGTCAGCTGCACGAGTTAGGCTCAACTTTAAACGTTTTTTACGGCACACCAACCGAGATTTTTACAAAATTGTTTTCTGAATACAGTATAAAGGCCATTTATGCAAACCACGATTATGAGCCATATGCCAAAGAACGAGATGCTGGTATACGTGATTTATTAGCGAAGCAAAACATCCTTTTCCGCACTTATAAGGATCAATCCATTTTTGAGAAAGGCGAGGTATTAAAAGACGATGGTAAACCCTATACCGTTTTTACTCCTTACAAGAATAAGTGGGTTAAAAAATTAGACGCATTTTATTTGAAATCGTATCCAAATGATGCTTATTTCGCCGCTTTTAGAAAGCAATCTGCCCAGCAAATCATATCATTAGATCAAATTGGATTTTCTAAATCTTCTATTCCAATGCCTGGAAAAGAGTATGAGCATATTCTGGAAAATTACGGAGAGCAGCGCAATTTTCCGGCTATAAAAGGCACTTCAAGAATAAGTGTTCATTTGCGTTTCGGAACTGTAAGTATAAGAGAATTGGCTAAAACTGCTATTGAACAAAAAGCGGATGTCTGGTTAAATGAATTAATATGGCGAGATTTTTATTTCATGATTATTCACCATTTTCCTCATTCTGTTAAAAATTCATTTAAGCCTGCTTACGATAAAATTACATGGCGAAACAATGAATTGGAATTTAAAAAATGGTGCGAAGGAAAAACTGGATACCCCATTGTGGATGCTGGCATGCGTGAACTAAATGCCACCGGTTTTATGCACAACCGTGTTAGGATGATTGTTGCTAGCTTTTTGACCAAACACTTGCTTATAGATTGGCGTTGGGGCGAAGCGTATTTCGCCAAAAAATTATTAGATTTTGAGTTAAGCAGTAATGTTGGAGGATGGCAATGGGCAGCTAGCAGTGGCTGCGATGCCGCACCATATTTCCGTATTTTTAACCCAGAAGAACAAATTAAGAAGTTTGATAAGCAACTAGTTTATATAAAAAAATGGGTACCCGAATTCCAAGAATTTGAGTACCCAAAACCAATTGTGGAGCACAAATTTGCCCGCGAAAGATGTTTAAAGGTTTTTAAGGAAGCCTTAGGTTAATTAATTTTTTTGACCGTAATCAATTCTATATCAAAATAAATAACTGAGTTTGGAGGTATGCCATCTACGCCACCTTGTCCATAACCTAATCTAGATGGAACTAGCATTCTTATTCTGCCGCCTTCTTTGATCGTTGGAATGCCTTCTTTCCAGCCTTCAATTAAATCTTTTAAATCAAAAGATCTAGGAGCACTTGGTGGCGATGCATCAAATATTTTTCCGGTTAATAATCTTCCAACATAATTTATGGTAATATTAGATGAATCTGCCCTTGGTGTTTGGCCGGTTCCAGGAGTAACTACTTGTAGATATAAACCTGTACTGGTTTTTTCGTAAACTCCTAAGTTATTTCTCTCGATATGGGTACGAATGATCTCATCATCTATTAGATCTTGATCTATTGTTTCTCTCTTTTTACATGCTGAAACGGCTATAGTTACCATCAACATTAAAAAAACTATTTTTTTCATGATGCAAATAAACGAAAAAGGCACGAAGTATCGTGCCTTGATCATGTAAAATTTATTGTTTTAGAAGCAATATTTGTTTTCGTCGATTAGTTTTTTAGCTATTTTCTGGCGTGCTTCTTTAATGTTATAAGGTTCTGATTTGGTAAAGCGTTTCAATCCCATGAGCATGATACGTAATTCATCCCCTTCGGCATATGAATTTATGGCTTCTTTACCAGCTAAGTATGCACGATCTAATGCAGTATGTAGATATATACGAGCCATTTCAACTTGATATGCCGAAGCTTCTTCGCCACGAGTATTCACTAGTTTTTCTGCACGCAATAAAGCAGATTCTGCTACATAAGCCAAGCTTGCCATATCGGCAATGTTCATTAATATTTCTTGCTCTTTAGATAATGTCATCATTAATTTTTGTACTGCAGAGCCAGCTACCATCAGTGTTGCTTTTTTCAAGTTTGCGATACATTTTTTCTCATAAGCAAACGGACTATCGTCTGTGGTACCAAAATCTGGAACAGACATAAGTTCAGCAGCAACTGCTTGAGCAGGCCCCATTAAATCTAATTCTCCCTTCATGGCACGTTTTAACATCATATCAACTGTTAATAAACGATTAATCTCGTTAGTTCCTTCAAAAATCCGATTGATACGAGCATCGCGGTAAGCGCGGTCCATTGGAGCATCGGCAGAAAAGCCCATACCTCCATAAATTTGAACTCCTTCATCTACCACGTAATCCAACATTTCAGAACCATAAACTTTTAATATGGCGCATTCCACTGCAAATTGTTCGGTTGATTTTAATTTTGCTTGCCCTGGATCCATTCCTGCTGCTACCAAGGTATCGTATGCATCATCAATATTTTGTCCGGCACGATAAGCGGCAGATTCAACTGCAAAAATTTGAGTTGCCATCTCGGCCAATTTATAGCGGATAGCACCAAACTTGGAGATTTGTAAATCAAATTGAACACGTTCATTAGAATAATTTACGGCTTTATTCACCACTGCTTTAGATGCACCAATGGCGGCAGCGGCTAGTTTTATTCTTCCAATATTTAAAATATTAACAGCTATTTTAAATCCGTTTTCTCTATCGGATAATAAATTCTCTACCGGAACTTTGCAATCGTTAAAAAATACCTGACGGGTGGATGAGCCCTTGATTCCCATTTTATGTTCCTCCGGATTCATGGTAATTCCGCCAAATTCTTTTTCTACTATAAATGCAGATAAATTTTTGTCGTCATCTATTTTGGCAAAAACGATGAAAATATCTGCAAACCCACCATTGGTAATCCACATTTTTTGGCCATTGATTACGTAGTGTTTTCCATCAGTGGTAAGCGTTGCTTTGGTTTTACC
Source organism: Sphingobacteriaceae bacterium (assembly GCA_041743935.1). Classification (GTDB taxonomy): domain Bacteria; phylum Bacteroidota; class Bacteroidia; order Sphingobacteriales; family Sphingobacteriaceae; genus JBGTLU01. The sequence continues at coordinate 3,162 of JBGTLU010000011.1, forward strand.
GGAGTTTGCATCCGAGCCAGAATTAGGCTCAGTCAAGCAATAAGCTGCTTTCCACTCGCCGGTTCCAAGTTTCGGAATGTATTTTGATTTTTGCTCGGCATTACCGTAGTATAAAATTGGTAAAGTACCTATACCAGTATGTGCAGAGATGGCTACAGCAAAGGAATGACCTGCTCCTAATACATCGGCAACTATCATAGAGGTATTAAAGTTTTTTCCAAATCCTCCGTATTCTTCGGGAATTGATACTCCTAATAAACCCAATTCTCCGGCTTTATCTAATAATGAAGGCATTAACCCTTCTTCAAGTTTGTCAATTCTATCTAGGTTTGGAAAAACCTCTGCTTCTAAAAAGTCTTGACAAGTTTTAGCAATCATTTGTTGCTCTTCATCAAATTCTTCGGGTATAAATACATCTGAAAAGTGAGTTTCTTTAATTAAGAATTCTCCACCTTTTATTGATTTTTTTTCTATAGTTTCCATTTTTTTCGTTTTAGATATTAGATTCAAGAACCAAGATTATAGAGTTGATTTTTGGTTCTGAATTCATTTACCATTATTTTATTTTTTATTTTTAATTTCTTTCAGGTTATGTATTCTGATGTTTATATACTCTATGCTCCTATTTAATTAAGCATTTCAAAAATACCAGCAGCACCTTGTCCGGTTCCAACACACATCGTAACCATGCCGTATTTTTGCTTTCTGCGACGCATTTCGTTAAATAATTGTACAGATAGTTTTGCACCTGTACAGCCCAACGGATGCCCTAATGCTATGGCTCCTCCATTTACGTTAATGATATCCTGATTTAAGTCTAATGTTCGGATGATGGCTAATGATTGAGAAGCAAATGCTTCATTTAACTCTATTTGCTCTATGTCTTGCTGTTTCATCCCTGCTTTTTTTAGCGCAACAGGAATTGCTTCAATTGGTCCAATTCCCATGATTCGAGGAGGAACCCCCATGGCTGCATAACTTACCATACGTGCTATAGGTTGTACGTTTAATTGTTTTAGCATTTTTTCTGAAACTACTAAAACAAATGCAGCACCGTCTGATGTTTGAGAGGCATTACCTGCAGTAATACTACCATTTGCAGCAAATACGGGTTTTAGTTTCGCTAATTTATCTAATGTAGTATCGGCACGAGGTCCTTCATCTGTATCCACTACATAATCGCGCGTTTTCTTTTTTGAGTTTTCGTCTAAATAGGTTTCCGTTACTTTTATCGGAACAATATCCTCTTTAAACAAATTATTTTTTAAAGCATTTACTGCTTTTTGATGCGATTTAAAAGAGAATTCATCTTGATCTTCTCTGGATATTTTATACTCATTGGCAACCGCCTCGGCAGTTAAACCCATGCCCCAATACCAATCCGGATTGTTTTTGGCTACCTCGTAATTCGGAACTATTCTCCATCCTCCAAACGGAATGGGCGACATGGTTTCTACACCTCCGGCTATAATGCAATCGGCCATGCCAGCTTTTACTTTGGCGGCTGCAATGGCAATGGTTTCTAAACCCGATGCACAATACCGATTCACCGTCATGCCCGGTACTTTATCCGTTCCTAAACTCATTAATGAAATGTAACGAGCAATGTTAAGTCCTTGTTCGGCTTCGGGTGTGGCATTTCCCACAATCACATCGTCAATTTGCTCTTTATCTAAGTTTGGTACTTGCTCTAAGAGGTGTTTAATTACTTCGGTTGCTAAATCGTCTGGGCGCATGAAACGAAAAACTCCTCTTGGGGCTTTTCCTACTGCTGAACGATAACCGGCTATGATGTATGCTTCCATGTTGTTTAGATATTGGATATTTGATACTATATACAAGAGTTATTTTGTAATCTAGAATCATGTATCGGTTCTTGTTTCTAATTTTTAATTCCTCAAAGGTTTTCCTTTAGTGATGATGCTTTGTATTCTTTCTAGGGTTTTCTTTTCGCCACAAAGAGATAAAAATGCTTCGCGTTCTAGTTGTAGCAAATATTGTTCGGATACTAAAGTAGGTGCAGATAAATCGCCACCACAAAGCACATAGCCCAGTTTTTCGGAAATCTTTTTATCGTGTTCGGATATGTATTTTCCGGAATACATAGTGTATGCACCGGCATAAACCATTCCTAAACCTTGTTTACCTAATACTCTAATATCGTTACGTTCAATTGGCTTTACATAGCCAGCTTCTGCTAATTCTATTGCTTTTGCTTTAGCATCGGCAATTAATCTGCTACGGTTCATGGTAATGGCATCTTTTCCATTTCGTAGATATCCTAAATCAAAAGCTTCCATTGCGGATGTAGAAACTTTAGCCATTCCTATGGTTAGGAATCTATCTCTCAATACATTTAATTCAATATCACCGTCTCGCATAGAATCAGATGCTCTTAGAGCAAATTCTTTGGTACCGCCGCCAGCTGGAATAACGCCGACTCCAAATTCTACTAATCCCATGTAGGTTTCGGCATTAGCTTGTACGTGATCGGCATGTAAACAAAGTTCGCAACCACCGCCTAAAGCTAATGTATGAGGGGCTGCAACTACCGGAATGCTAGAGTAGCGTACTCGCATCATGGTATCTTGGAACATTTTTATGGCAAAATATAATTCGTCCCATTCTTGCTCAACAGCCATCATAAATATCATCCCAATGTTGGCACCAGCAGAGAAATTACCACCATCATTTCCTACAACTAACCCTCTAAAATCTTTTTCGGCCAGATCAATGGCTTTGTTTAAGCCTTGAATGACCTCGCCCCCAATGGCGTTCATTTTGGTATGAAACTCACAGTTTAAAATACCATCGCCTAGGTCGGTAATGGTAACTCCAGAATTTTTCCATACGGTTTTAGTAGCCCGGATGTTATCTAAAATGATATAATCTGTTGAACCAGGTAATGCTTTGTAGGTTTTTGTTGGAATATCATAATACTTACGTACGCCATTTTCTACTTTATAAAAAGAGGTGTTTCCGGCAGTAAGCATTTCGTGTACCCATGAGGCTGCTTTGTTGCCTTTACTCTCCATCGCTTTTGCCGTTTCTGCTACGCCTAGGGCATCCCATACTTCAAATGGGCCTAATTCCCAGCCAAAACCTGCACGTAGTGCATCATCTATACGGTATAATTCATCCGAAATTTCGGGAATACGATCTGAGCAGTATTCAAATAATCCATAAAAAGAAGTACGGAAAAATTCACCTGCTTTGTCTGTTCCTTTAGCAAAAACTCGCATCCGTTCACGCAAATCATCAATGGGTTTTAACATTTCCAAGGTGCTGGATTTAACACGTTGTTTTGGTCCGTATTCTAAAGTTTTGAGATCTAAGGATAGAATTTCTGTTTTGCCGTTTGCATCTTTCGTTTTCTTATAAAAGCCTTGGTTTGTTTTATCGCCCAACCAATTATTAGCTTCCATTTTAGCTACGTAATCTGGTAATTTAAATAGTTCACGTGCTTTATCATCGGGACAATTATCGTAAATACCTTTTGCAACTTTTATCATGGTATCCATCCCAACCACATCTGTGGTGCGAAAGGTTGCAGATTTCGGTCGGCCAAGAATTGGTCCGGTGTATTTATCTACTTCATCAACGGTAAGTTCCATCTTTTCTACCAAGTGCAAAAGTGCCATGATAGAGTATACTCCAATTCTATTGGCAATAAATGCCGGAGTATCTTTACATAAAACGGTGGTTTTTCCCAAAAATAAATCACCATAATGCATTAAGAAATCTACTACTTCTGGATTTGTATGTTTAGTTGGTATGATTTCTAATAAGCGAAGGTAACGCGGTGGATTAAAAAAATGTGTGCCACAGAAATGCGCTTTAAAATCGTCACTTCTGCCTTCGGTCATGTGATTAATAGGAATGCCCGATGTGTTGGATGTAATTAAAGTGCCGGGCTTACGAAATTTCTCTACTTGTTCAAATACTTTCTTTTTTATGTCGAGGTTTTCGATAACTACTTCAATTACCCAATCGCAGTTTGCGATAACTTTTAAATCGTCATCAAAATTTCCTGTTTTTATTTTTTGGGCAATGGATTTTCTGTAGATAGGCGATGGATTAGATTTAATTGCAGTTTCTAAAGAAGAGTTTACAATTCTGTTTCTAAAAGCTTTACTTTCTATAGTTAATCCACTAGCTTGTTCTTGTGGTGTTAATTCTTTTGGTACGATGTCTAAAAGAGTAACTTCTACTCCAATATTTGCAAAATGACAAGCAATTCTGGAACCCATAATTCCGGATCCTAATACTGCCACTTTATTAATAATTCTCTTCATACAATTTTTTTGATTCGTTATATTATTTAGGTTTTAAGCTTCTGCATGACTATCATTTGAACGATAAATCTTTTCTATTAATTCTTGATTTTTTTGCATGATGACTTTGCGTTTTAAGCTCATTTTAGGGGTCATCTCGCCACCATCAATGCTCCACTCGTAAGGTAATACTTCAAATTTTTTCACTTTTTCCCATTGGCCAAAATCTTGATTGTATTTATCAATCTCTCGCTGAAATTTATCTATTACTTTAGGGTGTTTTACCATTTCTTGGTTGGTAGTATATTCGATGTTATGAATGGTACACCACTCTTTTAAATTCGGGAAACTTGGTATAATTAAGGCAGCTGGAAAACGTTCGTTTTCGCCAATTACCATTATCTGTTCAATAATTAATGATTCTTTAAACTTGTTTTCGAGAATTTGAGGGGCAACATATTTACCACCGGCAGTTTTAAAAATTTCTTTCTTACGATCGGTGATTCTTAGGAACTTGCCATCTTCTAGCACTCCAATATCTCCGGTATGGAACCAGCCATCTTTATCTATCACTTCGGCAGTTAAATCGGGGCGTTTGTAATATCCTTTCATGATGTTTGGTCCGCGAGCTAAAATTTCGCCATCTTCAGCAATTTTCACTTCCACTCCTGTGAGTACAGTGCCAGATGAGCCAAATCTATTTTCATCTTTACCTAAACCATTTACAGAGATTACTGGAGAAGATTCAGTTAGTCCGTATCCTTGCAAAACAGGTATGCCGGCAGCCCAAAACACTCTTGCTAAACGAGGTTGAAGGGCAGCTCCACCAGAAACCAAGGCTTTAATATTCCCTCCTAGGGCTTCTCTCCATTTAGTGAAGATTAATTTATTAGCAATTTTTAGTTGAAACTCATACCACCAACCATTTTTTCCATCGTTTTCATAGCGTAAACCTAAGTTAAGTGCCCAGAAAAACAACGTTTTTTTAATGCCAGTTAATTCGGCTCCTTTTGCTACAATCTTGTCGTACACTTTCTCTAATAAGCGTGGTACAGTTGTAAATCCATCAGGTTTTACTTCTTGTAGGTTGGCAACAATGGTTTCTAGACTCTCTGCGTAATATACAGATATACCCATGTAGAAATACATGTAAACTACCATTCGCTCAAAAATGTGCGACATGGGCAGAAAACTCAAAGCTTTATCAAATGGTCTTGGATAAAAAACCGAACTGTTTACAAAATTTGTTACCAAATTATTATGTGTGAGCATTACACCCTTAGGATTACCAGTAGTTCCGGAGGTGTATATTAGAGTGAGTAAATCGTCGGGTTGAACTTTGGCTTTATGTTCTGCTAAAATAGCTAGGTCTCCGTCTTTGCCTAATTCTATTACTTCATTCCAAGATTTTACTCCTTCTATCGTATCAAACGAGTAAATGGCTTGTAAGCTCGGAATTTCGGATTTTACTTTAGCAATTTTATCGTAAAGCTCCTGATTGGCAACGAAAACGGTTTTTATTTCAGCATCGTTGATGATAAATTTTATGTCTTGCTCGGATAATGTTGGATACATAGGGACTAAAGTTGCACCAATTTGTTGCGTGCCAAAATCAACCAAGTTCCATTCCGGACGGTTTGGAGACATTAGGCCAATTTTATCTTCTTTAACTATGCCAAGCTTTAATAAGCCAAAACTGATTTTATTTGCAGTATCTACCACTTCTTGGGTGCTAAACTTTACCCACTCGCCATTGTACTTTCCGGCTAATAAATCTGGTTTTGCAAACTTGTTTGTGTTTAGCTCTAGTAAATCAAAAACTCTTTTAATTTCCATAGTTTAGGTTATTTCTGCCACAATTTACAAAAAATATTCAAGCAAAATAATGTTGTAGCTATTTTATCCTACCTTAGCAAAAATTTTAATTTATACCTTTGTACCAAAATAGTATTCGGTACAAAAATATACTTTGAAAGTTAATAGACAAGAAAATGTTTGTAAATAATTTGTTTACCTCTCAGAATAATGTGAAACTGCCAATTGTAATGGCGCCTATGTTTTTGGTTTCTAATGAAGAAATGATGAAGGCAGCTATGGATAGTGAAATAATGGGGGTTTTCCCTACTTTGAATTATCGGAACGATGGCGAATTAGAAAATATTTTAAAGAACTTAAATGAGTTCAAATCTTTGCACCCAAATAAAAGAGGCTCCTATGGTGTGAACATTATTGTTCAAAGAACAAATCCATTATTAGAAAAACATTTAAAATTGTGTGTGCAATATAAGGTGCCTTTCTACATAACCTCACTCGGGAGCCCTAAAGAAGTGATTGCAGCAGCACATGGCTATGGAGCAAAAGTATATTGTGATGTTACTAATATAAAACACGCTAAAATTTGTGCAGATTTAGGATGCGATGGATTTATTGCTGTAGGGCAGGGGGCAGGGGGCCATGCTGGGCCTAATCCATTACATTTGCTAGTACCTTCGCTAAAACGAAGTTTTCCGCACATTCCTGTGATTGCTGCAGGTGGTATAGCTACTGGTGATAGTATATTGGCCATGATGGCAGTTGGCGCATCGGCAGTTAGTATTGGTACCAGGTTTATAGCTAGTACAGAAAGCAGAAGTGGCGATGCTTACAAACAAGCCATTGTAGATGCTAAGATGGAAGATATTGTGCTTACAGAAAAAATCTCGGGCACGCCATGTACCATTATCAATACTCCGTACGCTAAGAAAATTGGGTATAAGCAAAACCGGTTGGAAAAACTTTTATCCACCAATAAAAACACCAAAAAATATTTTAAAATGTTTGTTCAATACACGGGAATGAAGAAATTGGAAGATTCTTTAAAACCAGGCAATTATAAAACCTTGTGGTGCGCCGGACAATCTGTAGAATTAATAAATGACATTAAGCCTGTTGCCTCCATAGTAAATCAATTAGAAAGTGAGCTTGAGGCAGCTCTTGATATGGTGAATAATACAATTAAAAAACCTGAAACAGTATGAAGAAGTTAAATAGTTTGATGCATAAGGCTAAATCATCTCCTTTTTATTTGTGGATGTTAAATCAGGTTTTATGGAAAGCAATTCCATTTAACTCTCCGCATAATTTTACCATTACTCAGATTTCAGATGATTCGGTAACAGTAAAGATGCCTTATATCCGTAAAAACATGAACCATATAAAGGGCTTACATGCATGCGGTTTGGCAACACTGTGCGAGTATGCTTGTGGATTGCAATTAATGAATGTGATGGGAGCAAATACTTATCGCATCATCATGAAAGATTTGCATATGGATTACCGCTATCAGGGCAAAACGGATGTTTTGGTGACGTTTAATTTAAGTAAAGAGTGGGTAGAGAAAGAAATTATGGATGTGCTAAAAACCGAAGATGCCGTTTTAAAAAGATTTGAATTGCAAGTAATGGATAAAAACCAAGTGCACATTTGTACCGCACAGGTAAATTGGCAGGTTAAACCATGGGATAAGGTAAAAGCTAGAGTAGTTTAAAATCTACATTAATTATCTTCATTCCCTCTACCGCCACCCATTCTAATAATGGTTCTGTTGCCAGGAACATCGGGCGTAGTTACGTTTGAACCTGCAAATTTTTGTAGTCGCATACTAAAACTAAGCAAAAAGTACCTAGCCAACTGATTGGTCTGATTATCCGTAATTCCGTTTGCATTTACAACCCTAGATATGTTGGTACTTTGGTTTAACAAATCAAAAGCTTGTAAACGTAAGGTGCCAGAATTGCCTTTTAGGAAGCTTTTTTCTATGTAAGAATTGATAATTAATGGATTACTACTTACTCCACCGCTAAATCCTTGGTTAACACTTTTATCTAATCTAAGACCAAATGTCCATGTTTTAGCGAAATAGATTTTGCTATCGTAGGCATATGTCCAAGTTGTAACATTGGTATTGGATTGAGTGTTGATCGTATTTCTATTTTGATTATAGGTATAAGTAAGGCCAGGAGTAATTTCTACCCATTCGGCGGGGTTGATTTGTAAATTCAATCGTTGGCTTAATATCCAATTTTTACCAATATTTTCTTGGTTGTTAATAAACGATACATTATTGTTGTAATTAGCCAAACCGCCAAAAGAAATGGTTAATTTTCTTTCGAAATACGGCCTTGACCAAGCATAAAATCCGTTTAAGTTGTACTGCCCATTGGTATTTTGATACCTGGTTTCTTGAATTATGGTTCCCGGAATATTTACCACATTGGTTACAATTTTATCTTTTGTTAAGTTCACACTTATATTGGTAAACAAAACTCTCCCCGAAAAGAAATTAGAATTATTAAAACGAATGCTAAAATTATTGATAAACTCAGCACCTAAATTTGGGTTACCAACCGTAACAAATTGGGGATTGCTTACATCGGTTACTGGTTGCAACTGGTTAAAACTTGGCTGATTGCTTCTGCCGTTATAATTAAGTTGGAGTGACTTTTCTCTAGTAAAATTATAGTTAAACCTTGCTACCGGGAAAAAGTTGGTAGCAGTTTTACGAGTGTTTGTATTTCTGCTGATGGAAGAGCCACTTAATACATTTGGTTGTACTCCAACTCCAATCGAAAAATTATACTTCTGAGTAGTGTACCTGTAATTAGCTCCAAATCGGTTGGTTATGAAGTTAAATTTATAGTCGTTACTTAACGAATCTATAATACCTGTTCTATCTCCATTGGTATTTAATCCAAACGTTTCTCTATCGTTTATCACATTGGCATAGGTATAGGCATAGTTAAACTCCAGATTAGCTTTTCTAGATAATGGTTCGTTGTAAGATAATCTGGCACTAAAGTTTTCATTTGCATTATCATCCAATTGTAATTGACGTTGAAATACATCTATAGCTCCATTTTGAGTAAAATTGGTGGATTGGTTTAATAAATCATTATCTCGTTGGGTTCCGGCTGTACTACCGTTAAGATTAATCGAAAAATTGCGACCACGTTTTGGGAATCGATAATTGTATAATAATGTGCCGTTAAAATTTGGAGTATCGTTGAAGGTATTATCTTCTGTAGCACCAAAAGAGTTTATCTGATTTTCTTGTCTACTCAGTACAAAACTAGAAATATTGATTCCGGTATTCTTGCTGTAACTAATATTAGGTGTAAATTTTATAAAGTTTGCTGTATCCGGACGATATTCAAAGTTCCAAGTAAAACGATGATTGATGGAATTATTAGTTGCATCTGTGTTTCTGGAGTCTGTTATTGTATTATTCTGAAAAATAGATTGTTGGACCGTGGAACTTAACACATCATTTGTACGATCGGTAAAGCTGTAACTACCAAAGGAAACCAACTTTTTGCCCCAATTACCTCGGTAATTAAATCCAAACGATTTTACGTCCGTTAGACCTGAGTTAGCACCACCAAATCCACCGAATGCGCCAAATCCCCCACGACCACCACCACCGATTGCTATTTGCTGAGCACCACCGCCTCCACCACCTGAAAAATTAAATAAGTTTGCATTAATATTGTTTAAGTTACCTAAAACCGAAATTTGTGTGTTATTATTAAAATAATTTACGTTCAAAGTTCCCTGATATCGTTCTTGATCTCCGCCTGCAATGGTCCCTCGCCCTACATAACCATTGTTTTTATCGGGCCTGGTTTGTATGTTCATTATTCTTTCGGGATCTCCATCACGTATGCCGGTAAGGTTTGCTTGATCGCCATAATCTTCAATAATTTGAATTTTATCTACAATATCAGCAGGTAATTGTTGCGTTGCGGTGCGTACATCGCCACCAAAAAAATCTTTTCCATTTACTCTAACTTTGGTTACTTGTTTTCCTTGTGCAGTTACATTACCATCTTTATCTACTTCTACACCGGGCAATTTTTTTAGTAAATCTTCAACCACAGCATTTTCTTTCAATTTATATGCATCAGCTTTGTATTCTATAGTGTCTTCTTTAACCGTTACTGGAGCAACGCCACTTATTATCACTTCTCCTAATTGTTTGCTTTGTGTAGATAAAATGAGTGGTTCTAAAGTTAATCTTGTGGTTTCATCTGTGTATAAAAATCGTTTATTCAAGTTAGCAAAACCAATAATGCTTACACTGATTAAAAATTGAGATTTTTTAACATTACGGAAAACGAATATCCCATCCGGATTGGTAGATGTAATTAACGTATCTAAATCTGAAGTGAGTTTTACTGTTGCACCAGCAATGCTCATACCGGTGGAGTCTTGCACAATACCACTAATTTGTCTGCCTGTTTGAGCAAAGGATGAACTGCAACACCAAGCAGAAAAAACTAAAAATATAAAAACTAATCGCATGGTATTTAATCTTTTTTAGAGGGTGCTAATCGTTGGTTTGTCCAAAGTTCTGCGGGGGTAAATAAATAAGAAATTTCAGCTAGGTTAAATTGCTGTCCACCACGTCCGCCACCGCCCGGAGCACCGCCACCAATAACAACTTGTTGACGATCGCCACCGCCACCACCAAAACCGCCCATGCCACCTGCTCCCATTTGAGGTGGAGTTATGCCATTTACTTTAATACTCAATAGAAAATCTTTATCAGATAAAATAGGATACAATGATTTAGGGAATGCCATTTCATAGATTAAATGTCCTTTATCATCAAAATTTAATGCTGCTCTAATTCCGTATTCGTTATAAATAGAAATTGTGTCTTCCGTTATTTCTTTAAATCCATTAACGTATATTTCTTTAGCATTTTCAATCATTTTGCTTCTTATTGCATCCGTGTTTGGGGGTTGATTTTGTCCCTGACTTCTCATAATGTTTCGGAACATTGCAGCCAAAACTGCTTGGTTTATTGCAGGAAACGTAATAAATGCCCCCGCTCTTTTTTTACCTTCTGTATTAATAGATACAGTTAAACCACCTCCCATTATTTTATTTATATCTCTTTGTTCTAACGCTTTTACCGCTATAAATATGGATCTATCGTCATTTGCAATCTGATATTGCAAACCAGTACTTTTATCTACGTTTAATAATGTATCACCCCAATCAGATAATTTGGCATCAACACGTATTTGCGAGGCCCAACTATTTTCTATAACATCTGTTTTCTTTTGAGCTTTAGAATGATTTGGTAGTGTAATTACAATTACCAAAAGACACAATGTAATTATTGAGGTATTTTTCATCTTGTAGTTTTAATTTAGGCTATTGCTGTTAAACTACAAATCTATTGTTATGGTTTAATGCATAAATTAAACGCACAAAAATGATACAGAGCAAACTGGGGGAATTGTTTGCGTAAAGGATATGAGAAAATTAAACTTACTGATGGATAATCTTTTTTAATTTAGTGGCCCCTACAGGAATCCCCGCCTGTATGACGCAGTCGGACAGGGAACCTCAGGTATGATTTCCCATTCACTAATTTTCAAATTAAAAAGTGGCCCCTACAGGAATCGAACCTGTACCATGAGAACCGGAATCTCACGTTCTATCCATTAAACTAAAGGGCCAAAATTCCCCAAAAGTAGTAATTAATACTAATTAACGCTTGCTTATTTTATTGAAGGTAATTTGTCGTTGGAGGGTAGATTTAAACCTATCTATGTCCGAAACTCTTTTTTTAGTGTGTTTGTGTGAGATGTTTTTAGCACGTTTTCGCCAAAGTTTCCAGCTACTTAATTTAAGTTCTTTGCGCATCAATTGTATAACCGCCTTTTCATTCAAACCAAATTGAAATTCTATAGCCTCAAAGGGTGTTCTATCTTCCCAAGCCATTTCAATAATTCGGTCAATTTCCGAAACTGTTAAATCGTGCTTAATTTTCGACATGCAATGCAAACAAGTTTTAGTACCCAATGTTTAAAAAATATGCGTAAAAAGTCTGAACTTCCGCAAAAAATTTGTGTTGTTTGTACCCGCCCATTTACTTGGAGAAAAAAGTGGGAGAAAGTTTGGGATGATGTAAAATACTGTTCTGAGCGTTGCAGAAGGTCTAAATATTTGAATAAGGAGTAAATGAATAATAAGTGTGTTATAGTTTGGTTCAGAAATGATTTGCGATTGCATGATCATCAGCCTTTGATGGAAGCCATTAGCAGGTCGGAGAGTATTTTGCCTGTATTTTGTTTCGACCCAAGGTATTTTGTAAAAACCAAATTAGGACACGATAAAACGGGAAAATATCGAACAAAATTTATCATAGAATCTGTTAAAGATTTAAGGAATTCATTCCAAAAGTTGGGCGGAAATCTAATTGTTAGAATTGGTTTGCCAGAGGAGATTTTACCACAACTTGCAAAAGAATCTGGTGCAGATAAAGTATATGCCTTCCGCGAAGTAGCCAGCGAAGAAATTGAAATTGCTGATAAAGTTGAAAATGCTTTGTGGAAACACAATGCAACCTACATGGAGTACATTGGCCATACCATGTATCACAAAGATGAACTGCCTTTTCCTATCAAAGAAATACCGGATGTTTTTACCAATTTTAGGAAAAAAGTTGAGCGAGATGCTAAAGTCAGACCTTTGTTTAAAGATTTAGAACATGTTTCTGTGCCATCTTTTATTGAAGAAGGGAAAATTCCAACTTTATTGGATTTAGGTTTTGATGAAGTGCATGAAGAGGAGAAATCGGTATTGAAATTTAAAGGCGGAGAAACTGAAGCGATTCTAAGACTAAAGCATTATTTGTGGGATACCAATGCTATTGCAACTTATAAAGAAACTCGCAACGGACTTTTAGGCGATGATTTTTCCTCCAAACTTTCGCCTTGGCTATCTTTAGGATGCCTTTCTCCTCGCTATGTATACTGGGAACTTCAAAAATATGAACACGAACGAGTGAAGAATGAAAGCACTTATTGGTTGTTCTTTGAATTGCTATGGCGAGATTATTTCCGCTTTATGTTCAAAAAATATGGCAATAAATTTTTCCAACTAAAAGGATTTAAAACCAAAGCCCCCGAAATTGAAATACTAAATCAACAAGAAAGATTTACTGCATGGAAAGAGGGTAAAACCGGAATACCATTCATTGATGCAAACATGATTGAACTCAAAGAAACCGGTTTTATGAGTAACCGTGGTCGACAAAATGTTGCAAGTTTTTTGGTAAAAGATTTAAAAGTTAATTGGACTTGGGGAGCCGAGTATTTCGAGTCGATGCTAATTGATTATTGTCCGGCAAGTAACTGGGGTAATTGGGCATATATAGCAGGAGTAGGAAATGACCCTCGCGAGGATAGATATTTTAACATACCTAAACAATCTGCACAATACGATCCGGAGGCAGAATACATTAAACATTGGTTGCCTGTTTTGGTAAATATTCCGGCAGAAATGCTTCATAAACCTTTTGCTTTTGGTTTGGGAGACTTCAAAAGATATGGGTTAAATTTAGGAACACAATACCCTACTCCAATTGTGCAAAATTGGGATGAGAAATCATTAGCATAATGCGTTTTATTGGGTTGGATTTTGGAGCGAAAATGGCAGGCACTACTGCTATTACCTTTTTAAAGAACGACTCTATAAGTAGCATTCAAACAATTAAAAATCAGGATGCGGATGTTTTTTTGAAAGAACAAATATCCTTTTTAAAACCCAATCAAATATTTATTGATGCCCCTTTAAGTTTACCCGGAGTTTATGCTCAGCCTAATGTTTACCCTGATTTTTTTTATCGGGCATGCGATAAAGAATTAGCTGCCATGTCGCCAATGTTTTTGGGTGGACTAACCGCTAGGGCTATGCAGCTGCAATCTAAATTTCCTGCAATCGAATTTCATGAAACCTACCCTGCTCACAAAGTGAAACTACTGGGAATCAAGGAACTTGGATACAAAACGGATGTTGCTAATATTCCTGTAATAATCTCCCATCTAAAAGAAAGATATTCTGTAACCATCAATCATAATACATACAACAGTTGGCATGCCGTGGATAGTTTATTGGCTTATTTATCAGGTTTAGACCATCAGCATAAAAAAGCAATAATAATTGGAGATAAAAACGAAGGACAAATTATTGTATAAAAGCTATTCATGAAAACTCTCCGACTTTTACTTGGCGACCAACTAAATCATCAACACACTTGGTTTAAAACGGTAGATAAAAATATCTGCTACGTTTTAATGGAAGTAAAACAAGAGCAAGAATACGTAACACATCACATCCAGAAAATAATTGCCTTTTTTTCGGCGATGCGGAATTTTGCTCATGAATTACAAAATCAAGGACATTCTGTAATTTATTACAAGATAGACGATGAGCACAATAAGCACAGTTTTAGAGAGAATTTGACAGAAATTATAGCACAAGATTCATTCTCAAATTTCGAGTATTTGCTGCCTGATGAATACAGGTTAGATGTAGAATTAACCAACTTTTGCTCGGGCCTGTCTATCACCTCCAAAACAGTTGATACCGAACATTTTTATACCCATCGAGAATATCTGCACGATTTCTTTAAAGGAAAAAAAACGTTTTTGATGGAAAGTTTTTATCGTGCACTCCGCAAAAAACACAACATTTTAATGGATGGCGAAGAACCCCTAACCGGCAGATGGAATTACGATGCAGAAAATCGAAAAAAGTACGACGGTAAAGTATCAGTCCCAGATGCAATTACATTTAAAAGCAACCAGCAAGAAATTTTTGAATCTATACAAAAAATGAATATTCCGTTTTTCGGAAATGTTGAGGTAAGTAAATTCGATTGGCCCTGCAGCAGAGTCGAAGCATTACAAGTGTTACAATATTTTGTTAAGAATCTACTTCCTAACTTCGGAACGTACGAAGATGCATTATCTACGCAACACAAAGATTTATTTCACTCCAGATTATCATTTGCATTAAACGTAAAACTAATTAGCCCCCAAGAAGTAGTACATGCAGTTTTATTAGAATTTGAAAATAACCACACCGTTGACATTGCTCAAGCAGAAGGTTTTATAAGACAAATTTTGGGTTGGAGAGAATACATGCGGGGTGTTTATTGGGCAAAAATGCCTGCCTTTTCTCAGTTAAATTATCTCGATCATAAAGAAGCTTTGCCAACCTGGTTTTGGGATGGTAAAACCCAAATGAATTGTTTAAAGCATTGCATCAATAATTCATTAGACAATGCTTATGCCCATCACATACAACGATTAATGGTTATAGGTAATTTCTGCTTATTGGCAGGTATTCATCCCGATTTTGTTGATCAATGGTATTTAGGGGTTTATATAGATGCCGTAGAATGGGTAGAAATTACCAACACCAGAGGAATGAGCCAATTTGCGGATGGTGGTATAGTAGGAAGTAAACCCTATGTGAGCAGTGCCAATTACATCGATAAAATGAGCGATTATTGTGCGGGCTGTAAGTACGATAAAAAATCTAGATATGGCCCCAATGCCTGCCCGTTTAATAGTTTTTATTGGGATTTTCACATTCGTCATCGGAAGAAACTGGAGAAAAATCCCAGAATTGGCATGATGTATCGTTTGATAGATAAAATGACGGCCGATGAAATAACTAAAATCCGGCAAAAAGCTGCTTCTTATAAATCTGCAATAAATAATCTGTAGTCATAGATTTTTAGTTGTTTAAAACAAGTACTTGCATTTATTGTTAAAATTTTATCCATTGCATATAAAGTGAAAAGATTTTCTATAAGTGATATTGAATGTTTAACTGGCATAAAAGCCCATACCATACGTATATGGGAACAGCGATATGCTATTGTTGAACCAAAACGTACCGAAACCAATATTCGGTTTTATGATAATACCGATTTAAAAAAGTTCTTAAATGTATCTACCTTAATCCAACATGGATTTAAAATCTCCGAAATAGCACGAATGAGTGAAGAGGTAATGGAGAAAAAAGTAACCGACATTGCCCATGAAAACAACCCATGTGACAAAGTAAATGAAATGGTAACTGCCATGCTTAAATTAGATGAACCAACCTTTGATTCTATCCTAACACAGCACATAACTGAAATGGGAATAGAAAAAACAATGGTGAATCTGATTTTTCCGTTCATGCGAAAAATAGGCATTTTGTGGCAAGCAGGTTCTATTAACCCGGCACATGAGCATTTTACCACCCATTTGATAAAACAAAAACTAATCATACACACTGCAGAACTACAACCTATCCATAATTTTCAGGCAAAAAAGTTCTTACTTTTTTTGCCTGAAGGAGAAAGTCACGAAACGGGGCTACTATTTGCCAACTATTTGATAAAATCAAGAGGTCATCACGCTTTGTATTTAGGACAGAATTTGCCACTTGCAGATTTAAGTAAAGTAGCAGATTATTACCAGCCAGATGTTGCCATGACCGTATTAACAAATGAATTAACCTTTGGTTCCACAGCTGTATTGCTTGATAAATTAGTAAAAAGTTTAAATAAAATCCCCTTAATGGTTTCTGGCCCATTGGTTATGCACGATGCTATAAAAGATAACGAATGCTTAAAAATACTTCGCTCCGTAGATGAGTTATTGGGATTTATACAAAATGAAACCAGAATAGATAACCACTTTTTTGCTTGTTAATAAGTAGTTTTTAATCTCATTTAGGAAGTGGTATATTGGGCAAAATAATTATTTTTGCAGCCATTACAAATTTCTGATGAGCGATTTATCCTATCTTTCCAGTGCACATTCTTCTTACATAGAATCTTTATACACACAATATAAAGAAGACCCAGAATCAGTTGAATTTGGTTGGCGAAAGTTTTTCGAAGGATTTGATTTTGGACGAACCGGAGAAGCGGTTCAAGTTACAAATCAAACTCCAGAACATTTTTTAAATGAAATTAAGGTGTTGAACATGATAGATGGCTACAGAAACAGAGGCCATTTATTTACAAAAACAAACCCAGTTCGCGAACGCCGTAAATATTTTCCGGGTAAAGAATTAGAAACATTTGGATTTACAGATGCCGACCTAGACACAGTTTTTAATGCTGGTGTTGAAGTTGGTTTAGGCCCGGCAACTCTCCGAGATATACGTCAATTACTTGACGAAACCTATTGCGAATCCATTGGCGTAGAATATAAATACATCCGTAACCCGGTTAAAATGCAATGGTTCCAAGAGCGGATGGAAAGTACTCGTAACAAACCTAATTTTACCGTAGAACAGAAAAAACGAATCCTCCATAAACTTAACCAAGCAGTAGTTTTCGAAAACTTTTTGGGAACAAAATTTCTGGGACAAAAGCGTTTTTCATTAGAAGGCGCCGAAACTTTAATCCCCGCATTAGATGCTGTAATTGAAAAAGGAGCAGAATTAGGTATAGAAGAATTTGTAATAGGCATGGCACACCGAGGTAGGTTAAATGTGCTAGCCAACATTATGAATAAAACCTATTCGGAAATTTTTACCGAGTTTGAAGGAAAACATTACGATGTAAACGAATCTTTTGGTGGGGATGTGAAATACCACATGGGCTATTCAACAGACATTGATACCGCTAATGGCCAATGTGTTCATTTGAGTTTGTCTCCAAATCCATCCCACCTAGAAGCCGTAGACCCTGTGGTACAAGGTATTGCACGAGCTAAGTTAGATTTCAAGTATGATAACGATTACAGCAAACTTGCTCCCATATTAATACATGGCGATGCATCTGTTGCAGGGCAGGGAGTAGTTTATGAAGTGCTAAACATGTCTTTGCTGGATGGATACAAAGCAGGCGGAACCATTCATTTAGTAATAAATAACCAGGTTGGATTTACAACTAATTACCGCGATGCTCGTTCTACCACCTATTGTACAGATATTGCTAAAATGACTTTATCTCCCGTTTTTCATGTAAATGGAGATGATGTTGAAGCTTTAGTTTTCGCCATAAAAATGGCCATGGAATATCGCCAAAAATACCATAACGACGTTTTTATAGATATTTTGTGTTATCGCAAATATGGGCATAACGAAAGCGATGAACCAAGATTTACCCAGCCAACACTATACAAAGCCATTGCCCAACATCCAAATCCAAGAGAGATTTATGTAAAAAAACTTACAGATGAAGGCGGAGAAATAGATACGAAACTTGCAACCGAAATGGAAAAAGAGTTTAGAACCATGTTGCAAGAAAAACTCGATGCTGTAAAAAATAATTCAATACAAATAGAATCTAAAGAACCCTTACAAGGTGCATGGAGTAAATACAGATTTAGCACAGCCGATGACTTTAAAGATTCTCCGAAAACATCTGTATCTCAAAAAACCTTTGAAGCTTTAGCCAACCAAATAACCATCCTCCCGTCAGACTTAAGTTTTTTCAATAAAATTCAGCGTTTGTTTACTGAGCGGAATAAAATGGTAAACCAAACCAAAGTTTACGATTGGGCCATGGGAGAATTAATGGCCTATGCAACGTTATTAAATGAAGGCTATGGTGTTCGTGTAAGCGGGCAAGACGTAGAGCGCGGAACTTTCTCTCACCGACATGCTGTAGTCAAACTACAAGATTCAGATGAAGAGTATATCCCGCTTAATACCATAAAAACAGATACAAAATCCAATTTCGAGATATATAACTCTCACCTCTCTGAATATGGTGTTTTAGGTTTTGAATACGGATATTCATTACCAACTCCACATTGCTTAACAATTTGGGAAGCTCAATTTGGCGATTTTGCAAATGGAGCTCAAATCATCATAGATCAATTCATTGCTAGTGCAGAAACTAAATGGAAGCGTAGCAGCGGATTAGTATTATTATTGCCTCATGGTTACGAAGGACAAGGTCCAGAGCATTCATCAGGTCGTATGGAAAGATTCTTGGAACTTTGCGCAGATTACAACATGCAAGTAGCCAATGTAAGTACACCGGCTCAAATGTTTCATATTTTACGTCGTCAGTTAAAAAGAGAATTCCGCAAACCACTAGTTATATTTACCCCCAAAAGTTTATTGCGTCATCCGGCATGTGTAAGCCCTTTAAAGGATTTTACCAACGGTAAATTCAAAGAAGTAATAGACGATGAAAAAGTTACCACTGCAAAAGTTAAGCGTGTACTTTTTTGCACGGGCAAAATTTATTACGAACTATTAGAAAAACAAGAAGAAGAAAAAATAGAAGATATAGCTATTGTACGGTTAGAGCAAATTTATCCTTTGCCTTATGATCAGTTAGAAGCGATAACAAAAAAGTATAAAGGAGCCGAACTTGTTTGGGTACAAGAAGAACCAGCAAACATGGGAGCATGGCCATATTTATGTCGTAAATTCAGAAACTTAAACTTAGATGTTGTTGCTCGCAAAGAAAGTAGTAGCACAGCCACCGGATTTGCCAAACAACACATCACCCAACAAAATTATATTATAAACAAAGCTTTTTTAATAGAAAAAGAGGTAGTGAAAAAAACTAAATCTATCAATAAGAAAAAAGCGAGTAAATAAATCAAACGATGAGTATCGAAATTAAAATACCTCCAGTTGGAGAGTCAATCAGTGAAGTAACCCTTTCTAAATGGATAAAAAACGATGGGGATTATGTAGAGATGGATGAGGTGATCGCCGAACTAGAATCCGATAAGGCTACATTTGAACTCACTGCCGAAAAATCCGGAACCCTTAAAACCAAAGCAAACGAGGGAGATACCATCCCGGTGGGAGATGTGGTTTGTGTGATAGAAGAAGGGGGAAGTAAAAAACCGGAAAGCGAAAGTAAAAACGAAGACGAAAAAGTAGAAAAAACCGAAAGTGCTTCTAAACCGTCAAATTATGCCGATGGTCATCCTTCTCCGGCAGCAGCAAAAATCATGTCTGAGAAAGGCATATCTGCAAACGATGTAAAAGGCACTGGACCTGGCGGTAGAATAACCAAAGAAGATGCTCAAAAAGGATCACAGCCGCAAGCAACTCCAATTGCCAAATCAGAACCAAAAGCCAAAATAAGCGAATCAGGATCTTCTCGTGCAGAGCGCAAAGAGAAAATGTCGCCCTTACGTAAGACCATTTCTAGGCGTTTGGTAGAAGTAAAAAACACAACTGCCATGCTTACTACTTTTAATGAGGTAGACATGAAACCTATCATGGATTTGCGAGCAAAATACAAAGACCAATTCAAAGAAAAACATGGGGTTGGCTTAGGATTTATGTCGTTTTTTGCCAAAGCTGTATGTGAAGCATTAAAGGAATTTCCGGCAGTAAATGCAAGAATAGAAGGCGAAGAAATTGTGTATAGCGATTTTGCAGATATTTCCATTGCAGTTTCTGCGCCTAAAGGGTTGGTTGTTCCGGTAATCCGCAATGCCGAATCCATGGGTCTTGCGCAAATAGAAAAAGCTGTAATGGAATTAGCAGGCAAAGCCAGAGATAATAAATTAACTCTTGAGGAAATGACGGGTGGTACATTTACCATCACCAACGGTGGTGTATTTGGCTCCATGATGTCAACTCCAATCATCAATGCACCACAATCTGCTATTTTAGGAATGCATAATATAGTAGAACGCCCAGTGGCAAAAGATGGTCAAGTAATAATACGGCCAATCATGTTTGTTGCATTATCTTATGACCATCGAATTATAGATGGAAAAGATTCTGTAGGATTTTTGGTTAGAGTAAAACAACTTTTAGAAGCACCAGAGCGCATGCTTTTGGGAGTTTAAACAAAATCATATTAAAGGTAAAGTCCTGGCTAAATAGTCAGGACTTTTTTATTGGTTTTCAAAAAAAAACAACCCATTGCCATAGCTTTTTTATTAATTTTGGACAAAATATTTGTAGATGAAATACGACGTAGTAGTGATTGGTTCTGGCCCCGGAGGGTATGTAGCAGCCATAAGATGTGCTCAATTAGGATTTAAAACTGCCATTATTGAAAAATATCCTAATCTTGGCGGAACTTGTTTAAATGTGGGTTGTATCCCTTCTAAAGCATTGCTCGATAGTTCAGAACATTATCACAATGCCGAACACACCTTCAAAACGCATGGCATTGAACTAAAAGATTTAAAGCCGAATTTAAAGCAAATGATTGCCCGAAAAGAAGAGGTGGTAAAACAAAATACCGAGGGTATAAATTATTTGATGAAGAAAAATAAAATCGAACGATTTGAAGGAGTTGGCTCATTCATCAACAAAAACACCATAAAGATTACCAAATCAGATGGTAAAACACAACAGATAGAAACCGATAAAGTAATCATAGCTACTGGCTCAAAACCTAGCACTTTACCATTCATCAACCTAGATAAAAAAAGAGTAATTACTTCTACCGAAGCATTACAACTGTCCGAAATTCCCAAACACTTAGTATTGATTGGAGGTGGTGTAATTGGATTAGAACTGGGTTCAGTTTATGCTCGATTAGGAGCTAAAGTTACTGTAGTTGAGTTTATGGATTCTATAATTTCAACCATGGATAGAACCATGGGAAAAGAATTGCAAAAATCACTGAAGAAAATAGGCTTCGAATTTTTACTGAATCATAAAGTAAAAGATGTTAAAGCCACTGCCAAAGAAGTAACTGTAAAAGCAGATAATGCTAAAGGCGAAGAAGTGGTTGTAAAAGGGGATTATTGCTTAGTTGCCGTTGGTCGTACTGCTTACACCGAAGGATTAGGATTGGATAAAATTGGAATTAAGGTTGAAGAAAGAGGCAAGAAAATTCCGGTTAATGAACATTTAGAAACCTCTGTAAAAGGTGTTTATGCCATTGGCGATGTTATAACTGGTGCAATGTTGGCACACAAAGCCGAAGAAGAGGGGGTATTTGTTGCCGAGACCATAGCCGGACAAAAACCACACATCAATTATAATTTAATTCCAGGGGTAGTATATACTTGGCCAGAGGTTGCTGCCGTAGGTTATACCGAAGAAGAATTAAAAGAAAAAGAGGTTAAATACAAAACAGGATCGTTTCCATTTCTGGCAAGCGGACGGGCAAGAGCAAGCATGGATACCGATGGTTTAGTAAAAGTATTGGCCGATGCAAAAACCGACGAAATTTTGGGAGTTCACATCATTGGTCCACGTGCAGCCGATATGATTGCCGAAGCCGTTGTAGCCATGGAGTTTAGAGCTTCATCAGAGGATATTTCGCGCATGAGTCATGCGCATCCAACCTATACCGAAGCATTTAAAGAAGCTTGTTTGGCTGCAACTGCCAACCGAGCCATACATATTTAAAATTATGCTGATAAACATTCTAATTGTTATTGCCACTTTTATCGGGATGGAAATTGCTTCTTGGGCAATTCACAAATACCTTTTTCATGGGGTATTATGGGGCATACACAAAACCCATCACCAAAAAAGAACCGGTTGGTTTGAGTTTAATGATATTTTTAGCATTGGCTTTGCGGGAATTGCTATTTGGTTGCAATACGTTGGTTTTAAAGAATTAGATTATCGTTTTTATATCGGAACTGGAATTACCATTTATGGCATCGTATATTTTATTTTTCACGATGTATTTATACATAACCGGCTAAAAGCATTTAAATCAGACAACAGATATCTGAAAGCAATTCGTAGAGCACATAAAATTCATCATAAAAGTACAGAGAAAAGCCCTTCTGAATCTTTTGGCTTGTTATACGTTTCTAAAAAATTCTTCAACCAAAACTAATTCATGCAATTGCAAGAGCATGTTTCGTTAAAATACTACAACACCTTTGGGGTAGAAGTTTTTGCACGTTATTTTGTTGAAATTAATACAGAGCAAGACATTGTTGATTTACTGAACGATGATTTTTTACGATCCTTGCCTAGATTTATTTTGGGCGGAGGTAGCAATGTGTTGTTTACCAAAGACTTCAATGGTCTTATAATTAAAATCAATATTAAAGGAATCCGAACTGTAGAACAAAAAAATCATTTTTGGTTAGATGTAGGAGCCGGAGAAGTATGGAACGATTTTGTACTATTTTGTGTAGAAAATGGGTATAACGGAGTAGAAAACTTAACTTTAATACCCGGCTCTGTTGGAGCATCACCAGTACAAAATATTGGAGCATATGGAGTAGAGTTGCAAGACGTTTTTCATAGTTTGCACGCTTTTGATACTGTGGATCTGGAGTTTAAAGAGTTTACTAAGTATGATTGTGAGTTTGCATATCGCGATAGTATTTTTAAATCAACACATAAAAACAGATACATCATTACCTCGGTCCGATTTCTTTTAGATAAAACCCCGAAGCTCAATACCAGTTATGGAGCTATTGAGCAGGAGATACAAAATAAAGGCATTCTGCAGCCAACAATAAAAGATATCAGCAATGCGGTGGCACACATACGGGTATCTAAGTTGCCAGATCCTACAACGATAGGTAATGCCGGTTCATTTTTCAAGAACCCCATTATTTCCAATGAAACATTTAAGCCTATACAGGATACTTTTCCTCAAATAGTTCATTTTCCGGCTGGAGATAAAGTAAAATTAGCAGCAGGTTGGATGATTGAAAATTGTGGTTTTAAAGGTGTTGTTGTAGGTAATACCGGTACCTGGAAAAACCAAGCTTTGGTACTTGTTAATCATGGTAAAGCTACTGGGTCAGAAATTTATGATTTCTCAGAACAGATAATATTATCTGTACAACACAAGTTTGGACTAATTCTAGAACGAGAAGTTAATATTCTGTAAATTTTGTTTAAACTTTAAGCTCAAAAAACGCCATTTCTGGCAAGTTTGTGTAACAAATATATAGCATTTCATTATTTTGTTTAATAAAAACATGAAAATGATTGACAAAGTGTTGCAACATATATTTTTTACCTTTATATTTGTTCATTATTTAACAATTAAAGTTAAACAAAATGACAAAGATAGAATTCAACACCTTGGTTCTTAACCAAGCAAGCTCATTAAAAATGTATGCTTTACATTTCACTAGAGATTTAGATGATGCCAATGATTTGGTTCAAGATACCATGTTGAAGGCTATCACCTATTACACTAAATTTAGAGAAGGAACCAACTTAAAAGGTTGGTTATACACTATCATGAAAAACACGTTCATAAATAATTATCGACGTGTAGTTAAAATAAATTCAGTAGTTACTAAACAAGAAGAAATTCCTTACTCTAACTTATTGTTTAGTTCATCTAACAATGGTTCAGAGGGTAAATTTATTTTAGAAGACATTTCAAAAGCGTTAAAAAATCTACCAGACGAATACTATGTTCCTTTTACCATGTATTTTGAAGGGCATAAATACCACGAAATTGCTGAACATCTAGATATCCCGATTGGTACGGTAAAAACAAGAATACACGTTGCTCGAAAAATGCTGAAAAAGCAATTGAGAGATTACGATAGAGGCTTGACTAATAACAAGCTCGAAGAAGCTGCATAAGCGTTTTAGGTTAATTGGTTTAGGTTTGAAAGGCTGTCCCTATTGGTTGGGACAGCCTTCTTTTTTTAATGTCCGTTTGCCGACAACCAATTGATTATTAATTGGATAGTTTTGAATTAAATACTATTCACATGAAAAAAATTATTTTTATATGCATTTTATTGCACTACAGTTTGTTTGTTTTTGCTCAAGACGATACCCAATTGTTTGCACCAACAACCCAAGTAGGTTCTCGCAATTTCGAAATTCAGTTATTCAATAATCTGTATACCCAAACTCAATTTGCAAACCAAGAAGGGATGAGAATAAATCAAGGATTGCGCTCTACATTTTTTACCACCAGCCTCAATGCTTTATATGGCATCCGCAATAATTTAAGTATAGGGGTAGATGTGTTGTTTAAATCTACCAAGTTAGGAGATGAAAGTTCATCGGTTTGGGATGTGTTTAGTTTTATGAATGATGTGAATGCACGTACAGCTGTTTCTGGTCTGGGATTACGGGCTAAATATAATTTCAGTCCGAAATTTGCAGTACAACAAACCATTTATTTTCCAACTGCGATGGATTTGGATGGCAGCCAAAGTACCAGACCATTTCTAGAATTTCAGGGCTATCAATCTTTCACACAGTTTTTTTATAATAAATCCATCAGTTCTACATTTTCATTTTTTGGCGAATTAGATTTGTTATACAGGATACCAAGTAATTTCCGATTACAAAACAGCAGCTTATCTACCCCTTTAAAATTATTTTTAAGTATTTATCCAATCTCCAAAACTACCCTTTACACCTTGGCTGAACTAAGCCCAACCTATGGAACCAATATTCAATTAATTGAGTCTTATTATTATCAGCAGGGTATCGGATTAAAGTATCAGGTTAGTCAACTATTTGAAGTAGAAACCTTATATACCAAGTTTTTGGTTGGAAAAAATAGTGGTTTGGGCAATACTTTTAATGTAGGGTTGAAAATCAGGAAATAGTACAAATTTCCCCTCTAATTACCCCTCCTCTCGCGATGACGCCATAATTTTTAATTCTCAATTCATATTTAATTATTCTTTAGCACCTTCAATAACTCCTTTGCGGCTACTTGCCCCGAAATAATGGATGGTGGAACTCCGGGCCCAGGAGTGGTAAGTTGACCAGCAAAAAACATGTTATCTATCTTTCTAGCTTTTATTTTAGGTTTCAAAAAAGCAGTCTGCAATAAAGTGTTAGCTAAGCCATAAGCATTGCCTTTATACGAGTGATAATCGTCAGTAAAATCTTGCATGGCATAACTTCTTTTCACCATCTCATGCCCTCTAATTTTTTGCCCTACCAGATTTTCTAATCTATCCAATACCATGTGGTAATATCTTTCTCTGAGTTCTTCGGTATCCTGTAAGCCGGGCGCCAACGGAATCAGAATAAATAGATTTTCTTTTCCTTCTGGTGCAACCTTGGGGTCGGTTTTAGATGTACACGATACATAAAATAAAGGTTTACTTGGCCAAGCGGGTTCGGTATAAATCTCGTGGGCATGTTTTTCAAAATCAGCATCAAAAAATAAATTATGATGTTTTATGCCATCTATCTTTTTATCCAAACCAATATAAAATAGCAAGCTGGAAGGGGAGAGAGTTCTACTTTCCCAATATTTTTGGTCGTAATTCCGATATTCTTTTGGGAGAATTTTTTGCTCGGTATGTTCATAATCACTTCCGGCAATTACGGCATCCACCGGGTATTCTCCTTTGGTAGTAATAATACTTTTTACTTTTTTTTGTTGGATGTTGATGCCGGTAACTTCTTCATTCAAATGAAAAACAACCCCTTGGTCGGTACAGATTTTGGTCATGGCTTTCACAATTTCATGCATACCATGCATGGGATACCAAGTTCCAAGAGCTAAATCGGCATAATTCATTAGACTATACAAAGCAGGAGTATTTTGTGGGGTAGCTCCCAGAAAAAGCACCGGAAATTCCAACAACTTTTGCAATCTTTCATTTTTAAACAAACTGCGCACATGTGCACGCATATTTTGGAATAATTGAAGATTTATTCCTTGCGATACTATTCTGAAATCAAAAAACTCGGTAATGCTGTGCGAAGGTTTATGCACAAATTCGTTCATCCCTACCTCATATTTATATTTTGCTTGAGCCAAAAATTTTCGAAGGTTTTTGCTGCTACCAGGCTCTAATTGCTCGAAAAGTTGTTCTAAAGCAGGCATGGATGCAGGTACATCCATTTCATCATTCTTCCCAAAATAAATCCGATACGAGGGGTCTAATCTTTTCAGTTCGTAAAAATCTGAAGTGGTTTTACCAAATTGTTGGTAGAAATTTTCGAAAACTTCTGGCATCCAATACCAACTTGGTCCCATATCAAACCTAAAACCATCTTTTTCCCACATTCTGGCTCTACCACCGGTTTGCTCATTCTTTTCATAAACGTTTACTAGGTAGCCATTCTTTGCTAATGTAGCAGCTGCGGCCAAGGAAGCAAACCCCGAACCAATGATGGCAATGTTTTTTTGCATACGACCCAAAACTATGAATTATTGAACTACGTTATATAAGACAATCATCAATAAACAAAGTATTGTTACTTTTGATTTCGATAATGAATCAAAAAATAGATTTTATGGACTTATATACTGCCACTTGTTTGGAGTGCAGTAAGCTTATAACCCAACGATATAGTACTTCTTTTAGCTTAGGAATCAGGGCTTTCGATAAAAAATTCAGAGCACCCATCTATGCAATTTATGGCTTTGTTAGGTATGCCGATGAAATTGTGGATACGTTCCACGATAAAGATAAAGCAACCCTCATTGCCAGATTTAGGGCAGAAACTTTTACGGCTATCGAAGAAAAAATCAGTTTAAATCCGGTACTACACTCTTTTCAGGTGGTGGTGCACGAACACAACATGGATCATCATTTGATAGATGCATTTCTACGAAGCATGGAGATGGATTTAGATAAAAGCAAATACGATGACTCTACCTACATAGAATATATTTATGGCTCTGCCGAAGTGGTTGGATTAATGTGTTTGGCCGTATTCTGCGGACGGAATAAACAACAATACGAAGCTTTAGTGCTTACTGCCCGAAGTTTGGGTGCAGCTTTCCAAAAAGTCAACTTCTTACGAGATATTAAGTCTGATTTTGAAGAGCGTGGCAGAACCTATTTCCCCGAAGTTGATTTCAATAATTTCTCTGAAGCAGATAAAGAATTAATAGAACAGGATATCCAAAAAGATTTTGACCATGCCTTAGAAGGTATAAAACAATTACCAGTTGGCTCTAAACTAGGAGTGTATATCGCTTACCGATATTACTTGCAACTCTTTAAGAAAATAAAAAACACGCCGGCAGAAACCGTTGCAGATAAACGCATAAGAGTACCCGATAGCCTAAAAATGTGGTTATTTGCCAAAGCAATCGTCAGAAATAAATTAAATTATATCTAGTGAAGTATATTCTTTTTCTTTTTTTATTTGTTTGGATGACTGGCGGTGTAAAAGCATCTGGCACACCAGATATAAAGTCAATTAAATTGGCCTTGGAATTAGGGGTAGAATCTTCCAAAACCACCGATTCAATTTATAAAGTTTTGAGCGCTTACCAATCTGCCGATCCATTAATTATAGCCTTTACCGGTACCGCCGAAGCACTAAAAGCGAAACATGCTTGGAACCCTTATAATAAACTGCGCTTTATCATGAAAGCAAGTAAAACCATGCGTAAAGCAGTAGATGGCGATCCTTCGAATGTAGATATTAGATTCATGCGTTTTTCTATCCAACATTTTACTCCAGTATTTTTGGGTTATAGTAAGGAGTTGGATGAGGATAGAAAATTTCTGGTGCAAAGCATTTCTAAAAAGCAATATGGCACATTTGATAATGCAATGGTACAAAAGGTGCTTACCTTCTTAATAGATTCGCAGCGTTGCACCCCTGAGGAGTTGGTCATACTCCGTAAGCAAAAAATTTCCTGATGCATGGAAGAAATTCCGATTTATACTACTTCTCAATTAGCACTACGTAATGGGCAAGACCGTCCAGAAATTTGGGTTGCCTATCGCGGCATTATTTACGATGTTAGCCAAAGTAGGTTATGGCTCAAAGGCATGCACTACGAGCATTGGGCCGGTCAGGATTTAACCGATGAACTTGCCGATGCACCACACACCGAGGAGGTTTTTGCACGGTTTGCTATAGTGGGTAAGTTGTAGTCGTTTATAATTTGTCACCGCTAGGAGTAAAACGACGAAGCGATTGCTGACAAATGGTCGCATTGCATGCCAATTAGCCAACTTTCTGTCCACAAATCAAAAAAGCTTGTTTTTTTATTTGGGATTTTTTAAATTTAAATCTCAAAATTTAATAATTTATTAATGTAAATTATACTGAAGTAAATAATAGCTATTTTACTTTTGTTCAATCTTAAAACATAACGCTTATGAAAAAGATTTACACGCTAGTATTCTTGTTGTTCTTATCATTTAATTTATTCGGACAACTCTCCATTTCAAACTTTAACACAAACTTCGTTATTGACTTTACTACAACAGTAGCTGGAGTTAATAATGGGATATACGTAGGAACTGGGTTTACCCCAACTCCTGCTGTTGGACAATTAAATTCCAATGCATGGGCAGTTACAGGTTGGTCAAACGGAAATCTTTTATTTGGTGGTACTCAAGAAACAGCCAGCACGGATTACACTAGAGGAACACCAGCAGGTTCACCGACAAGTAATGCTGTTACAACTGGTGGCTTTTATGCATTTCTTATTAATAATAACAACACTTTTGGTTTTCAACCCGGTGGTAGTGATTTTGAGCCAGGTACATTAACATTGCGGATTCAGAACACAACTGGTGGTGAGATAAAAGATTTAGTTATATCCTATAATATTTTTGTAAGAAATGATCAGACAAGGAGTTCATTAATATCATTTTCTCACTCATCTGATGATGTCACTTATACTCCAATATCTGCATTAGACTTAGCTTCTGGTCTTGCAGCAGATGCTGACGGATTTGTATCTAATAGTCGTATGACAACGATAAATAATGTAAATATTCCAAATAATTCTTTTTATTATATACGATGGTCACACACAGCTAATGGTGGTACTGGTTCCAGAGATG
Source organism: Sphingobacteriaceae bacterium (assembly GCA_041743935.1). GTDB lineage: Bacteria > Bacteroidota > Bacteroidia > Sphingobacteriales > Sphingobacteriaceae > JBGTLU01. The sequence continues at coordinate 32,908 of JBGTLU010000011.1, forward strand.
AATTTGCATTAGACGAAATAACAGTAAGTGGAACAGATGTTGCCCTTCCCATCACCCTTACTGAATTTGCTGCTCGTCAGTTAAGTAAAACCATCCAATTACGTTGGAGCACTGGTTCGGAGAGCAATACCGATCGTTTTGAGATTTTGCGCTCAGGTAATGATAATAAATTTGAATTGGTAGGCACAGTAGCAGCAGCAGGCTTTAGCAGCAAACCTTTAGATTATACTTGGGTAGATGAGTTCCCATTATCGGGCTTAAATTATTACAAATTACGTCAAGTAGATTTAGATGGTAAAGCAGCAGATTTCGAGCCTATCGTTATAAATGCTGATAATCGCCCATCGGAATTAATAAGCATCACACAAACAGATAATACCTTACAAATAGGCTATTATGCCAATCAGGCAGGCGTAACTACTATAGATATTTTCGATTTATCGGGCAGAAAAGTACGTTCTGAAGAAATAAATGTACAACAAGGATTTAATACTTTGCAATTAATAGCTAATGATATTTCTACTGGTATGCAGTTCGTTCGCGTTCGTCAAGGAGCAGATCAGTTTGTAAAAAAGTTTGTTAAATAAATCTGATTAATTACATTTCCGGAAGATTAATTAAAAACCTCGACATTTATCGTCGGGGTTTTTTGTTTGGGGGATTTGTCATGCTGAGCCTGTCGAAGCATAACCTAGCTTACAGTGAAATAAACATCATTCTGCTCAGTCAAGTAAAAGTTGGAATTTCCTTACTTCCATACACCCTTCGACAAGCTCAGGGTGACAGGGGGTGGTGGGTTGTCATGCTGAGCCTGTCGAAGCATGAAGGGGAGTTCTATTACAATTACTTCTTATAAGTTTTAGCCAGAAACTTTATTTTATCCCAATCATTTTCAAATAGAGCTTCTTTCTTTTTTCGAGACCAACCTTTTAATTGTTTTTCCCAACTAATAGCTTGATTAATATCTTCAAAAACTTCATAATAACGAAGCTTAACGGGTCTTTTATTATATGTAAATGATTTTGGATGTTCTCCTGAATTATGTTCCAATAATCTTTTTTCTAAATCATTCGTTACCCCAGTATAATACGCACGATTGCTACATTCAACTATATAAACGAAATAATTATAATCAGAAGCCATGTTTAAAATATAGATTTATTGTAAACTATAGAACTAATGTGTTGATTTGTGACCAGCATCCTTCCGACAATCTCAGGGTGACAAGAAGCATAATTCCAAATCATAAAGCGAAGTAACAACCAAACCTAAAACCTCCCTACGAATACCTTGGAACAAAAAACCAAGCGCAGGCTCCTGCTATGATGTGCATCGGAATGGTGAGAATTGGGAAACCCTCAGGAGTAACCGAACCATCGGGCAAAGTAGTTTGCAATGGGCCAACTAAACTTACCAAGGTAAGCAATACGATTACCCATTTATAAATAGTCTCAAACTTATTGCTTTTGGTATTTAGCCACCAATAAAAAACGCCGGCCAATAAAATTGGAACAACAGTGCTTATGGTTATGGTAAGTAGGTTCACCAATTCTGTAACCACCCGTATTTGTGTTTGACATACTACTGCCCATACATTATTGAAAATTACGGCTACTAAGGCAGCCACAATTCCGCCTTTGATAGCATCGGCAAAAGCAACAGAATTCTTCATAGCAATTAGTTTTGGTAAAACTAAGCTACAGAATATTAAGTTATTAATCCAAATGTAACCAAATTCGGTAATTAGCTGTTTGCAAAGGAGTAGGGTTAGCTATGCGCTCAAAACGAAACCTAACCGAAGGATTTGCTCCTAAAACCAATTGTAATACCTGCAATTTGCCATCGCGTGCTATCGCCAATGAAATAGCATCTCCCGGTTTTTTGGTGTTTATGTAATTGGTTATGTTGTCTAATCGATACCCATCAATTCCAATAATTTCATCGTTTACATTTAATCCGTATTCCCATGCTGCACTTCCTCTGGAAACAAACGTTACTGTAAGTTTACCCTCTCGCAAAACAGTTGTTGCTCCAAGCCAAGTTTCATTGCTATTGGCAGCTGTATTTACCAAGCGAAGGCCAACGGCATCAAAATAGTCGTTGTAAGGGATGGTTTCGGTACCATCAATGTATTTTTTGTAGAAATCAGTTAAATCCATTCCGGCATACTTTTCTAAGTCTTTCTTAAACTCATCATCCGTAAAACCTCGTTTTTTCTTGAGGTAATATTCTTCGTACATGTATTTCATGAAATCGTCCATTCTTAGCTTCCCTTTGCTGTTTTTCATGATAATCATATCTAGTACACAGGCAATAATAGCACCCTTGGAATAATAGGAAATTTGCGAGTTATTAGAGTTTTCGTTTCGGCGGTAGTATTTTATCCAAGCATCAAAACTGGCATCTGCAACGGCTTCTACTTTATTGCCAGGAGTGTTTTCAACGGTTGATATTTGGTTTGCCATCATAGCCAGATATCCATCAGCAGAAAAAGCACCAATTCTGCGAATGGTATGGTCATCATAATAACTGGTAAAACCTTCCATTACCCACAATTTGCGGGTATAGTTTTCTTTATCGTAATCAAACGGTCCCAAGGCAATGGGGCGTAATCGTTTTACATTCCATAAATGAAAATATTCATGTGCTACTAAACTTAAAAAGTTACGATAGCCAATTTCTGTAATTAAATTAAATCTGGAAACTTGTAACACAGTTGAGTTTAAGTGTTCTAACCCACCTCCGCCACTTGCAACGCTATGCACGATGAACACGTATTTTTTTAATGGTAAATCTTTGAATATTGCAACCTGAGCATCAATTATTCGAGTAATGTCTTCTACCAATCTTTTCTCATCAAATGGCGCACCTCCATAGATTGCAATTTCGTGAGGTATACCGGCGGCCATAAATTTTATCACCTCGTGGTTGCCAATTTCTATCGGCGAATCTCCTAGAATATCATAATTCGGAGCATAAAGTGTAAATGGGTCATTTGCTGCAGCATCTAAACCTGTGGCAATTTTTTCCCAATTCTTGTATGGTTTTATTTTTATGGTGGATGCCCAGTCTTTCTTTCCATCTACATACATGAAAATACTGGTTCCGCTTAAAAAAGCGTGTGAAGCATCAATAAAGCTAGTTCTAACAGTTAGTTCATATGCATACACTTTGTAATTAAACGTAACATTAGATCCCTTTTTGGCAAATATCTTCCATGAGTTTTTATCTATTTTCTCCACTTTTAAAGTTTGATTCCCTGCCGTTGCAGATACACCCTCCACGTGCTTGGCAAACTCTCTAACTAAATAAGAACCTGGTGCCCAAACGGGCATTTTCACAATCACAAAATCATCCGGTATGGAGTTAATTTCCATTTTTATATCCACATAATGTGTTGGAGCTTCATCAAAAGATAGGTGGTATGTAATTCTAGAGTTTTGGGCAGTAGCAGCCAAAGTAGTTTGCAAAAGCAAAATCATTAATAGTAGTTTTAATCGGTTCATAAGCCAATTATACGGATTTTAACGGAATTCAAGAGCAATTTTGACCTTAGGTTAAATTATTCATTCAATAAGTAATAGATATAATTATTTATTAGATATTTCTTGATTTTCATAATTTTCATATTTTAGTAGTTCAAATTAATAAATGCTCTCATGAAAAAATTACTTTTACTCACCTATGTGGTGATGTTTACTCTATTTGCAAAAGCGCAAGTAAGCATCGACCCTCAACTCGAAACCGAGTTTTCAAAATTAGAATCTAAGGAAAACCCTTTAGAAGTGATTATTTACTTTAAAGGGGGTGGTCCTGTATCTGCTTTGCAGTTGGAACAATTAAAGATGGTTGGTATCCACAGTGGATTAACCATGCGTGTTTTACCTGCCGTATTTACCATTGCAACCCAGCTGCAGGTAGAACAGCTAAAGCAATCTAATCAGATTTTATCTATAACATGGAATGCACCTTTGGAAGAGACCAACCAAAAAGACAGAGAGATTTTAGGGGTAAACAAAATTGAGAATGACGCCTACTTAAAATCTTTAAATAATAATACAGCTTTTAGTGGTAAAGGAGTGGTTGTGATGGTTAACGATTCCGGAGTGGATGCAACCCATCCTGATTTATTATTTAATCCAACTTCGGCAACTAGCCCAACCATTGGCAACGTGTATGGCTTATTGCTTACCGCTGCTGATATTGCCGGCATGCAAAACACCTTTAATCCAATAGTGTACGAAACAAATGTTACCAATACCGACCCTTTCAGTGGTCATGGAACACACGTAGCAGGATCGGTAGCGGGCAGAGGAACTTTATCTGCTGGAAAATATAAAGGTTCTGCAATTGGAGCTCAAATTGTAGGATATGGAACGGGTATTCCGGGCGATCCAGGATTAGGAGTAATACCTGTTGGCGGATTATTAGGGCCATTCACAGGATTTGATTATGCCTTGTTTTATAATCAACAACCTGAAAATGCGAATAAAAAAATCAGAATAGTAACCAATTCATGGGGAACTGCAAATCCACAAATTAATCCGAATGGAGCTACAGAAAGTGCTTCAAAACGCTGTGTAGATGCAGGCATTACCGTGTTGTTCTCTGCCGGTAACAGAGCTAATCCGAATACCATGAACCCCTACTCTAAAATGCCTTGGAACATTGCGGTTGCTGCGGGCGATGCTGATGGTAATTTAGCCAGCTTCTCCTCCAGAGGGTTAAAAGATGATTTTGTTCCCTTCGAGAAAGATGGAAAGTTATTTATCTCTTTAAACCGACCAACCATTACTGGCCCAGGAGTGAACGTAATTTCTACCCGTGGATTGTCTGTAAATACTATAGTTACCACCGGATTAACAGATCCTAACATTGTAGAAGCAGAATTATTGCCTTTTTACACCGTAAAAAGCGGTACTTCCATGTCTACCCCACATACTGCAGGGGTTGTAGCATTAATGTTGGAAGCAAACCCCGCATTGACACCTGCTCAAATAAAAGATATTTTAGAGGAAACAGCCACCTACATGCCGTTTAGGGAAGAGTGGGAAGTTGGGGGCGGTTATGTAAATGCACATGCAGCAGTGTATCGGGCAATAGAGTTGAAATCCGATTCTACTACATCTACCTACAGCAGAAAACACAACAATTTGGGGATTAAATTTGTGGCAAAAACAGACCCCAGCAAAATCATTACATTACGGGAAAATTTCACGTATAATTACGCCCCCATTCCCGGAGGCTTACCAGTTAACTCACCATTTACCAGCCAAACTATACGCAATTTTACCGTTGCACCGGGTGTTAGTATTTTACAATATACCGACACCGTATTTACCGGTACACCAGTGCTGGGTTTTGCTTTAGGCAGTGATCATTTAAGGGTAGAATTAAGAAGTCCTAGTGGTAAATTATTTTTGCTACCCGGATTTGGAGGCAACGTACGTACGTTCAATATTTCTGAACCCGAGCCAGGTTCTTGGACAGCTACTGTGCGTTTACAAAACGGAAATACTTCGCAAGGCTTCATCAGAGCATCTATTCGAAGAATTACTTTGCCAGATGTTGCATTTGAAGGTATAGGAGATATTTCGGGTCATCCGCGCGAGAATTCTATTAAATTTGCTATTTTAAACCGATTGGTAGATGCCAGGTCTATTAGCTTTGAACCTGATCAGGATATTACCAGAGGAGAATTAGCTCGTTATTTACTCACTGCTTTACCTGTAAAGCAGCAATCTAACCCAACACCTATGTTTGCCGATGCTGGAGAAAATAAAACCCTTTATGAAGGATTAAGTACCGATGGAAACTTGTTTAAAGACCGTTCGCATACGGTTGCTCCTTTGGTTATGACCAAAACTCCCGGACAATTTAATCCCGAAGGATTAGTAACTAAATTGGAAATGGCATATACCTTGGTGCAATCTGCTGCATTAGGCGGACAAGTTTTTGCCGCAAAGGGTCAACCGGTTATGTTTAATGGTAAACCAGTTACAGATTTAGGTACATTAAGTGATGATGAAAAAGCAATTGTTAAAGTTGCAATAGATAATGATTTAATTGAGGTAACAGAAAATGGTACAACGGCATCGTTCTCCCCTAATGCAACCGTAACCAGAGGCGATTATTCCGCATATATTTCGCGCTCATTTACGCAAATAAAATCAGTGGTAACCAGCACAAACGATAAGTCTGCCAAAAACGGCAGTTATTTTACAAAACTGTTGGTAAACGAGGATAAGAGTGCATTAGAAATGGGAATTGTAGTGGCTAAAGCAACCGAAATGAAAATTGAATTAGTAGATATTTCAGGAAAAGTACTACATAGCACCATCCAAAATATTGGTGCTGGTAATGCTGATTTTAGCATACCTATTACCGATATTACCTCAGGCTTAGGCATTGTTAAAGTTAGCCTTGGCAATGAGGTATTAGTAAGAAAGTTTATTAAGTAATTACGCATCAATTAAAATGTTCATAATCGGGATGCAGCAATTGCTGCATCCCGATTATTTTTTAATATATTTTCCTGAATACCTTTGTTTAAGGCTGTAAAATAGGTGATACATTAAAACATATTAATGGTTAAACACATAATATTGTGTATTCTTTTCAACTGTACACGTTAATACAAATCAATGAAAATTAAATATTTTATTTATGCCGCTATTATTTTAGTGGTTGGATATTTAGTCTATAACAGAATATACGGTTCTGCTACGCCTACTGCCGGACCACAGCAAGCACGTCCTGGTGCGGGAGCAGGCAACCCCACCCTTTCTGTTAATGGCATAATAGTTACTCCACAAGAATTTACAGAGCGGATATTTATTACCGGAAATATTGTAGCAAACGAGCAGGTAGATTTGAAACCAGAATCATCTGGTAAAATAACTCAAATTTATTTCAGAGAAGGAAGTAACGTTTCCAGAGGGCAACTGTTGGTTAAAATAAACGATAATGAATTACAAGCACAATTAGCTAAGGCAAAGAATAGGCAGCAGTTGGCAGAACAACAAGAGTTCCGTCAGCGCCAATTACTTCAAAGAGAGGCAGTAAGTCAGCAAGATTACGATGTGGTGTTGGCAGAATTAAATAGTTTGAAAACAGAAACACAATTAATACAAGCTCAAATTCAAAAAACAGAAATACGTGCACCTTTTAGCGGAACTATTGGTTTGCGCTCAGTTTCTGTTGGAGATTACGTTACACCGAGCAGTACCATAAGTAAATTGGTAAATATAAATCCGGCTAAAATTGAATTTAGTATTCCGGAAAGATATTCGTCATTAATTCAAAATAATACCAAAATTACTTTCACAGTAGTGGGCACTGAAAGAACGTTTGAAGGAACAGTATTTGCCATCGAGCCGAAAATAGATCAAACCACCAGAACCATACAATTAAAAGCCATCAGCCCTAATTCAAACGGATTATTATTGCCGGGAGCTTTTGCTAGAATAGAACTTAGCTTAGGTAAGGTAAACGATGCGCTAATGGTCCCAACTCAAGCAATTATTCCGGAAGCAACGGGCCAAAAAGTGTTTATTGTTCGAAATGGCAAAGCGCAATCGGTAGCGGTAGAAATTGGTACCAGAACAGAATCTCAAATACAAATTACAAAAGGAATTAGCGCTAATGATACGGTTATTACTTCTGGTATATTACAATTAAGGCCAGGTATTGGTGTGCAAATAAATAATTTGAAACTCTAACTCAACGCTCATGAGCAGTTTATCGTCGGTAAGTATTAGAAGGCCGGTTTTGGCAATTGTATTGTCCATTACCATCATCATTTTTGGGATTATTGGTTTTACCAGATTAGGCATTAGAGAATTCCCTAACGTTGATCCTCCCTTTGTTAACGTAAGCACCAGCTACGTAGGGGCTAATGCCGATGTAATTGAAACACAAATTACAGAACAATTAGAAGAATCCATCAACGGTATTGCCGGAATAAAAACACTTACTTCTTCCAGTAGAGATGGCGCAAGTAATATTTCCGTAGAGTTTAATTTAGGGGTAGATATGGAAGCTGCAGCAAACGATGTTCGCGATAAAGTGGCCCGATCTGTTCGTTCATTACCACCAGATGCAAGCCCTCCTAATGTAAGCAAAGCCGATGCTGATAGCAATCCAATTATTGCCATCAATGTAAAAGGTGGAGATAGGTCTCTTTTGGAGATGAGTTCCATCGCTGAAAAACGTTTTAAAGAGCGATTACAAACCATTGAAGGGGTTAGTGAAGTGCGAATTTGGGGCGAAAAAAGATATTCCATGCGAATAAACATGGATCCTGCACTTTTAGCTGCTTATCAGCTCACTCCATTGGATGTAAGAAATGCACTTAACCGCGAAAACATAGAATTACCATCAGGCAGAATTGAAGGAACCGCTACCGAACTTTCTGTACGTACGGTTGGTAGATTAACCACGGTTGAAGATTTTAATAATTTACCTATCCGCGATGTGGATGGAAGAGTTATCAAAATTCAGGATATTGGCTTTGCACAAATACAACCCGAAAACGATAGAACCATACTGAAAAGAGATGGGATTCCGATGGTGGCAGTAGTGGTAGTACCACAGCCCGGTACCAATCAAATTCAAATATCCGAAGAAGTAATAAAGCGTATTGAAGAAATAAAATTAGATCTGCCTCCTGATATACAAGTTGATTATGCTTTTGATGTTACCAAATACGTTCGCAATTCCATTAAAGAAGTACAAGAAACCATTTTCATTGCTTTTGGGTTAGTTGTTATAATCATCTTTGTATTCCTACGTAATTGGCGTACCACCTTAATTCCAGTTATTGCCATTCCTATTTCATTAATTGGATCCTTTTTTATTATGTACATCAGTGGTTTCTCCATCAATGTTTTAACCTTATTAGGTATTGTATTAGCAATAGGATTAGTGGTAGATGATGCCATTGTGGTAATGGAAAATATCTACACAAAAATTGAAAATGGCATGTCGCCTACAGATGCGGCACTAAAAGGATCTTCTGAAATATTTTTTGCAGTAATATCTACTACCATAGCTTTAGCTGCTGTATTTCTTCCGGTTATATTTTTAGAAGGATTAACCGGTCGTTTGTTCCGAGAATTTGGCTTGGTAGTAGCAGGTTCTGTTATCATTTCATCCTTCGTGGCATTGAGTTTAACTCCCATGCTTTGTGCCAATTTGCTGAAAAAATCAACACGTAAAAACTGGTTTTACTCATTAACCGAAAAATGGTTTGATACGTTAAATACAAAATATGAATCGGCATTGAATAGCTTTATGAATAACCGACTGATTACGGTGGTAATAATGGCTGTTTCTGTGGGCTTAATTGTTTTGTTCATAAATATTTTGCCAAAAGAATTAGCTCCTTTAGAAGATAGAGGATTACTAACACTTAATGCTACTGCCCCCGAAGGTACCTCCTACGAAATGATGGATGAATTCATCAACGATTTAACCCAATTGGTAAAAGATTCTATACCAGAAGCTGCTGCTGTAGTGAGTGTTACGTCGCCAGGTTTTGCAGGTGGTGGTGCCAATTCGGGTTTTGTTCGTATAATCCTAACCGATGCAAGCGAGAGAGAAAGATCTCAACAAGAAATAGCCAATTTTCTGACTGCAAAAACCAGAAACATGACAGCTGCTCGTATACAGGTTAGCCAAGACCCAACCATTGGCGACCGTCGTGGTGGACAAGGAGTACAATACGTAATTCAAGCGCCAAATCAAGAAAAATTAAGAGAAGTTTTACCTGCATTTTTAGATGAAGCTAGGCAAAACGCAGCATTCTCATTTGTGGATGCCAATTTGAAATTCAACAAACCCGAAATTAAATTAGTTATTGATAGAGAGAAAGCACGCGCTTTAAAAGTGTCTACATTAGATATTGCCCAAACCCTTCAGTTAGGTTTAAGCGGCCAACGTTTTGGTTTTTACATTAATGATGGCAAACAATATCAGGTAATTGGCCAAGTTGCAAGGCCCAACCGAAGCGCACCTATCGACCTAAAATCTTTATATGTTAGAAACGCCGAAGGCAACTTAATTCAGATAGATAACTTAGTTCAATTGGTAGAACAAAGTAGCCCGCCTCAATTGTATCGCTATAATAGGTACGTTTCTGCCACGGTTAGTGCACAAACGGCTCCTGGAGTAACGTTAGGTCAAGGGGTAGCCATAATGCAAGAAATAGGAAAAAACCAATTGGATGAAACATTTAGAACCAATCTTGCAGGTCAAGCTCGCGAATTGACAGAAAGTTCTACTACCATTTACCAAGCATTTTTATTGACATTAATTTTAATTTATTTGGTACTTGCTGCCCAGTTCGAAAGTTTCAGAGACCCCCTTATCATCATGTTCACCGTGCCTTTAGCTTTGGTAGGGGCATTGACTTCTTTATGGTTGTTTGATCAAACGTTTAACCTATTTAGCCAAATTGGTATTATAGTTTTGGTTGGATTAGTAACTAAGAATGGGATATTAATAGTTGAATTTGCGAACCAAAGAAAAGCAGAAGGCATGAGTATTTTTGATGCAGTTAAACAAGCTGCTCAGCAACGTTTTCGCCCAATTTTGATGACCAGTCTATCCTCGGCATTAGGTATTTTACCAATTGCCCTAGCTTTAGGTGCTGGTTCAGAAAGTAGGGTTTCTATGGGTATTGCTGTGGTTGGCGGATTATTAGTATCCACGTTTTTAACTTTGTTTGTAGTTCCGGTCGTGTATTCTATTTTAAGTGAGAAAACTAAATCTGTTTCTAACGTAGAGCCCATAGATAATTTCAATGAACCTGAATTAAAATCAGCATAATAAAGTATGATTAGAAAAACCATATTTACCTTTCTTCTTTCGGTAGCGGTTTTGTTTTGTTCGGCACAAAACCAAGCCCCATTTTTAACTTTAGACGAAGCTATAACTATTGGATTAGAGAATAATTACGCTATTCGCATTTCATCAAACGAAAAAAATATCCTCACTAATAATGCTAGTATTGGTAATGCAGGTTTATTACCTAGTATAAATGCAACAGGTAATGCCACAAACAATACAGTAAATAGTAAGCAACAATTCTTTAACGGAAATGAGCAAGAAGTTAATGGTGGCAAATCAACTAATTACAATGCAAACATTTCTTTAGGATGGACCATTTTTGATGGCTTGAGCATGTTTGCAACCTATGACAGACTCAAGGAGCTAGAGGCGCTTGGCGAAGTAAACGCAAGGCTTACTATCCAAAATACTGTTTTCGAAATTATAGCTACTTATTATGATATTGCTCGCCGCCAAAGAGAACTTAAATCTTTATCCGAGGCATTGGATATTTCTAGATTACGAGTTAAAAATGCTAACAACAGATATTTGGTAGGCACCGGTTCTAAGTTAGATTTATTAGCTTCTAAAGTAGATTTTAATGAAGATACTACTTCATACATCCGTCAGGTGGAGTTAGTAGCATCTACAAAAATTAGATTAAATGAATTATTAGCCCGAGATTTAAATATCATTTTTTCAGTTTCGGAAGAGATTCCCTTGGCAGAGCAATTACTGTTTGAAGACATAAGAGCAAAAACGTTGGAATTAAATCCATTTTTAGTAACTGCAGTAATTAATAAAAACATCGCCCGATTAACCAAAAAAGAAATTGCAGGCAATCGTTTCCCGGAACTTAGGCTAAATAGCGCTTATAATCTTACACGGTTTGAATCGGAGTTTGGGCAATTGCTCAATAATCGTTCGCAAGGGTTTAATTATGGGCTTTCATTAACTATCCCAATATTTAATGGCTTTAACCAAAATAGGTTAGAGAAAAATGCCAACATATCCATAAAAAATGCAGAATTAAACTACGAACAAACGCTAAATAGTATCGAGGCAAACATCATTACGGTATACAACAATTATGTAAACAGCAAATCTTTAATCATTTTAGAAGAATCTAACTTGGACATTGCTCGCCAAAACTTCGAAATTACTTTAGATAAGTTTAATTTGGGCAGCATTACTGCATTAGAATTAAGAGAAGCTCAACGAAATTTTATACTTGCCAATAATCGGTTTTTGCAAGTACAGTTTCAAGCAAAATTGGCTGAAATTAGTTTAAAGGCATTTTATGGTGGATTATAATTTGTAAATAACCACAACTTTTGGCAGACACATCCGTAAAAAAATCTATCATGATTGACTATAGATATAAAACTGCTTTATTAATAGACGATAATCCTATCGATAATCTAATCAACAGACGAATATTAGAGTATTATGGGTATGTAGAAAATTTTCATATATGTCATTCTGGTGAAGAAGGTTTAAAAATTGTTTACAAATTAATTGAAGAAAGCAAACCAATGCCCGATGTTATTTTTGTGGATTACAGAATGCCTTTGATGAATGGGTATCAATTTCTGCAAAAACTAGAGGAAATAGAATTCATTCGTAAGAATAAGATAGAGATTTTTATACTTAGCGCCAGTTTAGACCCTGCCATACAGAGATTCATTAAAAAGCTAAAACACGTAAAAGCATTTATAGCTAAACCGCTTACTATCAATTCTTTTAACTTGCATACAATCAGCTAAAATCTTCTTAAGGCATATAAAATCATATTAGAATTTTTAGTTAGTTAATTCTATGTAACTTTGATATTATCAGCATTATAATTAATCATAAATTTAAAGCTGATTTATTCAATATGAAGCTTTCGCTAAATCAAAAAATTTTATTCGGATTTGCTCTAACAGTTGCCATATTCCTGTTTTTTTCAGTAATTATTTTTGTGAAAATGCGCAGCTCTATCAACGATAGCAGATTGCTCAAAGAATCGGATGCTATACTGGCTCAATTAGAAGAAATAAATAGCCGAATTTTAGAACTAGAGAATGCTACAAAGGGATTTGTTCTCACTCAAAATCTCGATTTTAAAATCCAATATGATTTGGCATTAAGAGGCTTAGATGTTAATTTAGATGAGTTTATAGTTCGCTTACAATCCCAACCATCCAAACGCTCTAAAGCAAAATTACTCCAAGGCCTAATAGGGCATAAAATCAAACTATCTGAGTTAGTAATGGAGCATGCCGCCAACAAAAAAATGGCACAAGCACGACTCATCATTAACGCACCAGGAGGTAAGTTAATTCAAAATAAAATAAGACAAACGGTTAAAGAAATACAGGCAAATGAACGTAGGCTTGTAAACTCTGCAAATAATAGCCTCATAGAGAACGCCAAGTTCACTTTCGATTTTTTTCTGATTCTATCCATTTTAGTGTTTTCCATTTTAGCCCTTATTTATTATTTCTTGTTTAATGAGTTAGAATACCGAAGAAAAACAGAACTGGAAATAAAAACATTAAACGACGAGCTATTTGGGAACGTTTTTTTACTTGAGCAATTAAATAAAAAAAATGAAGAACAGTACCAGATAATAGCCGATAATTCAACCGATATAATCTCCACACATTCTCTTACTGGGGAGTATAAATATTTATCTCCGGCTTCTTATTTAGTATTGGGGTATAGCTCAGAAGATTTAATAGGTAAAAATCCAATAGATTATATCCACCCGGAAGATAAAACCTATGCCGAGTTAGAGCTTAAAAAAGTAATCAATTCTACAGAAGTAATTACCACTCAACTGCGATTTAGAAAAAGTGATGGAAATTATGCTTGGTTAGAGACCCGCAACAAATGTATTTATAATCAGTTGCATCAAGAGCAACAAATTATTGTAAACTGGCGCGAGATAACCCTACAAAGACAATTAGATGAAGAAGTGAAAAAAAGCAGAGAAGATTATAAGAATCTTTTCGAGTCCATTGCCGTACCCATTTTAATATACGATGAGGTTACTTTTCAAATTTTAGATGTTAATAACCAAGCCATCCGGAATTATGGTTACAGCAGAGAAGAGTTTTTGCAACTTTCATTAAAGGATATCCGAATAGGGAATCATGTAAAAAACACGTTGAAAGAGCTTACCAATGTAAATGGTAGTACAGCACCAATGGTATGGCAGCATATACGTAAAGACCAAAACATTCTTCAGGTAGAAGCACAAACCCAAGAGATAATTTACAATAATCGTCCGGCTAGGTTGATGATTGCTAATGATATAACCGAACGTATAAAAGCAAAAGAATTTGCACAAACACAATTAGAGTATTTGCAACAATTGTTTGATGCTTCGCCAATGGGTATAGTTATGTTAAACCCTAAAAATGCAGTAGTAAGCTATAATAAGGCATTTGAGCAAATATTTGAATTAGATAATTTGAAAATTGAAGGCTTACATCTAGCCAACATAATTGTTCCACCATACTTAAAAAATGAAGCAAAAGATATTTCTGAAGCTTGTAGAAAAGGGAAATTAAGACAAATAATTACCAAACGAAATACAGTTTCAGGTAAATTAGTAGATGTATTATATTTTGAGTATCCTATTTTTATCAAAGATAAATTCATGGGGGCCTATGGCATTTATACCGATGTTTCGGAAAAATTGGTAATCGAAGAACAAATACGTAAACAAAACGAGGCTCTTTTAAAAACCAATGCCGAATTAGATCAGTTTGTATATAGCACTTCGCATGATTTACGTGCACCTTTAACTTCTATCCAAGGTTTAATTAATCTTTTAGTAATAGAGAACAACCCTAAAAACTTTATAGATTACCTGAAATTAATGGAGCAAAGTGTCATAAAATTAGATGGTTTTATTAGAGATATTATTGATTATTCCCGGAATTCTCGTATCAATTTAACCATTAATAAAGTAGAGTTAAGCGGTTTAATAAAAGACATCATTGCAGATTTTTCTTATATAGATGAGGTAAAAAAAATAAACATAGAAATATCCATATCTGAGGATATTGATTTACACTCGGACTCGGATAGGCTACGAATGGCCATACGTAATTTGGTTGCCAATGCTATACATTATCATCGTATCCATCAAAAAAACCCGTATGTGCGCATTAAGGCATATACAGAAAATAATAGCACCATTATAACTGTAGAAGATAATGGGCAAGGAATAAAACAAGAGTTTCAAGAGAAAATATTTGAAATGTTTTATCGAGCTTCGCAAGATTCTGTTGGCTCTGGTTTAGGTTTATATATAGTAAAAGAATCCATTGATAAATTAAATGGTAAAATTGAAGTAACATCTAAACTAAATGAAGGCAGTATATTTAAAATTAGTATACCCAATAAATTAATGTATGAAAAAGTATAGCCATGTGTTGCTGATTGACGATAATCAGATAGATAATCTGATAAACAGAAAAATAATGGAAGTAAGTGGTTTTGCTCAAAAAATTACCACCCTAGCTTCGGTTAATTTAGCTTTAGAGTGGCTTCAAAGTATTAAAGACGTACAAGAAGAAGTTCCGGAATTAATTTTCTTGGACATAAGAATGCCCGAACTAAATGGGTTCGATTTTTTGGAAGAGTTTGAAAAACTACCGAATGAAGTAAAAGAAAAATCCAAAATTTATATGCTTTCTTCTTCTCTAAACCCTAGCGATTTAAATAAAATTAGCATTAACCAACACGTGGCCAAATTTTTAAGTAAACCATTAACGCAAGAACAATTGGCAACTATTTAATAATTGGGATAAAAGCCCGCTTTTTTACCCACATTAAAACGCATACCCACAGAAAACAAGCCGAAGGTATCTTCCTTTCTGTCACCTTCATCAAAGCCGTCCAATAAATCGGTTGCTGTAAATAAATATTGATAACTGAAAAAGAAATTCATTGGGTTGCGCCATCTATCGCCTTGTTTTAATTCATAGCTAATACGAACCGGTAAAAAAGCTTCTATCTCATCGCTAGTGGTAATATTGGTTACAATTTGCGCATTTATTCGTTCGCCTTTTACTGCCGCAACATCATTAAACAACACCCCCAAGCCAGAGCTTACCGATATTCTGGAAGCAATTCTTGCCAAGGGAGTAAAATCATTTTTGATGATTCTGCCCAAACTAAAACGATAATTTACACTCAATAACTGATAAGCATTTGCAAAACTACGGATGGTATCTTCCCGGTAATTATTGGTAGATACGTTTCCAAAACGCTCTATCAAATTACCCGATAAATTACCCGATTGATAATGTAAATCAATGCTCTCAAAGGGGTTGATGTTGTACCCCAAGAAATACGAGCCTAATAATCTGGTTTTTACTAAATCGCTTTGGTAATCTACCACGGCATGGTTTACATTTAATACCCCAAGCCCTATACTTAATTTGTTGTAGTTAAATTGAGCTTTAACCAACGTGATACATAAACAAAAAAACAATAACAAGAAACAGATTTTCTTCTGCATGGATTTAATTTACGACAATATTAACGATAAAGCTTTTGTTTTATGCTAGGAAATTAGATTTTGATAACAATTTTTAAAAAACGGTATTAGAAGAAGGATGTATGATTTGAATTTATTTTGATGGTCAAATACTTTGCACTTTTTTTTGTTTTATCAACTTTTTGCCCAGTTAAAAACAAAAAAGTACAAGTATTAGTCGGGAATTTTCAAATACATAAAGATGAAAAATTTAAAATTATTTGAAATTTTAATAAATAAGTTTTATTTTCATAATTCAAATAATCTTAAAAACGCATGAAAACACAAATCCCCCCCCCCTCCGCAAATGCACGATAAACTACACGTGCCTTAAAGATTTAAATAAAAACAAATGGCATAAGCTATTTAGTATTTTTATCATGGCAGTTACATTTGTAATTATCTCCTCTTGTCGGAAGTCAATTACGGAAGACTTAAATGTCGTCAATAATGAAATGGCGGTATCTGAAATGAGTTCGGCTAAAAATATTGGCGTTTTATCCACCAATGCTTATATCGAATCACTATTTTATGATGCAACACTGGCATCTAATGATTTATTTACAGCCGTTAAATTCTCTGGTTTATCCGATTCTCAAAAGCAGCAGATGTTACAAGAACTCAGTTTTGCAAATACAAAACAAGAAGCAATTAATGTTTTGTCGAATTACAATTTTAATCAATTAGACAATTTCATAAATATTTATGAATTATACTCTAGCAAAGTTGAAGAAATTGTTAGTGCTTATAATAGTAATAACTCATTTGCAAATGATAACTTAAATGAAATAATTTCTAATGATTATGAAATTTACATGACTCAATATGTGAATTCAAATCCGCAAGCTATTGAGTATGAATTACAGTCTGCAGATGGAACAAGTAGTGGTAATGGGTCAAATAATGATATTAGAGCTTAAGAATTAAGAAAATGTCATATCCAAGCTAGAAGGGATGCTGCAAAATGTTTATTAGGTGTATATCCTTTTCCATGGATTGCAGTAGCCTGTATGATATTAGTAATTGAAGAGCAAGAATCTTGTTTTAATGATGTAAGAAATAAATATCCTAACAATTAAAATTATAGAAATAATGGAAAATCAAGAAACAAAACTTAGTAGATTTCATGCTATTGAAAAAACTATTATGGGGTTATATTTTATTGCTTTCGTTTTAGTTTTTATTGTTTGGCGTAATGCAATTAATGAAAGCATATATTTGCAATATGCGGTATTTATCCCGTTTGCTTTAGCCAATATTGGTTATGCATATTGGAAGTACAAGCAAACAAAAATGCTCGGGTTGCCATTCTTTGATATCGGAGAGAAAATTGCAATAGTTACTTTTTTAATATTATTTGCTTTTATTTTTTTATATAAACCTTACTAGGAGTTAAGATAAAATTAATCTCTTATTGATTTTATTTACAACATTCATCAAAAACAAAAAAGTCCTGACATTTACGTCAGGACTTTTTCGGTAGCGGGGGCCAGACTTCCCGACGAATCTTCGATTGTCGGGATAAACTTCTCGTCTGATTGTTATTTACTAAAACAAACGCTAATTAATAATTATTGATTATAAACTTAAAAATCCCGACGTTTCCGTCAGGACTTTTTTAGGTAGCGGGGGCCAGACTCGAACTGACGACCTTCGGGTTATGAGCCCGACGAGCTACCAACTGCTCCACCCCGCACTGTTTTAAATTGGACTGCAAAGATATATTTTGTTTCTTTGTATCCAATAAAAAAATTAAATAAATGAATCATAAGGCCGGATTTGTAAGTATTGTCGGGAAGCCTAATGCCGGAAAATCTACCTTACTAAACACCATCATGGGGGAGCGAGTTAGTATCATTACTCCCAAAGCACAAACCACTCGTCATCGCATAAAAGCAATAGCTAATGGTACTGATTATCAAGTGATATTTTCGGATACTCCAGGGATAATAAAGGCTAAATATGGTCTACAAAAATCCATGATGAGTGCCGTAAACGAGTCGTTTGAAGATGCAGATATTTTACTCTTGGTGATAGACATTACCGAGCCATTTGATGACGAAGAAACCATCGAAAGAATAAAAAACTCAGGTATTCCACTTGCCGTTTTGCTTAATAAAGTAGATTTATCTACCCCTGAAATAGTACAAGAAAACATAGATTTGTGGAATAAAACCTTAAATCCTCTTGCTGTTTTTGCTGTTTCGGCATTAAAAGATTTTAATATTGGCGGAATTAGTCGTTTCATTTTAGATAATCTGCCCGAACACCCTGCATATTTCGAAAAAAACGATGATTTAAGTGATAGAAATGAACGTTTCTTTATTTCAGAAATGATTCGCGAAAAAATATTCTTTCAATACTCACAAGAAATCCCGTATAGTACAGAAGTTATTATCCGGACCTTTAAAGACGAAGAAAAAATTATTAAAATACTAGCCGAAATCATCGTAGAGCGCGAAAGCCAAAAAATTATTTTAATTGGCAAAGGCGGCGACAAATTAAAACGTGTAGGCACAGATGCCCGAAAGGATATTGAGGCATTTTTAGGGAAACAAGTTTACCTAGAGCTTTTTGTAAAAGTTATTGCTGATTGGCGCAATAAAGACAATTATTTAAAACAATTCGGTTACAGCCAATAATCTCCAAAGGATATATATTCAAATCAAATCAAAACAATAATTAATGAGTAACATAGTAGCAATAGTAGGAAGACCCAATGTCGGAAAATCGACCCTATTTAATCGATTAACCGAAAGCAGAAAAGCCATTGTGGATGATGTGAGTGGCGTTACTCGCGATAGGCATTACGGCCAAGTAGAATGGCTCGATAAAAAATTTACCGTTATAGATACCGGTGGTTATGTAGCCAATAGTCAAGATGTGTTTGAAGCTGCCATCCGCGAACAAGTAGAAATTGCCATAGAAGAAGCATCCGTTATATTGTTTATGGTGGATATTACCACCGGAGTAACTGATCTGGACGATGCCGTTGCAAAAGTTTTACGCTTAAGTAATAAGCCCGTTTTTATTGTAGCCAACAAGGTAGATAACGCCATGTTAGAACATGAATCGGCTGCATTTTATTCCTTAGGATTAGGGAATATTTATAATATTTCTGCTATGTCTGGCTCCGGAACCGGCGATTTGTTGGACGATGTAACCAGTCATTTTGAAGTAGATGCCGAAGAAGAAGGAGAAAAAATACCTAAATATACCATTGTAGGCAGACCCAATGTTGGCAAATCGTCTATAATAAATAGTTGGTTAGGTGTAGATAGAAACATTGTAACAGATATAGCCGGAACCACTAGAGATAGTATCCATACTTTGTACAAGCAATTCGGACATGAGTTCTATCTAATTGATACTGCCGGATTACGTAAAAAAACCAAAGTGCACGAAAACATTGAGTTCTACTCTGTAATGCGCACCATCAAAGCAATTGAAGATGCCGATGTGTGTATTTTAATGATAGATGCAACCCAAGGTTTAGAATCTCAGGATGTAAATATTTTTCATTTAGCAGAGAAGAACAGAAAAGGAGTTATGATTTTGGTAAATAAATGGGATTTGGTAGAAAAAGACCATAAGACAACTAAAAAGTTTGAAGAAACCATACGTGCAAAAATTGCCCCTTTTACTGATGTGCCCATTATTTTTACATCCGTACCAGATAAGCAACGCATTTTTAAAGCCATAGAAACGGCGCAAGAAGTATATCAGAATAAGATTAAAAAAATACCTACTTCTAAACTAAATGATAAGCTATTGCCAGAAATTTTACATTCTCCACCGCCTGCCATTAAGGGGAAATACATTAAAATTAAATATATAACCCAGTTACCCGGCGTTGCACCAACGTTTGTGTTTTTTTGCAACATGCCGCAATACATTAAAGAAGGCTATACCCGCTTTTTAGAAAATAAACTAAGGGAACATTTTAACTTTAGTGGAGTGCCTTTAACACTGTATTTCAGACAGAAATAAATTTTAATTTAAAATAAATTTGTTTTGTAGAAAACAAATGAACTATCTTTGCCCACAGTTTTAAAACCTTATTTAACAAAAAAATGAAAAAATTATTTGCATTATTACTGAGCGCCGGAATTTTCGCAATCGTTGCATGTGGTCCATCTGCTGAAGAGAAAGCTGCTGCTGAAAAAGCAACTCAAGATTCAATTGCTGCTGCACAAGCAGATTCAATTGCTGCTGCTGAAGCTGCTGCATTAGCTGCTGCTGACACTACAGCTACTGATACAACTAACGAGTAATCGTAAGTTATCCGGATAAAAATCCATCTCGCTTTTAGTGAGATGGATTTTTTTATGCAATTACTTGCCAGTTAATACATCTACTGCCTTTAAAAGGGTTGCGTCCTGGTGATTTAGTACCCGAAAATACCCTGCATCTCCCCACATTCTGCGAGCTATTAATGCTTTCATTTGACGTTTTATTAAAGCTTCTGATTTTTTACTTTCAGCAAAACTTACTTTTATATTTTTGGCTTCGGCAAACCGAATGAATTGTTGGTATTGATTATCAGAAATTCGGTAGTTAATAACGTAATCATTTGGGTTTTTAAATCTTTTTAATTGTTCTGTATCCATTTCGGCAATTCTGTATGCAAAATCGCTCAATACAGATGTGGTGATGATTTGCGTGAAAAATCTACTGTAACCACTAGTATCTATTGAAACAAGATAATCTGGCATTATACCACCTGAGCCATACAGTATTTTCCCCGAAGGCGTAATGAATTTTACGGTATCTACGTTTTTAAATGTACTATCTGAGGAATACAATTCACCAAGTTGAAGCCTAGTATTAAGTTCATTGCGGTAGTTTTCTTTACCAGCTAAATACGATTTCTGAATGGATCTGCCTAGTGGAGTATAATACCTAGCTATGGTTAGGCGCAGTGCAGAACCATCTCCAAATTTAATCTGTTCTTGTACCAATCCTTTTCCAAAAGTTCTTCTGCCTATAATGGTTCCTCTATCCGTATCCTGTAATGCACCGGCTAACACTTCGCTCGCAGAAGCAGAATTCTCATCCACTAGGACAACTAGTTTTCCTTTTTCAAATTCTCCGTTGCTAGTAGCAACATAATCTTCTCTTGGGTTATTTAGCCCCATGGTATATGTTATTAGCTGATTATTTGGCAAAAATTCATCGGCTAAAGCAGTAGCGGCTGCTAAATATCCTCCTCCATTACCTCTCAAATCTAAAATTAAAGAGTTTAAGCCTTCATCGGCTAATTGTGCAAATGCCACCAAAAACTCTTGGTGGGTAGTAGCAGCAAATTTATTTATGCGGATATAACCAATGCTTTCATTGATCATGTAAGCAGCATCTACGCTATTCAATGGGATTTTACCACGAGTAATTTCAAAAGTTTTCCTGCCGTTACCATTTTTTTCTATCACATCAACAGAAACTTTAGTACCACCTGGTCCGCGTAGTTTACTTACAATATCTGTGCTGGTGTATTCTTTTCCTTTAAATTCTTCGCCGTTAATGGCAATTACTTTATCTCCGCTTTTTAGTCCGGCATTTTCTGCTGGGCCCCCTTTTACTACGTTTACAAATAGCAAAGTATCGTTTGAGAAATGAATTTCTACCCCAATGCCATCAAAATTACCTTCCAGAGATTGGCTAACCAAGGTAAACTGTGCAGCTTCAATATACTCTGTATGTGGGTCTAATCCTTGTAATATTTGTTCAATGGCCAGTTTTTCTAAACGCGAAATATCTACCGAATCCACGTATTTTCTTTGAATTAAATGGATGATTTGCTGCACTTTATCGGTCCGTTTGCTCATAAACGGAATGCCCGAGTAGTTAGAATCTCCTCCACTCATTTTCACGCCTATAAACATCCCGATGGCTAAGATAAAAGCAGCACTAGCCGCCAATAATAAATTTGTTTTTGTGGTATTATGCATGGTATTACAAAGTAACCATTTTTAGTGCTATCGGTTTGCTATGAATTCGAACTTTTTTTATGTTTTTGCTATTCGAATGTTGAACTTTACCAAAATGAAAAATACCACCGAATCGGATTCTACGTATCAACATTTAGAAAGAATGTCGGTAAAAGAACTTCTCCTAAACATCAATAAAGAAGATAGAACAGTACCAGAAGCTATTAAACAGGTATTGCCACAAATAGAAAAGTTGATTGCTGTAATTGTAGATAAAATGAAAGTAGGAGGCCGTTTATTCTATATTGGCGCCGGTACCAGCGGCAGACTTGGAATTGTAGATGCTTCGGAGTGCCCGCCAACCTTCGGTGTTCCGCCCGATTGGGTAATCGGCATCATGGCAGGTGGCGACAAAGCCATGCGAAAAGCCGTAGAATTTGCCGAAGATGATATTGAGCAAGCCTGGATAGATTTACAGGCTTACGCCATCAGCAAAAAAGATGTACTGGTTGGTATTGCGGCATCGGGAACTACTCCTTACGTATTAGGTGGTTTAGAAAAAGCCAATGCAAATGGAATTATTACTGGTTGCATTGTATGCAATAGCGGCAGCCCGATAGCAACCGTTGCTAAATATCCCATCGAAGTAATTGTAGGGCCGGAGTTTATCACAGGTTCTACTCGGATGAAAGCAGGAACTGCTCAAAAACTAGTTTTAAACATGATAAGTACTGCCACCATGATACAATTGGGCAGGGTAAAAGGGAACAAAATGGTGGATATGCAGTTAAGCAATAATAAACTCATAGGTAGGGGAGTAAAAATGATTATGAAGGAATTGAAAGTGGATGAATTGGTTGCAGCCCAACTTTTAGAAAAGTATGGCAGTGTGCGCAAAGCTATTGGCAGTAAATAAATTGTATGCAGGATTTAGAACCATATTATAATTGGAGAGATGATTACATAGCATCGGAAGATGAATTATCTCCTTTTTACCAAACCCAATACAGCGAATTTTATTACGATAAACAGATTTATAATTACCTGATACATCCCCAGTGGGATTTTTTTGGCTCACAAACTTTGTATCTGAAATTACTATACACAGATTACGAACGGCAATATTGTATCATCGAATTTATTGGCGAATGGAACGATTGCATCACCAACGATATCATGTATTTGAAAAGAGAAATTTTAGAAGTGTTAATGCAAAATGGTATAAGTAAATTCATCTTGATTGGGGAAAATATTCTCAATTTCCACGCTTCGGATGATTGTTATTATGAAGAATGGTTTCAGGAAATTGATGATCAGGATGGATGGATAGCAGCGATTAATTTCAGAGATCATGTGATACATGAAATCAGAAAATCAAACATAGACTACTATATTAATTTTGGGGGCGAATTGGACGAAATGAACTGGAGGAGATTAAAACCACTTCAGTTTTTTAAACACGTTGAGCAAATTCTGCAAAAACGATTAACGTAGTTACTTCTCCAACAACGCTGACTTTTTACCGTGCTTTAGCACTTTGGCTTCTAGGTGGAAGATAACTTCTTCGGCAATGTTGGTAATATGGTCGCCAACACGTTCCAATTTACGGATGATGGACAAGAGATATAAAGCCTCTATGGTATTATCTGGATTGGTTTTGATGTAATTTGCTACAATTTGTGTTGCAGAGTTATTTATTTCATCCAAAATGCCGTCTTTCTTAAATACCGTTCTGGCTAATTTGGCATTGTTGTTTACATAAGCGTTGGTTACATCTGAGATCATTTCAATGGCAGTATCTGTCATTTCGGATAAACGGATGATTTTATATAAATTTTCATCCAATTTTTTTTCGCTTTGCACCACATATTTGGCAATACCTTCGGCATTATCACCAATACGCTCCATGTTGGAGTTAATTTTTAACGTAGCAAATACAAATCGTAAGTCGTTGGCAACCGGAGTTTGTAAGGCAAATATGTTTTCGCAGTCCTTATCAATTTTTAACTCATAGGCGTTCACTCGTTTTTCATTAAAAACTACTTCGCGTGCTAAATCTTTATCTCCATCTATTAAAGCTGTTATGCTTTTACTAAGTTGACTGGTGACCAATTCGGCCATTTCGGTCATTTGAATTTTGAGTTTTTTAAGTTCTTCCTGTAAATGAGTCATGTCTTAATATTTAGGTATAAAGCTAGGCATAAGTAATCATCAACCAAAACGTCCAGTTATGTAATTTTGTGTTTGTTCTTTCGCCGGATTGGTAAATATTTTAGTTGTATCGTCATATTCTATTAATTCACCCAAATAGAAAAATGCGGTTCTATCGCTCACCCTGCCTGCTTGTTGCATGTTGTGTGTTACGATAACAATGGTATATTTTGTTTTAAGTTCGTGAATTAGTTCTTCAATTTTTGAGGTGGAAATAGGGTCTAATGCAGATGCAGGCTCATCCATTAAAACAACAGATGGTTCTACAGCTAGGGTTCTGGCAATGCATAAGCGTTGCTGCTGGCCTCCGGACAGGGCTAAGGCAGATTTATGTAGATTATCTTTTACTTCGTCCCAGAGGGCTGCCTGACGTAAGGAGCGTTCTACCGTTTCGTTTACAAATTTTTTGTGACTGATGCCGTTGATTCGCAAGCCGTATGCTACGTTTTCGAAAATGGTTTTTGGAAATGGGTTTGGCTTTTGAAAAACCATCCCGATTTTTTTACGGTGATCATCCACATTAATCTTGCCGCGGTAAATATCTCTTCCATCAATCAATAACTCTCCATCCATTCTTGTTCCTTCAATTAAATCGTTCATCCGATTGAAACAACGAAGAAAAGTAGACTTGCCGCAACCAGACGGTCCGATGAATGCAGTTACTGTATTTGCTTTGATGCCGAGGTTAATGTTCTTTAGGGCTTGTTTATCCCCGTAAAACATATCAACGTTTTTAGCTTCTAGTTTAAACATCTATCTATAAATTAAAATTTCACTTTTTTATACCAACGGTTACGTAAATAAACAGCAATACCGTTTAGTATAAAGGTAAAGAGCAATAATATGATAATGGCCGCAGCAGCATTGGTTATAAATCCTGCTTGTGGTCTGGATATCCAGTTAAAAATTTGAATAGGTAAAACGGTAAATTGGTCTAAAGGTCCTTCTGGTATAAAAGGTACATACACCAATGCGCCAACTACAATAAGTGGTGCTGTTTCACCTACGGCACGCGAAATAGATAATATCATACCGGTTAAAATACCGCCAAATGAGGAAGGTAATACTACTCTTTTAATGGTTTGCCATCTGGA
>JBGTLU010000012.1:0-19087 GCA_041743935.1 Sphingobacteriaceae bacterium
TAAATAATGGAGCTAATTTAGGATTAGCCGGAAGTATTACGTACCAAAATAATCAATTTAAACAAGGCACTATAGATTCTGTATTTAATTATCTTGGTTTTTCTGGCAGAGGCTTTTACAAAGCTAAAGCCTCTGAATTAGAAGCAGAGATTAAAGTAAATGATCGCGCTGAATTTAATTTTTCTGCACTGGCGCGCACTAATCTTAAAAACATTGGTTTGGCATTTTCATTTACACAATCCCTTGCCGAACCCGAGTTTATTTTTAAACGGTGGGACGGTAATCATCAACGTTGGTCAACTAATTTTAAGGACATTAGCACCACCACTATAAATGCTACCGCTGCTATTTTACCTTTGCAGTTTGCCCTACATGCAAATTATCAAATCATAAAAAACTACACCTATTTTACGGGAGTTTCTCGTTTCAATTTCATAGCGCCAATGCAATTAGATGATGAGTTAGATATTTTCACCATAACTGCTTCTAAAGGGTTTACATTCGGGAATTACACACTCAAAACGTCGGCAACGTATGCAAAAACAGATTTTGCCGATATTTTAAATACTCCAAAATTTTATACCGAAAACAGTTTTTATTACACCAGTTCATTGTTTAAAGTATTAAAATTTCAGCTAGGAGTAGAGGGCAGGTATTTTTCAAAAGCCAAGTCGTTTAGCTATACGCCCGAAATCGGAAGATTTTATGTAGATAATTCCAATCGCGAAATTGGAAATTACCCAATCCTCGATTTATTTTTATCAGCATCCTTAAAACGAGTACGGTTTTTATTACGGTTTGATCACGTAAATCAAGGCTACCCTCAAGATGGATATATTACCGTGCAACGTTACCCAATGCCAGATAGAACCTTTAAATTTGGAGTTAATTGGCGGTTTTATGATTAATTATCCTTTTTAAAAGGGTTATCCGGAACCTTAAAGTTCACAGTAGCACCATCACAAGACGGACATTTTCTGCCGTTTGCCAATGCCATGCTTTTCTTTTTCTCTGCGTTTAATTTTTTGTTCATGGCATCTACTTGTTCTTGTGTAAATTCTAGTCTTACATAATGATTTTTCACTAATTCTTGAATCAATTCATCAAATGCCTGTAAACGAAATGGTTCATCTGCCGGTCCTGATGTTAAAACTCTTCTGTAATTTACTGTTCTTGTGCTATCTTCAGGTATTTCAGCAACTTCCTTAAATGCTCTTCTAGTTGCATCACAAATCACACATTTTGGGATAAAAAATCCTGCATTGCCTCCAATTTCTTTGCATTGCCAGCGCATAAAATTCATTTCAACTAATCCTTCTTTTACGGCATCAAACATAAAATCTTTAACCGAAGGCAACTTATCTTTTTCTGGTTCATCTATAGAAGAAAAAAAAGAAGAGCTTACTAGCCATACAAATATTCCAAAAATATAGACGGGATTTAGGACAGGTTTTTTCATCAGATTCATTTTTATTAAAATTAACTATTCTCCGTAACTTTACAAATTATGAGCCATTCCTTTTCACCATCATCCAAAGTTTGGATTTATCAATCTAACAAAGAATTTTCTACCGAAGAATTGGTTTGGTTGCAAAAACAGTTATTCCATTTTACTGAACAATGGACGGCCCACAACCAACAATTAGTTGCAAAATCAGAGATTAGGTATAAGCGATTTATTATTTTAATGGTGGATGAAACGGCAGCTGGTGCTAGTGGTTGCTCCATAGATAAATCAGTACATTTTATGCAAGAGATAGAACGAACTTTAGGGGTTAATTTATTCGACAGATTACAATTTGCCTATAAAAATGAAGAGAAAATTGTAGTGGTTAATAGGTCGGAAATGGAATTAAACATTGAAAATGGAATAGTCACTAAAAATACCATTGTGTTTAACAACCTTGTAACAACAAAAGCAGCATTGGATAATCAATGGGAAATCCCGTTGGCAGAAAGCTGGCATGCTAATTATTTTGCCGATACCTTAAGTAAAGTATCTGTTTAAAAATTTAAATCCCCAATTTGCCGCATTCCGCGCATAATTCTGGCTTGTCGGCCATAGATGTAGGACGTTGGTTTTGCTGGGCTCCATCTCCTTGGGTTTGGTAGTACGGCAGCAATGAGGGCAGCCTCAGCTCGAGTAAGATTTGCAGCCGATTTATTAAAGTAAATTTTGCTTGCAGCTTCTATGCCATAAATGCCTTCGCCCATTTCTATTACATTTAAATAAACGTGGAGTATTCTTTTTTTCGACCAAAATATCTCTATCAAGAAGGTAAAATAAACTTCAAAACCCTTCCTTACCCATGAGCGTTGCGGCCATAAAAAAACATTTTTGGCAACTTGCTGAGTAATGGTGCTACCGCCT
This sequence comes from Sphingobacteriaceae bacterium, assembly GCA_041743935.1. Classification (GTDB taxonomy): domain Bacteria; phylum Bacteroidota; class Bacteroidia; order Sphingobacteriales; family Sphingobacteriaceae; genus JBGTLU01. The sequence goes on from JBGTLU010000012.1 coordinate 2,372, forward strand.
TTAAGTACTCGACCTTTTTTTTTCTGGTTATAGGTATAAGCTTTCTTTACTGCATCCCAATCAAATCCCATGTGTTCCAAGAATAATTGATCCTCGGCAGCGATTGCAGCTTTTTTCATGTTCATAGAAATTTCATCAAAACTCACCCAATCTTTCTTAAACTTCACTGGTTTATCAGAAAATAATTGCCCAACGGTGCGTTCAATCATTAAATAACTAATAGGGGGTGGTATAAATCTGTAGATGATTACCCAAGAAATACTGATGATGAAAAACCACATCATCAACCTTAAGCAAAATCTAAGCACGCGTTTGAACATGGGATAAATGTAAAAATTAAATTAAAAAAAATGCCTATCTCACTTTCTGAGATAGGCATTTTTAGATACGAAATGAAAATTATTCGGCAATTACCTCAAAAGGTACTTGCACTTTCACTTCTTTATGTAAGTTTAAATTTGCTACGTAAGAACCAATGAATTTTACATCGCTTTCAAATGTAATTTTACGACGATCAACTTCATGTCCTAATTTTTTCAATGCATCAGATATTTGTAAAGTATTTACTGCACCAAAAATTTTACCGGTTTCTCCGGCCTTAGCACCAATGCTTAACGTAACACCTTCTAATCCAGCTGCTATTGCTTCGGCATCTTTTTTAACTTTTTCTTGTTTAAATTGTCCTTGTTTAATGCTTTCAGCTAACACCTTACGATTGCTAGGGTTTGCGATAACTGCAAATCCTTGTGGTAATAAGAAGTTACGGGCATAACCAGGTTTTACGTTTACAATTTCGTCTTTTTCTCCAACGTGTTTAACGTCTTGTTTTAGAATAATTTCCATGATTGTTCCCTCCTTATTTTAAACCATCAGCCACAAAAGGCAAAACTGCAATATGACGAGCACGCTTAACAGCTTGTGCTACTTTACGTTGATATTTTAAAGATGTACCCGTTAAACGGCGAGGTAGAATTTTACCTTGCTCATTAACAAACTTCAAAAGGAAGTTGGCATCTTTATAATCAATGTACTTAATGCCATTTTTTCTGAAACGGCAATACTTTTTACGTGTTTCATCCACTTTTGGTGGTGTTACGTACGAAATTTGATCTCTAGCCATTGATTGCCTCCAATTCTCTTTTAGATTTTTTAGGAGCTAAAGTACCTGTACGTTTGCGCTCATTGTATGAGGATGCATGCTTGTCTAACGCAATGGTTAAGAAACGCATTACACGCTCATCGCGCTTGTACTCAATTTCCAATTTGTTGATTAATTCGCCTGGAGCCTTAAACTCAGTTACTGTATAGTAACCGGTAGTTTTTTTGCTTATCGGGTAAGCTAACTTTTTCAAACCCCAATTGTCTTCGTGGACAATTTCGGCTCCGTTATCAGTCAAAATTTTTCTAAATTTTGCCACTACATCTTTTGCAGCTTCTTCTGATAACAATGGGGTAAGAATTACTACAGTTTCGAAATTCTTCATTGTTTGATTTAATTGTTTAATCCGCTTTTTAGCGGGCTGCAAATGTAGTTATTTATACACTAATATCAAACATACTTAAGAGATTATAATTTTTTTGTAGTTGGTTTTATACTTTTTTAAAATGGTGGATAACTCCACCTAAAAAAGTACTTGATTTTTTTAGCTAATGCTGTACTTTCGTAGCAATGGATAATTTTATTGTTTCGGCCAGAAAATATCGCCCTACAACCTTTAATACGGTTGTTGGACAATCGCACATTACCAATACTCTAAAAAATGCCATTAAGAACAATCAATTAGCTCAGGCTTTTTTATTTTGTGGCCCAAGAGGGGTAGGTAAAACTACCTGCGCACGAGTTTTAGCCAAAACCATAAATTGCGAAAATATTACCCCTGATACCGAAGCATGCGGAGAATGTAGTTCCTGTAAATCTTTTCTGCAGGGTGCTTCCATGAATTTCCATGAGTTGGATGCTGCATCCAATAATTCGGTAGATGATATAAGAAGCTTGGTGGAACAAGTACGTTATGCGCCACAATCTGGCAAGTACAAAATTTATATCATCGATGAGGTGCACATGCTTTCTACCAGTGCATTTAATGCATTTCTTAAAACATTGGAAGAGCCACCTCCTTATGCTATTTTTATTTTAGCAACAACCGAAAAACATAAAATATTACCCACCATTTTATCACGTTGCCAGATCTTTGATTTTAATAGAATTAAAGTGAATGATATGGCTGAACATCTACAGCATATTGCCGATAAGGAAAATATTCAGGTAGATACAGATGCATTACATATTATCGCACAAAAAGCAGATGGAGCTTTGAGAGATGCTTTATCTATGTTTGATCAAATTACTTCTTTTTCTGGCGGGAATATAACGTATCAGGCGGTAATTGATAATCTAAACATTCTGGATTATGATTATTATTTTAAAGCAACCGATTTGTTGGTAAATCAACAACTACCTGAAAGCCTGTTATTGTTTAATACCGTTTTAGAAAAAGGCTTTGATGGTAACAATTACATTAACGGTCTTTGTGAGCATTTTAGGAACTTATTAGTAGCTAAAGACCCAAGTACAATTAAACTTCTAGAAACTAGTGAAGGAATTAAAAAAAGATATCTAGAGCAATCTCAAACTTCAGAGGTCTCTTTCTTGCTATCTGCATTAAACATTGGTAACCAATGTGATTTAAATTTAAGAACAAGTAAAAACCAACGGTTGCAAGTAGAATTGGCATTAATAAAAATGTGCCACATACAAGCTGCATTAAATATTTCTGGTCATTCAGGTTCTGTACCCACAGACTTAAAAAAAAAACCTGAAATAAAAACGGATGAATTTAACAAACCAGCTACCACACCAATACAATCGACTAAAAATATTGTAGTTCCGGTTGTAGAAAGTAAAAAAAGTATAACCACTACCAATTTAAAAACACCTTCCATCCCTAAAACCCCAGTAATATCTTATAGCATTCCGGTAGATAAATTGGAAGTTTCGGATATTGACATTCAAACAGCTAGTGTTAAAAGAGCAAAAGATGAATTTGATACTATAAGATTAAAAGAAGTTTGGGTAGAATTAAAAGCATGGGCAAAAACACAAAAATCTATCAATTTATTTACTGCACTTGGGGATGAGATTAATTTAAAGGAGAATTTCGAATTACATTTACAAGTTGAAAATAATTATCAATCTAAACTTATTCAGGACGAAAGACAAGAGATTTTATCTTTCTTACGACAAAAACTAAATAACTTTTCTATTGATTTAGTAATTGCAGAAAGTGCAGTTCAAGATTCAAAGAAAAAACTATACACCAACCAGGATAAGTTTAACCACATGGCAGAAAAAAATCCGAATTTGCTACACATGTTAAAACGTTTGGATTTAGATATAGATTCTTAAAAAATCCTGGAAATAAATTAAATTTCTATGTCACGCATTGGTTACTCCACAAGGCTTTAAGGATAAATTATTACCTTTGCGCCAAATTAAATATATGATGACGGGAAATAAAATAACAGTACAACAAGACGGAGTTTTAAGTGTACCGGCAAATCCAATCATTCCTTTTATAGAAGGAGATGGTACAGGTCCGGATATTTGGGCAGCATCGGTTAGAGTGATAGATGCAGCAGTAGCAAAAGCTTATAACGGAGAGAAAAAAATAGTTTGGAAAGAAGTTTTAGCCGGTGAAAAGGCATTTAAACAAACCGGTAATTGGTTACCGGATGAAACATTAGACGTAATTCGCGAAAATATCATTGCCATTAAAGGCCCATTAACCACTCCGGTTGGTGGCGGAATACGTTCGTTAAATGTAGCATTAAGACAAATTTTAGATTTATACGTTTGTCTTCGCCCGGTTAAATATTTTGCCGGTGTTCCTTCGCCAGTTTTAAGACCTGAGTTAACTGACATGGTTATTTTTCGTGAAAACACGGAAGATATTTATGCCGGTATTGAATACATGAGTGGTACCGCAGAAGTACAAAAAGTTTTAGAATTTCTTCAAAAAGAGATGGGTGTGAAAAAAATTCGCTTCCCTGAAAGTTCATCCATTGGTATAAAACCGGTATCTAAAGAAGGATCCGAGCGATTGATTCGTGCGGCCATTAATTATGCGATAAAACATAAAAAACCTAGCGTAACCTTAGTACATAAAGGTAATATCATGAAATTTACCGAAGGTGCTTTTAAAACTTGGGGATATGAATTGGCCGAGAGAGAATTTGGCGACAAAGTATTTACCTGGAGTCAATATGACGAAATAAAAGTAAATCAAGGAGAGAAAGCAGCAAATGATGCACAAGATGCAGCCATCAAATCCGGAAAATTATTGATAAAGGATTCTATTGCCGATGCATTTTTACAACAAATTTTACTTCGCCCAAGTGAATACTCAGTAGTTGCAACCTTAAACCTAAACGGAGATTATATTTCGGATGCATTAGCTGCAATTGTAGGAGGAATAGGCATTGCACCAGGTGCAAATATCAATTACAAAACTGGGCATGCAATTTTTGAAGCTACTCATGGTACTGCACCAAAATATGCCGATTTAGATAAAGTTAACCCAGGCTCTGTTATATTATCTGGTTGTTTAATGCTCGAACATTTAGGATGGCAAGAAGCAGCAGATTTAATTTACAAAGGCCTTGAGCAATCTATTGCAAATAAAAAAGTAACTTATGATTTTGAACGTTTAATGGAAGGAGCTACCTTATTAAAATGCTCTGAATTTGGCGACGAGATCATTAGGAACATGTAATTAGCATATTTCTAATTCCAAGAAAGTCAGATGACTTAGAAAAGATGTCTGACTTTTTTTATGGTATTTTTTCTTCTTCTTATTTCCCATTTCTTACTTTCTGCTTCAATTTTCTTGTATCAAATTTCATATTTTATGTTGCCTAATACTATTTTGATTTTTGGTTCGAAAACTTTACTTTTATTTCTTAAATCCATATTTATATGAAATTAAAATTTACTTTAACGCTCTTTTTATTACTCACTATTCATGCAGCGAATGCTCAAGATAAACGGTATTTTGATAGGATTTTTACAGAAGTAAAAAAAACTGCTGACATACAATACGGGTCTAATTTCACCTACGACGCTTTACAAACTCAGTTTGGATTAACTCAGCAAAATCTATTTTTAGATATTTATGAACCAGTGGGCGATACCGTAACCAACCGTCCATTGATTATTTGGGCACATGGTGGCTCGTTTTTAAACGGTACAAAAAACGATGCCGATATTGTGTTTTTTTGTAATGAATTCGCCAAACGTGGATTTGTAACAGCATCCATCCAATACCGTTTGGGTTACGAACAACCCATTGATTCTGTTAATGCAACTCGTACCGTTTACCGAGCCCTACAAGATGGCAGAGCGGCAATTCGTTTTTTGCGTTCAGTTGCCAATCAATATAAAATAGATAAGAATAGAGTATATTTTGGTGGAACATCAGCCGGCGCATTTATCGCATTAAATGTGGCATATCTAAACCTACCTTCAGAAGTGCCAAGTTTTATTGATACCACCCAACGTTCTGTAGTGAATTTATTTAAAGGATTAGGGGGTATAGAGGGAACAACTAACACCATAAAAGAATCATCCGAAATACAAGGAATAATTAATTTTTGCGGCGCCACCAGAGTAGTTTCGTGGATGGACGATGACTACTCTAGTAACGTGCCAGTAATTAGTATGCACGGTACTAATGATGCTACAGTACCTTATGCAACCAGGGTCATTAACCTAAATGATTTAACTCCTTTACCACCTGAGCCCGCAGTGCCAATTATTGAAGTACAAGGAAGCTATGATATAGATAAACATGCTAAAAAGAAAGGCTATAGCAGTGTTTTTTACACTTGGTATGGCGCACCACATGTCCCATATATACAATTTAACAGTAGCCCAACTGCTGCTTTGTATATGGATAGTTTAATGAGTTTTACGGTGAAACATGTATATGAAAACTTTTTAGGACTAGGAGAAGTAGAAGGATTGACCGAGAATGCACCACCCTGTGATTTTAACAACGGGGATATAGCACCTTGTGAAACCACTTCAGTTTTTAATCAATTGGTATTAAAACAAACTAAAGTATATCCTAATCCGGTACATGATGTATTAAATGTGTTTTTTGAGGATACTAAAACAACAACTTTATCAGCAACCATATTTGATCTTAGCGGAAGAATAGTAAACACCAAAAAACTAAATTCGGGAACAACAGAAACGTTCAATGTTGCTGATTTAGCTCCGGGCTATTATACCCTTCAACTTCAATCGGGTGCAAAATCTACTCGTCAAAAAATTATAGTTACCAACTAAAATCAAATGCATGAAAAATTCAATACTAACCATATTTCTTTTTTTGATTAGCTTATCCAATGCATTTGCACAAGATTGTGGCGAGAGATACAAAGAACCAGTTTTTGATTTATTTACTCTTACTCCGCAGGTTTTATTTGGTAACAACACCACAGCTTTAGGTGTTCCGCAGCCATTATTTATGGATATCTATCAGCCGTTTTTAGATCAGGAACAAAAACGACCACTCATTATCATGGCATTTGGTGGTAGTTTTACTTTTGGCGATAAAAAAAGCCCAGATATTGTACAATTGGCAGAAGCATTTGTAAGACGTGGATATGTGGTGGCATCCATTGATTATCGTTTAGGATTCGAGAATTTTCCACCAAATACTCAACAAGCAGCTGGTGCTGTAGTGCGGGCAGTGCATGATGGTAAAGCCTCGGTTCGTCATTTAAAACGCAATGCTGCAACGTATAGAATTGATACCAATAAAATCGCTTTCTTGGGTGTATCTGCCGGTGGATTTATAGGTTTACACCTGCAATTTTTAGATAGAAAAGAAGAGATTGCGGATATAATTGACATAGAAACCTTTGGCGGAATTGAAGGAAATACCAACGCAGGAGGCATATCCTCTAAAGTAAATGTCATCGTAAATCTGTGTGGAGCAATTGGCAGAGCCGGTTGGATTGATAACGATATCGTGCCAATTTTTAGCATGCACGGTACAAACGATGCTACAGTTCCCTACGGGCGTGATGATATTGCTTTATTTGGTAATACTTTACTTACCGTTGACGGCAGCTTTGCCATAGACACTTTTGCAAAAAAAAGAGGCTTGCCACATAAATTATACACTTTTTTAGGTGCGGGTCATGTTCCATTCGTGCCGCTTGGTCCAGCAATTGGAGAAGATGCTATAACTGCATCTCGCTACATGGATACCACGATAAGAGAAACCAGTGATTTTTTATATAAAAACATCATTTGCGGTACAGTTACCTCAACAGAACCGCTTCGTTTTGCACAAAAGATTTCTGTATATCCAAATCCGGTTGTTTCTGAATTTTATATACAATTACCAGATGTTGGGAATGAAACTAAAACGATACGAATTTACGATGTGATGGGAAAAGAAGTTATAGTTATAGAGACCAATCAAACCAATAAGCTAACTATAAATTCAGGTGATTTGTTGCCTGGATTATATACCCTAATTATTAAGGAGAAAGATAAAGTGTATCGATCAACTTTTGTAAAAAATTAAATTACAGTAGTTTAATTCGCTCTTAAATCCGAATGCTAAGGTGTTCGGATTTTTTTATTGAAATGAACTAAACTGTTGCCAAAAATTATCTTCAGGAATTGGAGCTTCTATGGTAATTTGTTCTTTTTTTACCGGATGAATAAAACTTATTCTGCGTGCATGCAAACAAATACTTTTGTCTTTATTTCCTCGTGGATATCCGTATTTATTATCTCCAACAATGGGGCAACCCAAAGTAGAAAGTTGAACTCTAATTTGGTGAGGCCTGCCCGTTATCGGATTCACTTCTATTAAATAATAGTTGTTGTGCTCTGCTATTAACTGATAATTGAGTTCTGATCTTTGGCTTCCGTTAACTTCTTTTTCGTGCGCTTTTGTAACGTTCTTTTCGGAGTTTTTAACAAGGAAATGAATTAGATTTCCGGATTCGGGGGTTGGTTTATTTCGAGTAATAGCCCAATACGTTTTATGCATATTTCTGCTTTTAAATAAAGCATTTATCCGTTCAAGTGCTTTACTTGTGCGTGCAAATAGAATCACTCCGCTTACTGGTCTATCTAATCTGTGAACCACCCCTAAAAACGCACCATTAGGTTTATTGTATTTTTCTGATATATATTCATTTACCAATTTATCTAGCGGAGTATCTCCAGTATCATCATCTTGCACCAAAACACCCGCAGGTTTGTTGATAGCAATGATGTGATTATCTTCATAGAGTACTCTTTTGGCTAAAAAATCAAACTCGACATCATTCATGACTAAAAATGGAGCAGTTAATATTGCTCTTTTTGATTTGGAAAATCGTTCGATTTTACATCTTTTATATAAGATTGAACGGCTTGGTCTATGGATTCGTATAAATTTAAGTACTGTCTCAGAAACCTTGGTTTAAAACCTTTGGTTATCCCTAACATATCATTTACTACTAGTACTTGCCCATCGGTATCTGGGCCCGCACCAATTCCAATGGTCGGTATTTTTATACTTTCAGATACTTTTTTGGCCAAATGAGCAGGAATTTTCTCTAAAACTAAAGCAAAACACCCGGCATCTTCCAAAATCTTAGCATCCTCCATTAATTTTTTTGCTTCGGCTTCTTCCTTTGCACGTACAGTATAAGTGCCAAATTTATATATAGATTGAGGTGTTAATCCTAAATGCCCCATTACAGGTACACCTGCAGAAATTATACGTTCAATCGATTCTCTAACTTCAGACCCACCTTCTAATTTTACAGCATGTGCCCCAGATTCTTTCATGATTTTTATTGAAGAATTTAAGGCCTCTTTGCTATTTCCTTGATAGGAACCAAAAGGTAAATCCACTACAATTAGCGCTCTTTTTACCGCTCTCACTACAGATGAAGCGTGGTAAATCATTTGATCTAAAGTAATGGGTAAAGTAGTTTCATGCCCGGCCATTACATTAGAGGCAGAATCGCCTACTAAAAGCACATCTATTCCAGCACCATCTAAAATAGTGGCAGTAGAAAAATCATATGCAGTAAGCATTGCAATTTTTTCACCCTTTGCTTTCATTTCTTGAATAGTATGGGTGGTTACTCGTTTTATGTTAGTATGAACAGACATGTTTTATTTTTCGAAGTTTTTGTATAGATAATTATTGTTCGAATATGAGAAATTAATCGGAACTACTCGAAATTACCTACTTTTTTTTAGCTTTGCAACCCAAGTATAACTTGGAAATCCATGTCGTTAATTCAAAAAATTCCCGCATTACTTTTATTGGCCGATGGTACATTGTTTAAAGGTTTTGCAGCCGGAAAAATTGGCACCACAACCGGCGAAATTTGTTTCAATACCGGAATGACCGGTTACCAAGAAATTTTTACTGACCCATCTTATTACCGTCAGATAATGGTTACAACCAATGCACACATTGGCAACTATGGTATCCGAAATGAAGAAGTGGAATCGGCAGGGATTAAAATAGCAGGCTTAGTTTGTAAGAATTATACCATCAATTTTTCCCGCAAATTAGCAGATCAATCCATACAAGATTATTTCTTGGATGAATCTATCGTTGGCATTTCAGATGTAGATACCAGAGCATTAGTTCGACACATTAGAGATAAAGGTGCAATGAATGGTATAATTTCTTCTGATATTCTGAACGTAGAGGTTTTGAAGCAAAAGCTAGCAGAAGTGCCTAACATGGCTGGTTTAGAGCTTTCATCTGAAGTTTGTACCAAAGAAACCTATTTTTATGGCAATCCGGATGCAGAACATAAAGTTGCTGTTTTAGATTTAGGGGTGAAAAAGAACATCCTCCGAAACTTTGATCATCGAAATATTTATGCAAAAGTTTTTCCGGCAAAAACTACTTTTGAGGAAATGCAAAAATGGAACCCCGACGGATATTTCATATCCAACGGACCTGGTGACCCCGCGGCAATGCCTTATGCAGTAGAAACGGTGAAACAAATTTTAGCGGCTAATAAACCATTGTTTGGCATATGTCTTGGGCATCAAATTCTGGCTTTAGCTAATGGGATTTCTACCTATAAAATGCACAATGGTCATCGTGGATTAAATCATCCGGTAAAAAATATCATCATCAACCATTGCGAAGTTACTTCTCAAAATCATGGCTTTGGAGTAAACCCCGACGAGGTAAAAGCATCGGATAAAGTAGAAATTACCCACATCAACCTAAACGATAAAACCATAGAAGGCATTAGAGTGAAAGGGAAAAAAGCATTTTCTGTACAATATCACCCTGAATCTTCACCCGGCCCTCATGATTCTCGTTATCTGTTTGATGATTTTGTTACACTAATGCAATCTTAATGGCAAAATTCGAAGAGTATTCTAATTATTTTGAGTTCAGAGGAGTAGATCCAACAACCTATTTAAATTATACTCTACCAACTTACCTTCAAAAGGAGTTGCCAAATGCCAAAGATGCCCCTATTTTGGATTTAGGTTGTGGTTTTGGTCAAATGCTGCATGCCATTACAAGAAAAGGCTATACAAAACTAACCGGGATTGATATCAACGACGAAGCAGTTGCATTTTGTAAATCCATTGATTTATCGGTTAAGAAAGTGGAAGATTTAAATTCGTTTGCTTCCGAGAATCCAAATAAATACGAGATTATTTTGATGAGCCATGTGCTCGAGCATATTCCTAAAGGTGAAACTTTATCTACCTTAAAACTAATTTTCAGCATGCTAAAACCTGGCGGTAAATTTTTAGTGATGGTGCCCAACGGTCAAGCTCCAAACCACAGTTATTGGATGTGGGAAGATTTTACCCATTACACATTATATACTTCGGGTAGTTTACACTATGTGCTTTCGGCATCTGGTTTTAAAGAAATTACATTCCTAGATCCACACGATTTATTAGACAAATCTGGGCTAAAGAGAATTTTTAAACGATTTTTTCAATATCTTTTTAGATTTTTTACCAACTTTTGGAACAGTGTAAATAGCAGCGGCTACCATTTTGCCAGCCCTGTGATTTACACTTGGGAACTTAAAGCAAAAGCAATAAAACCATTAATTTAGCATACTATGAGTATCATTTTAAACGTTCATGCCCGTCAGATTTTAGATTCGAGAGGCAACCCAACCATTGAAGTAGAAGTATTAACAGAAAACGGAGTTTTGACACGTGCAGCAGTACCTTCTGGAGCATCCACCGGAAAACACGAAGCAGTAGAACTACGAGATGGCGATGAAACCAAATATTTGGGGAAGGGGGTTTTAAAGGCGGTTAAAAATGTAAACGAACGTTTAGCACCTGAACTAAAAGGGATAGACGTTTATGAACAAAATATTATTGATAGATTAATGTTGGAGATTGATGGTACTCCAAACAAAGCAAAAATCGGCGCTAATGCCATTCTTGGTGTGTCTTTAGCAGTTGCAAAAGCGGCAGCTCAAGAATCGCATCAATCTTTATACCGATACATTGGTGGAGTAAATGCCAACACATTACCCATCCCGATGATGAATATTTTAAATGGCGGAGCACATGCCGATAACAAAATAGATTTTCAGGAATTTATGGTGATGCCCATAGGAGCAGAAAGTTTTTCGGAAGGCTTACGTTGGGGAACCGAGATATTTCATCATTTAAAAACAGTATTAAAGAAAAAAGGATATAGCACCAATGTTGGCGATGAAGGTGGTTTTGCCCCAAACATAGGTTCAAACGTAGAAGCTATTGAAACCGTTCTACAAGCTATTGAAAAAGCCGGATATCGCCCGGGAGAGGATATTTACATTGCCATGGATGCAGCAAGTTCAGAAATGTATCGTGATGGTAAATATGTTTTTCATAAATCAAGCGGCGAGAGTTTAACAAGCGCTCAAATGATAGATTATTGGGCAGATTGGGCAACAAAATATCCGATCATTTCTATAGAAGATGGTTTAGATGAAGATGATTGGGATGGTTGGAAACAATTAACCGACCGAATTGGCAAACAGGTTCAATTAGTTGGCGATGATTTATTCGTAACCAATGTAACTCGTTTACAAAAAGGGATAGACCAACAAATTGCTAACTCCATTTTGGTAAAAGTGAATCAGATTGGTACGTTAACAGAAACCATTAACGCCGTAAATATGGCACATCGTAATAGTTACACTTCGGTTATGAGTCACCGCTCTGGAGAAACAGAAGATTTTACCATAGCAGATTTATCGGTAGCACTAAATTGCGGACAAATTAAAACTGGTTCTGCATCTCGCTCAGATCGGGTTGCCAAATACAACCAATTAATACGAATAGAAGAAGAATTAGGGGCATCTGCCAACTACCTTGGTAACTCCTTTAAATTTGTTAGGTAAGCATACGCAATTTAAATTGTTAACTTGTGGATAAGATAGATTTTGATGGATACTAACCCTAAACGTACTTTTGGAATAATGAGAAAGATATTTCCTTTTCTTAAAAGTCCGTATGTGATTTTAAGTATATTCTTTTTAGTGTGGATGTTTTTTATCGATCGGAATGATTTTTTTGCCCAGCAAAAATACCGGGAGCGTTTAGATAAATTAAAAGCAGACAGAACCTATTACGAAACAGAAATAGCCAAAACGCAAAAAGACATGGAAGAGCTTACTTCCAATCCCGAAAAGCTAGAGAAATTTGCTCGCGAAAAATACTTAATGAAACGGGAGAATGAAGATGTTTTTGTAGTGGTAGAAGAATAAAAACTATACGTTACTGAATCTTCCGAAAACACCTAAAGGCAACTTATTACCATGCGTAGCTTGTAAATAAAGTTCTCCAATTTCTAGATTTTTTGCGTTCGGATAAGCATTTTTAAGTAAATTTTCTACTATAATAGACGAAAAACCAAGCGAGTAGGTATTTAAAATCAAAAAATGCTCTTTTTCATCCAATAGTTGTACAACATCGTTTACCATTTCGGTAATGTTATCCTCCAATTTCCATTTTTCACCGTTTGGTCCGTTGCCATAAGCAGGCGGATCTAAAATAATTCCATGGTATTTTTTGCCTCGTTTAAGTTCGCGTTTCACAAACTTCAATGCATCTTCCACTACCCATCTAATATCTTTTAAGCCAGATAGCTCTTGATTTTCGTTGGACCACGTGATCACTTGTTTTATAGAATCTACATGCGTGGTATCTGCTCCTGCAGCTTTTGCGGCTAGAGATGCAGCACCAGTGTAGGCAAATAGGTTTAAAAATTTTGGTTCTTTGGTAGTAAGTTTTTTTATTTTTTGGCTGATGAAATCCCAGTTTACAGCCTGTTCTGGAAACACACCTACGTGCTTGAATGATGTTAATCCCAACCTTAGTTTAAAAGCAATGTCTTTGTTTTTAAATTCTATGTTCCATCTATCTGGTATAGAGGTTTGTTTTTTTATCCATTCGCCGCTAGTAGCCGATCTGCCTTTAAATTTTATATGATGTAATTTATCCCAATCGGTATCGCTTAAACTTTTATTCCAAACGGCTTGTGGTTCTGGCCGGATTAAAATATGCTTACCAAATCGTTCTAGTTTTTCAAAATCTCCACAATCCAAAAGTTCGTAATCGGTAAAATTTTGCGGAGTGAGTTGTTGAATCATGGTTTGAGAAATGAGATAATAGATTTAAGATTTTGGAATTTTCACTAACAACTAACAACTAACAACTAATACTATATCATCTTAGTGTATTCTTTTGCAATTTTTGAGGCAAAAACAAAATCATTTACTTCCGGATTGTCCGTTTTTAAAATTTCGGCACTGCTACCTTCCCACCATTTTTTACCATTGTATAGAAATAGAATATTTTCACCAATTTCTACCACAGAGTTCATGTCGTGAGTATTTACTATGGTAGTTATATTGTATTCTTGCGTAATTTCTAGTATTAATTTATCAATAACGATAGAGGTAAGTGGGTCTAATCCTGAGTTTGGCTCATCGCAAAAAAGATATTTGGGTTGCATTACAATTGCTCTTGCAATGCCAACTCTTTTTTTCATCCCTCCTGATATTTCTGCGGGATATCTTTTATTCACATTCTCAAGATTTACTCTATCTAAACAAAAGTTTACTCGGTCTAATTTTTCACTTCTCGACATTTCAGTAAACATATTCAATGCAAACATTACATTTTCTTCTACGGTCAAAGAATCAAACAAAGCAGAACTCTGAAAAAGCATCCCAATTTCTTTTCGTATTGGTATTCTTTCTTCAAAATTCATTTTTGTGAAATCCTCATCAGCATATAAAATTTCACCTTGAGTAACTTCATGTAACCCTACCATGCATTTTATAAGCGTGGTTTTACCAGAACCACTACTTCCAATAATGAGGTTGGTAATACCAGGACGGAATTTTGCGGAAATGTCCATCAGAACTTCAACTTCATCAAAAGATTTGTAAATATTTTTTACTTCTATCATAATAATAAAATAGCTAATAATAAATCGGCAACAAGTATCAACACACAACTAACTACAACGGCACGTGTACTGGCTTCGCCTACTTCTAATGCTCCACCTGCAACATAAAAACCTTGATAAGAGGAAACAGTTGAAATTATAAAAGCATAAACTACTGTTTTGATTATACCAATGTATAAGAAAAACGGATTAAAGTCTCCTAAAATACCCTCCATGTAATCTTGTTGAGTTACCGCTCCGGATACTACTCCTGCAACTAACCCTCCAGTGATGCTTAAAAACATGGATATAATAACCAGAATTGGGAACATGGTTAATGCCGCAATAATTTTTGGTAATATTAAATAACTAGGTGAATTAATACCCATAATTTCTAGCGCATCTATTTGCTCGGTTACTCGCATGGTACCTATTTGTGATGCAATACTAGAACCTATTTTTCCAGCTAAAACTAATCCACCTAAAGTGGGACTTAATTCCAACAAAGTAGAATCTCTGGTTATACTGCCGATTACACTTTTAGGGATTAAATCAGAAATCAACTGATAAGCGGTTTGTACACAAGTTACCGCTCCAAAAAATATTGATATAATTACTACAATCCACACTGAGCCAACACCAATGGAAACCATCTCCCGAAATATTTCTTTGCGATAAACCGAAAATTTCTCCGGTATACTAAAAGTTGCTCGCATAAGCAACACATATTTGCCTAAACTGTGAAGTACCATACATAGATTTTCTGCTAAAATAAACTAATTTAGCCAGTAAATGAAAGTTCTTATAACAGGTGCCAGCAAAGGAATTGGCGCAGCTATAGCAGAAAAATTTGCTCAAAAAGGGTACGATTTAGCACTTTGTGCTCGTAATTTGTCGGATCTAGAGCGTTTTGCAAATGCACTAAAAGCGAAATATGTAAACATAAAAATTTTAACACGCTCCGTGGATTGTGCAAAATCCGATGATGTAAAAGCCTTTATCCATCAAATAAAAAATGATTTTGGGCAGATAGACATTTTAGTGAATAACGCTGGTATTTACACGCAAGGCACTATTTTGAATACCAAATTAGAGGATTACACGCAAATGTTAAACGCCAATTTTTTTGCAGCTATAGAACTTACTCAAGCATTTGTGCCAGATATGATCACGAAAAAAAGCGGACATGTTATAAATATCACTTCTATCACCACAAAAAAATTACTTGTACATGCAGGTGCTTATGCTGTATCTAAAGCAGCAATGCAAAGTTTTACTGATAATCTCAGAGAAGAAGTACAACAAACAGGTGTTCGGGTAACAGCAATAATTCCCGGTGCAACATTTACTTATTCATGGTTGGGTACAGATATACCTGAAGAAAGGTTTATTTCTGCAACAGACATTGCCGATGCTGTGTTGGCTGCTGTGAATTGTAGTACCGGAGCAAATATGGATGAAGTAATAATAAGACCTACATTAGGAGAGATTTGACAACAAAATCTGCTACCTTTACTTTTTAATTGAAAACAAATGACCAAGAAGTTATATAGAAATTCTAGCGAAGGCTCAATTGGAGGTGTTTGCACTGGTTTGGGAGAATATTTTGATTTGGATAAAGTATTAATACGAGTTGCGTTTATCATAGCTGCGTTCTTTTCAATTGGTATATTAGTTTACATCGTCATGTGGATTGTGGTGCCCGATAAAAAAAACCTGTTTAAATAAACCTCTTCATAAACAAATGCCTCCTTTTCTTACTTTTGTTTGCTAAATAGTAAGTATGGAGCATACAGGAAATCTTGCCAAACAAATTCAGTTTCTTAAAGGAAAATATTGTAATTCGTTAAGTAATTACTCCCGTTTTCTTACCCGAGAAGTATCTATTGGCGATGTTGCTTTAGGTGCAAACCATCCCATACGAATTCAAAGCATGACCACCACCGATACCATGGATACCATGGCTACGGTTGAGCAAACCATCCGAATGGTAAATGCTGGTTGTGAGTATGTTCGCATTACTGCACCATCCATTAAGGAAGCTCAAAATCTAGAAGTTATTAAAAAAGAACTTCTCAAAAGAGGATATAAGGTGCCATTAATAGCTGATATCCATTTTACCCCAAATGCTGCAGAACTTGCCGCCAGAATCATCGAAAAAGTAAGAGTGAATCCGGGTAACTATGCCGACAAAAAAAGATTTGAGATCATAGAATATAACGAGTCCGGATATCAG